>NZ_JAKJTA010000004.1:0-397775 GCF_050337555.1 Vibrio profundum
AATCTCGTGGCAGTATTCGTCATATCGCGATTGATTCTACAGGCCTTAAGGTGTTTGGTGAGGGGGAGTGGAAAGTTAAAAAGCATGGCAATGAAAAGCGGAGAACTTGGCGTAAATTACACCTCGCTGTTGATGTGGATACCCATGAAGTCATCAGCGCTGAAGTCAGCCTCGTTAATGTCGGAGACAGTGAAGTGTTSCCCACACTCCTCAACCCTCTTCGAAGAAAGGTGCAGGCGGTATCGGGTGACGGAGCGTACGACACAAAGGAGTGCCATAACGTGTTGCAACAAAAAGGGATAACGCCATTAATACCCCCACGTAAAAATGCGGCCTTTTGGGATGATGGGCACCCAAGAAACGAAGCRGTTAAAGCGTTAAAAAATGACACGTTAACCCAATGGAAAATCGACTCTGGTTACCATGACCGCTCCCTGTCTGAGACGGCCATGTCTCGATACAAAGGACTCACTAGCGGTCAATTGAGCTTAAGGCATTACAACGCTCAAGTCGGTGAGGCACTCGCTAATGTCAAAGCCATGAACAAAGTCATAGGACTAGGTATGCCTGTTAGACACTAACGGAAGCTAAGCGTAGGTAAGATCTGTCTTCAACCTGATTTGTTCAACAACGCCTGTCTAAGGTGAAACCATTACATGTCGACCGAATCCTTTTGGTTGAATAATTACTCTAAATAACGCAATGGAACTTCAATGTAAAAGCAGTTGCTTACAGTTGTTCATGGGTATCATTCTTCCCTAGTTAATAGTCTATAATTTACTGCTTTTTATCGGGATTTATAAAAACATAATATTTTTATTGATGTTTCAGAGTTCCATTTCTAATAAGGGAACATACATGTTTTGTGTTGGAGATGTAGTAAGGAAAAAATCCGGTAATCTAGATATGACTGTTAGATGTGTATACATTGAAAATAAACAATATATATGTAACTGCTTCTGGGGCGAAGGGGATAATAGAGGGGGATTTATTGCTAACTCACTTGAGAAATTAAATTCTCGTAAAGGTAGGGCGTGGGAATATTTAAGACGAGTTAGGCTGGGATCATTTTTAATGAAGAACCTAAACAAATATATACGATGCTTGATAGGAGGTACTATAGGCATCGTTGTTCAATTATTCGTTCCGATATGTGTTACGCCACTCACGCGCTTCTCTAACGGGCTAACTCGAATCTATGCCTTTGTTTATCACAGTAGTGCTCTGTTTCGGAAGGGGAAGCGGTAGTCGCTAACTCACTTTTTGTCACGACCCAAGAAAATCATATCTCATACACGATAACCGACTATAATATATTCTACACGTATATTATACGAGAACGATTTATGAAAAAAATACTAAAATGGAATTCCATAAAAAAGTATCTATTTTTCTTACTATTATTCCCTGTGTTTTCATTAAGTGCAGAAGAGAGGGTAGTACGTTTTGTTACGGTAGATTGGCCTCCTTTTTTTGCTTCTAGCTTACCTCAGCAAGGTTATGTCAGTGAAGTAACAAAAGAAGCATTAAAACGTGTAGGGTATAAGACAACAATTGACTTTGTCCCTTGGGCTAGAGCTCTTAAAATGGTTCAGGATGGTAAGGCCGATGCTGTGTTGGGAGCATATTATACACAAGAAAGAGCAGCTTACTCAGTATACAGTGACCCTATAATGAAGAGTTCAGATTCATTTTTCAAAAAAAAGGGGTCGTCTTCTCCCAATAGTTATACATCTTTGACAGACCTTAAAAAGTACTCGATAGATTACTTACGAGGGTCTTCTTACGGCGAATCTTTCGATAATGCAGATTTCTTAAAAAAGAGCAAGTCAAAAAACATTAAACAAAAATTACTAAAATTAGACCGTGGAAGAGTTGACCTTATTTTAAGTTCGGAGGTAATAATAAATTATACTATTATGAAAGATCTTCCAGAGTATCAAGGGAAATTTGTAAAATTAACCCCTCCACTTAAAACAAATATGTTATTTAATATGTTTTCCAAGAAAGTTGATGACCATCAAGAAATAGCTAAAGCTTTTAACAAGGGACTCAATATTCTCAAAGAAGATGGCACGCTGTCACAATTAGCTGAAAAACATAATATACCTTTAGATTCACAATTATAACAAGGAGGGGGGGTGGTGCATTTAGTAGCTGTGTTAACTATGATGTGTGTGAATACCTCCAATACCGTTAAAAATTCCGAGATCCTCAATGCGAGGCTCCCGGGGAATTTCAATAAAACGGTACCCACACTCGGGGGTCGAACAAGACCAATCTGCGCAATTACCTCACCTAGTAATAAGTGGTTAAAGTTGATCTAAGACTGAATCAAAATCGAAATTATATTTTGATACACTAGGGTTATATTTTTTTGAGTACTGAGTGAAATCGATTTTTCTGAGATTACTTTCACTTAATTTTTCTTCGGTTAATTTGCCTAAGTACAAGTCTACATTTTCTTTTGTCGCCACTCCGACTGGAGTCTTCATTTCAAGACTTTCTTGTGCAAAATCAATTCCATTTAAATAGTCATAAAGTAATACCATTACCCAAGCACCTTCAATATAGTGTCCACCATAACTAGCTACTACATGACCAGCTTGGATTTGTTTAAGCGTTGTCTCATTCAACCCAGACCCTCCCGTGAAAATGTCAGTTCCAGGTTTTAGTTTTAGCTCGTTAGCACCTTGTATTATACCGTTTACAAGGCGATCGTTGCCTGCCCAATACACTGAAACGGCGGGATATCGATTTGCTAAGCCTATAAATTTTTGCTTGGAATCTTTTTCATCCCATTTTTCAGAGTGCACGATCTGCAGCAATTCAACATCGTTTCTCATTCCTACCGCATGTTCTAGAAGTTTTTCTCTGACGATTGCTGATCCAGATGCTCTAGGACCGTTGATTCCTATTGCTTCTACCTGACCATCAGCGTTAACTTTACCGTTAGCTAACGCAGCATCTATTAACAGGTTGGTTAGTTTTATGCCTGCCGAGGTTTCATCTGGTAACATCTCACCTATCCAATTTTTGTATTTCACTCTTGGAGAGCCAGCAGATTTGGCATCCTTTGAATTCATAGCACTGTTGAATAGGAACGAGTAGACACCTGCCGCATCAGCAATCTCTATTAACTTAGGTGCCATGTGTTTAAAATTACTAAAAACTACCGCATCGACTTTGTCTGGACCGGCAACAACTGTTTGTAATATTTTCTTCATTTTGACATGACTATCTTTAGCATTATACGCAGTGAGCTCTATCCCTAAATCATTAGCACTCTCCTGAGATAGCTTAATTACTGTACGCCAAAATGGAGCATCCCTAGGATAAATCATGGCTACTTTAAATTCCTTCGCATAGCTAAATGTAGTGGGTATTAATGTAATTGCCATTAAGGAAATTATTCGTAATATCATGATCTTACCAATTCTAGATTGCTAGTTAAAATTTAGGGTACTTAAAAACTAGTATATTCTTGGGTGATTTTCCATCATGGACATATCTATGAAAAGTTGGCTTCCGAGCTAGGTAAATGCTCTCATAGTTGGTGACGGCGTAAATCGGCAAGTTTATCTAGGCAGGCTTGGTAGGCTTCATCGTAGTCGAAAAAAAACTGCACAATATCTTTATTAATAATCCCTTTTTCCATTGCGAAATGCTGGATCTTTTTAGAGAACACGTTGACCAATAAAATACATTGGTTTTCAGACATCCAAGCAATGTTGTCACTCGCATCTCCCCAAGTATCTAATGAGGTTATGCCCCAATCACGGAAGTCGATCAAAGATACTCAAGGTATTGTATAGCTATCGGGTGAAGTGGAAAGCCGATCGTTTTTCTCACTCATCTCTTTAGTCGAGTGCGTAAAGTGAGATTGGTTCGCTCGATTCTCTGTGTGTATCGTTTACCCACGATGTGTTTTTCATGTGGTAAATTTGCTGTGTAAACACTGAATATCCGTACAGAAGAAATTGACGGTAAAGGGAGTCAGCAAGCTTTGGAAACGCTTAAATGCTTGTCTGTTCCGCTTGCCAAATGCGTGAGCAATAATACGTTTAAACCTCGGCTCCCATGCATACCACAACCAGCGCTGATTCTTTTTATTTCCCACAAAAGACCATTGTTAGTCGACTTCACAAATCAGTTCAATAATCGCGGCATCAAACGGGATCGTGGTTACTTGTCTTGGTTGGAGTTTTTTAGAGTGCGCAAACCGGTGTTGTAACCGACTTTCAGCACTCGCCCTGTGTCTCGAAGGCCGGCGCTATTCATGGCCATATCGACAATCTTTTCCTTAACTCCCGGCTTACAGGCTTCATAAGCATCATCGAGGAGGAAGCACCGTTTACATTTCTAAACAACGCTATCGCTGGATACCTCTTGGGTTCCGTCCGTGCTTTTTGACAGGGTCAGTTTGAGAACAAAAACGACATTTCACGTTAATGGTAGCCATCATTCAATCCTTGGAAAAAGAAAGATTATACACTAACTCAACCACTTGGCGTCACGACCCAAAAAACTGACTACCGCGCTGTCGATATTCAATGTCTTAGTAAGGCCCCAGCAGGGAACGCGAAACCAAACACAGTTTGGAACATTGCTAGGCCCTGGAACATTGGTTAACTTTTTGTGATGAAAAAATTCATCCCATTGTCTCTTTTGATAGTATTTCTGTTTACGACGAGATGTAGTTCTCATTAATTGGTCATTAAAATTCTTGACTCAGGATAAACCCAACGAAGATCTCATTGTTATTCCTATAAAAAACTTACCGTAGCCACAAATGAGAGCGCTCTCATTTGTGGGCCACTTAACGGCATTGGTACTTTTAGGATGAATTTACAGGGGAATACGATGAACAAAATACTGCTATGTTGTGCTGCGGGAATGTCGACAAGTATGTTGGTGAAGAAAATGATTGAGTCTGCACAAAGCAGGCAGATAGAGGTAGAAATAAATGCCGTCTCTGTTGCCGACATTGCCGATCACATTGAAAGTTATGACGTGGTCTTACTTGGCCCGCAAGTGAAATATGAACAAACTCGAATTACTAATCTTGCCACTCCTTTAGACAAAAAGGTATCGGTCATCAATATGATGGATTATGGCACAATGCGTGGAGACAAAGTCCTGGACAGCGCTTTGGCTCTGATTTCTTAGTGTAGTTACTTTATTTCGTAGATTTTCCCCTTAACTTACCACACTCGCCACGTGTTGCTTGGCGAGCTGCGGCACTTTGGAGTTTTGTATGGGCTTTTATACATCCATAATGGACGTCGTTGAAAATCGGGTTGCGCCGATTGCGACTAAAATTGGGACTCAACCTCATATCATCGCCATTCGTGATGGCTTTATTTCGGCAATGCCGTTTCTAATTGTCGGCAGTATCATGCTGATTGTTGCCAATCCCCCCTTTAATGCCGACACCACATCCACTTTAGGTCAATTGTGGGTGCATATAGCGAAAGCACATTGGGGCACGATTACCATGCCTTATTTCATGACGATGGGGCTGATGAGCGTCTTTGTCAGTATTGGTGCTGCCTACAGCTTAGCGAAGCATTATAAGTTGGATGGGCTGACGTCGGCCATGCTTTCTTTAATGGCTTTTTTGTTGGCCTCAGCCCCTCAAGTACACAATACTATGTCGATGGAGTATTTAGGCGGGCAAGGTGTATTCACCGCCATTATTTGCGCTTTCTGGTCTGTTGAGCTCATATATAGGCTCAAAAAGTACAATATCACGATAAAGATGCCAGAGCAGGTACCCCCAGCCATTGCCCGTTCGTTTGAATTATTGTACCCAGTGATAGGAATTATGCTGACGGTATATCCAGTCAGTCTGTTTCTGCAAAGTGAATACAGCATGTTATTGCCTGCTGCAATCATGAAAGCTTTTCATCCTTTGATTGCAATGGGAGACAGCCTACCTGCAATCCTTTTAGCCGTCACCATCGCGAATCTGTTGTGGTTTGCAGGTATCCACGGAGACAACATAGTCACAGGGTTACTGAATCCTATTTTTATGGCCAATGTTGCTGCAAACGCTGCACTTATTACCCACGGCGCGCAAGCAACTCATATTCTAACGGCTCCTTATTGGTCATTTTACCTGTGCATCGGAGGATCTGGCTCAACGCTCGTCTTGGCGTTTATGTATTTACGAAGTCGTTCAGTGCACTTGAAAACGATTGGTAAGCTGAGCGTGGTGCCAGCGCTATTCAATATTAACGAGCCGCTAATTTTTGGTTCTCCAGTGGTGATGAACCCAATTATGTTTTTCCCTTTATTGGTGGTGCCAATCGTTAATGTGTTGGTGAGTTATTTTGCATTGAATCTAGAATTGGTCCAAAAGATGATCGCAATGGCGCCTTGGACAACTCCTGCTCCTATTGGAGCCATGATTTCTGCCTCTTGGGATTATCGCGCGTTTATTTTGGTGTTTGTCTTGATTGCTGTGGACTACCTCATTTGGTATCCATTCTTCAAAGCATACGAGAAGCAGCTTTGCAAAGAGGAAAACGCGACGCAACCTAGCAATGATGAAAGCCCGCTGACCGCTTCGGCCAATGCGTAACCCGAATGATTTTAAGTACATTTATTAACGGAATTTGAAAGGAATTTTTATGGAAACGATTAGCCAACCGCTTGCTCAAAAAGCGGAAGACATTGATAGTGTTGACTTTGAATCTATTGTAATGGAGTTGCTTGTTACTTCTGGTCACGCACGTAGCTGCGCATTAATGGCGATACAGGAAGCGAGAAAAGATGAATTCAACCAAGCAGAAACACTATTGCGTGATTCCAAAGAGGCCGTATCGCAGGCACATAAGGTGCAAACTCAATTGATCGGGCTTGATGAAGGTAGCGGCAAACTGCCGACTACTCTAATCTTGGTTCACGCTCAAGATCATTTGATGAATGCCATGTTGATTCAAGATTTAGCTAACGACATGATCGAATTATTTCGCAGGACCTCAATTACAGAAGGAGACGCGCAATGAAAACGGCAAAAATCGCGGTCATTGGTGGCGGAAGCAGCTACACCCCTGAATTAATTGAAGGGATCATCAAACGTTGGCGAAGCCTCCCATTACATGAGTTAGCATTGGTTGATATAGAGTCTAGTCGTGAGAAAGTTGAGACTATCGCCGCGTTAACACGGCGGATGTTTGCAAGAGAAGGGTTAGAACAAGTCAAAATCACGGTTCACTACAAACCGGATACTGCCATTATTGGTGCGGACTACGTCCTCACTCAACTAAGGGTGGGCGGGTTGCAAGCAAGAGCTAAAGATGAACGTCTCGGGCTCAAGTACAATATTCTAGGTCAAGAGACGACAGGGGTTGGCGGTTTTGCAAAGGCGCTTAGAACGATTCCGGTCATGCTAGATATTGCACGTTTAGTTGAAAGGCTTGCTCCCGATGCTTGGATCATTAATTTCACCAATCCTGCTGGTATTGTCACGGAAGCGGTCACACGTTACACCAACGCGAAAATTGTTGGCGTGTGTAATGTGCCTGTTACTATGCATCACATGATAGCGAACATGCTGCAAGTAGAGTTTGACGACCTTCAGATACGTTTTGGTGGCCTTAACCATATGGTTTGGGCTCACAATGTTATCCATAAAGGTGAAGATATCACCCAAACTGTTATCGACCGTCTGTGTGACGGTGCAGAACTGACGATGAATAATATCAAAGAAGCGCCATGGAACCCGGCCTTTTTGCGGGCGCTCAATGCGATACCTTGCCCATACCATCACTATTTTTATCAAACGCAAACCATGCTTAAAGATGAAATTAAACAAGCCAGTAACGAAGGGACAAGAGCAGAACAGGTCATGCAGGTTGAGAAAGCGTTATTTGAAATTTACGCCGATCCAAATCTATCTGAAAAACCGGAACAATTGACGTTCAGAGGTGGCTCTTTTTATTCAGAAGTGGCTGTTGAGTTGATCTGTGCAATTCAAAATAATTCCGGAACCCGTCTTACGCTGAATACCCAAAATAATGGTGCCATCACAGGGCTTCCAGATGACGCGGTTATTGAAACAGATTGTATTGTAGATAGCCAAGGACCGCACCCGTTGGCTTTTGGCAAGCTTCCTAACTCAATGCATGGTTTAACTGCACAAATAAAAAGCTTTGAGCAGTTGACTATACAAGCGGCAGTGTCTGGAGATAAAGAGGCTGCGCTACTGGCGCTGGTCACTAATCCGCTGATTGGTGATGCGAATCTCGCAGAGTCACTATTAGCGGATGTCATTTCATGCAACCAAGAATATTTGCCGAAATTTGCTTAATTCTGATAGGGGGAGAGTGTTCCCCTCTTTTCATTTAGAACATAATACCGATAAACCTTAACGAGTTTGGAAAGCAATGTCATGGTCACATTGGAAGACGTAGCCACCGCCGCAGGAGTTTCGCGAGCAACTGTTTCTAGGGTGGTGAATGGCGAAAAAAAAGTTAGGCTTAAAACGCAGCAATTGGTTGAAAATACAATCGCGGAGCTTGGGTATTCTCCTAATCCCGCAGCACGAGCTTTAGCTTCCAGCCAAAGTCAGACGCTTGGATTAGTCACGACATCCTATTTGGGGGCCTTTTTTGGTATTTTGATGGATAATGTCCAAACTGAGGCGGAGTTACATAACAAACAGCTACTGGTAACTAAGGGAAGAGGAAGTGCCGAAAAAGAGCTAAGCGCCATTCACAAACTCTATAACATGAGATGTGACGGACTGATACTGCATGTACGGGCCCTGTCTGATCAACAATTGATTGAGCTTGCGGAGCAAGAACGTTCGTTTGTCTTGCTAGATAGATTTGTTGAAGGTCTCGAAGAGAGGTGTGTCTTCTTTGACCACCAATTGGCGAGCCGACTGGCGGCTCAACATTGCATCGACAAAGGGCATACTAAGATAGCCTGCATTAGTGGCCCAGAAAGCCGTTATTCTAGCCAGTTTCGGCGCGATGGGTTTCTTGATGCAATGCAACGCGCAAACCTGACGCCCACACACTGTTTATCTGGAGAGTATGACCTGCCAAGTGGCTACCGCTTAACCTGCCAAATTCTGAAAAACGACCCGCCTTCTGCTATTTATTGTTGCAATGAAGAAATGGCAGTAGGTGCACTTCTCGCGATCTCTGAGCATGGGTTGCATGTTCCGGAGGATATTTCGTTAATTTGTTATGACAGTGGGGAACGAGCGGAGTTTGTGACGCCTAAAATAACGAGTTTGCATTTCCCGATTACTTCCATGGCAAAGGCGGCGACTTATCAACTTATTCACTCGGGTTCAAAAAATCCGATTTTTGAACCCGAGATCATTGATAGAGGATCGGTGCTGACTCTTCAATGACGTCGATTCTCAGAAAGGTCATTGGGCTGACGTAGTCGATCACCTATACCAAGGTCTGGAAACGTAAACATGTCTTAAAAAGCTTGAGAGTGTATAGAGATCTGGGGTCTTACCAGAGTGTGGGATTCAGTGAATTAGGGTGTAATACTCATTGAAATACTTTCTTGTAGTTGGAAGGAGGTAGTAAACTAGCCTTCACTTAGGCATATTCGTGCCAGATTCAGAGAATGTTATGTCGAGGAATAAATGGGGTTTGTTCTCAAGAAAATACTATCAGCATTTTTAATGCCTTTTGCTATAGGGTTGCTTTCGTTTGGAGTCGGGCTTTTCTTTTTATATAGAAAAAGTTACAAGAAGGCGAAAGTGTTTTTGACTTTCTCATTTATATGGATGTTTTTGATAGGTTATCCACCTGTTTCTAACTGGATAATAGAGCCGTTGGAGTCGACTTACCCAGCGCTAAGTGCCAACAGTGATATTAACGCAAAGTATATTTTGCTTCTCGGTGGTGACTTTAATGGCCGAGCGTATGAAGCGATAAGATTATTTCATATGTTACATGGTGCAAAAATCATCACTTCTGGTTATCCCGGTCCGGGTTACGAAGTTCCTGAAGCAGTTAGAAATGCGAACAAGCTTATGAGCTTAGGGATCCCGAAAAGCGATATTCTAATACAGAGCAGTCCTAAAGATACTCAAGAAGAAGCGCAAAGTATTAAAACATTAATCAGAAATGCGCCGTTTGTTTTAGTCACATCGGCATCCCATATGCCAAGAGCGATGACCCTTTTTCAAAAAGAAGGACTAAAACCAATTCCAGCGACTACAGACTTTATGCATAGAAACAGTAGCCTTTTATCTATGCCGAATGGAAGTGACGTAGCAAAAACTAAGACCGCTTTTCACGAATATTTGGGAACGTATTGGAATAAGTTGAAGTGGGTTGGGGCTAATTTATTTTAGTGAATTTAGTTTGTTGTTGAGATCTAGGATGTTCTAGTGCAGGCTTTGAGCGATTCGCCCGAATATCCATAGCTCAGGTATTACTGAAAAACGAAAAGAGAGCAAAATTGCTCTCTTTTTTTAAATACCGAACTTTCTAGATACCGAAAAGCTACAACGAGATATTCTGCTCAGTGACACCGTCAAATACGTGGCAGAAGCTGGTGTCTAAGTTGAAATGGAAATTCTTTCCGATATCTGATGTCGATAGATCCACAGAGGAGACTCGGGCGATAATGATATTGGATCCGACTCTGAAGTGTAGGTATTTCTCATTACCCATGTTTTCGACTACGGAAAGCTTACCTTCAATCACGTTGAGATCGGTAGAGTTTTTTGCAAGCGTGATATGCTCTGGGCGGATGCCGAAGCAGACTTTTGTATCAATACTTTGTTTAAGACCGTGGGTTTTATTCTCTGGAATGACCACTTTTTGGCCCGGAGCGAGTTCAATAAAATAGTTCCCGCCTTGCTCTCTTAGTGCAGTATCCACCAAATTCATCGCTGGGGATCCAATAAAGCCCGCAACGAATTTATTGTTTGGGAAGTTATAAAGGTTGGTTGGTGTGTCCACCTGCATGATCTGTCCTTTGTTCAGCACGCAGATACGATCGCCTAGTGTAAGTGCTTCGGTTTGGTCGTGGGTGACGTAGATCATGGTCGCTGGATTACCTTCTTCTTTAAGCGACTGGTGCAGCTGTGCGATTTTAACTCGCATGGAAACTCGGAGTTTGGCGTCTAGATTTGAAAGTGGTTCATCAAATAAGAAAACGTCTGGCTTGCGAACAATCGCTCGTCCAACCGCGACTCGCTGGCGTTGGCCGCCAGACATCTCTTTTGGCTTACGGTCAAGCAAATCAGTGATCTCAAGTTTTTCGGCCGCTTCTGTCACTCGAAGTTTGATTTCTTCTTTCGATTTCCCCTGCATTTTTAGACCGAAAGCCATGTTATCGAAAACGGTTTTGTGAGGGTAGAGCGCGTAGTTCTGAAATACCATCGCGATCCCACGGTCTTTTGGCGCTAGGTCATTGACCACTTTTTGGCCGATACGAATCTCTCCATCGGTGATGTCTTCAAGTCCTGCAACCATGCGTAGGGTAGTCGATTTTGCACAACCGGATGGGCCAACAAAAACCATAAATTCACCGTCTTTGACATCGAGATCGATGCCATGCACTGCTTTGAAGCCATTTTCGTATTCTTTTTCTACTTTTCGTAGGCTGACTGTGGCCATGAGTTACTCCGAGAATCTCATTTAAAATTTAAAACCTTGTTGAACCAGCTAGTTTTTCCAGCGGATCTACCTGAATGGTTGTTTTTTTGTTTTGGTTGGTTCTCTCGCTTAATCAGAGAGTTAAGTGAAGCGAGAGTTCTTAAGTATTCTGTAGTGTCACGAGCTGGGTAACCAGACAAGTGGCTGTTAGGTGCGCAAGAGCGCGTCACCCCAGCTTGCGCTTTAATACGGGTATTGTGACCAATCTTCACACCACCGGTGATCCCAACCTGGCCGTGGATAATGACGTTGTCGCCAATCTCTGTCCAACCGGCAACCCCGACTTGTGATACCAGCAAGCAATGGCGTCCTATTTTGACGTCATGGCCAATTTGAATCAGGTTATCCAGCTTGCTGCCCGCGCCGATGATGGTATTGCCAATGGTGCCGCGGTCAATGGCGTTGTTGCAACCAATCTCGACATTGTCTTCGATGATGACTCGACCAATGCTCTCTAGCCTGATGTATTCTCCGTGTTCATTGGTTAGATACTCAAAGCTGTAATTGCCAATCGAGCAGTTGGAATCAATAGTGACATTGTCACCGATTACAGTCCCTTCCTTAATAACCGTGTTGGCATGAATGGCAACGTTGTTGCCGATGGTCACACCGTTCATGATTTTTACACCAGATTTAAAGTGGCAGCCTGTTCCAATTGAGGTGTATTTTCCAATGTAGACATCATCAATGTCAGAGGTATTGTCTTGGTCATCTAATCGGTATTTATTCACCTTATACCAAGTCAGAAAGTGGTTAATGAGCTGGGCGTTTAACTGCTCAATGGCAATCACTGTTGCCTTGATATCTTTGCAGATAGATTGTGGTCCAACAATAACGTCAGCTAAACTCGCGGAAACTTTTTTGAGGTCGCTGGGCTGCCGGACAATGGCAAGTCCTCCAGAAGAGGGGTTGTCTAGCTCCACTATGTTTTCAACGTGCAGCTCCTTGTTGCCAATGACAATACCACCTATCACATCAGCAATCTCCGCGACCTTTATCATATGATTTTTCCTGTTGGCGTTAGAAGCGATATTCAGCTGTTATCTTGATTTTCTTGGTTTCGTCCCAGCCGTTCGATTCTCTTTGGTAACTGTTGTTCACGGTTTCTTGTTCTTTGTCTTCTTTGAATAGTTCGACTTCTGTGTTAACTGACCAGTTTTTGAAGTTCTGCTGGTAACCAATGGTGGTTTTATTGATTTCGCCAAAGTAATTCGCTTCTTTGGATACCTTGGTGGCTGCCATCTTGGTGGTTTCAACACCATAGCGCTGTTTTATGGACAAGCGGCCACCGAAGTCAAAGGTGTATGCAAGTTCTGGTTCGATATACCACTCGTTGTAATTTTGCAGGTAAGTGCCATCACGCCCATCGGTATCTTTATCTTCGTAGTAGAATTCAATACCGCCAAAAAACTTGCCAAAGTTCTTGTATGGTTTGATTGAAATCTCGTAATAGGTATCGTTCAGGATTCCCCAGTTGCTAGTAGAGTCCAATGAGTTGGTTTCTTTGCTCATTCCGTAGTTGAACTGATTATAAAACCCACCTTGCCAGTCGTTATTCCAGTAGCCGAGGAAGGTGTAGAGCTCATTGATGTCTTGCTTCACTTTACCTTTGTGGCTGACTTGTTTGTCGTCTTTTTGGGTGCGGTCATTGCGATCAGTTTCATTGGCCCAGCCAAACCCTGAGCTAAATCCTCCGCCAATCCCTCTGTTATAACGAAGGTTCGTTGAAAGCTTATAACCGTTATCAACTACTGGAGATGAGTTACCGGCAGGGCTCCACTTATTTCGGGTTTTTTCTAACGAGTAGTTCAATGATACCGGAAGGTGTTTGTTGTATAAAAAACCGCTAATGATACTGATTTCAGTATATTCATTTTTTCCGATTAAATTGCCGCTTGCGTCGTAGGATTTCTTGTCTTCTTGCGAGACCAAGCCACCTATATTTCCTCCTGTACCGTCAACAACCGTTGAGAAGAAGTCGTGTTCATTCGTGTCAGTAGATCCTGTATCTGATGGGGGAATTGCCGCCATCACGCTTGAGGTAAACATTGCGTTCGCAATGAGTACTGACAAGATTGTTTTGTTCATTCTAAAGAGTCCTTGCTAGATAATTGTAATTTTTGTTTTGGTGGTACAGGACGTACGACTATATTTGCTGATGTTTATTTCCCCGTCATTTTCCCAGTGAAATTATGTGATCTACATCTGCATTGTGAACGGTGAAGTTTGAGCAATCTCTCATTGAAGTGGGTGCGGTAATAGCGGATGGCTTGTTATTAGTGAGTTTATTGTAATAAGCGGCGGGGGAGGCTAAACACTGTTTGCATATGGATATATTCGTTCTAAACCAGTATATGAAGGCATGTTAATTAATGATTGGAATCACAAAAAACGAATACCGCTCATATGAGTAGTTGACCTCTATCTTATCAATACGCTCTAATTGGAAGTACAGGATGTACTACTAGCCGTGAAATGCAAAAAAAGGAACAAAAATGAAAAGTGCTCTCTTATCCGCATTAATTGCTTCAGCGTGTATTAGTGGCTCCGTATTTGCCCAAGATGTAGTGCCAGAACCAGATGCAAATTTAATGATCTGGGCAGACCATGGTGTCAGCACACAGTTCATGCGGTATGCAGCCAAACAATTCGACCAACATAATCACTATCATGTAAAGTTCTCTTTCCGCTCTTTATCGCCGGTGGATACGGCGACTCGCCTTATCCAGGATGGTGGCACCACAAAAGTTGGTGATGTTGTTGAAATCGAGCATGACACTTTAGGTCGCCTTGTTGTGGCGGGCGGTGTGATGGAAAACTTAGTCAGTGCGAAGCGTATCGAAGATAATTTTATATCGAGTGCATCTGCTGCGGCCAAAATCGATGGTAAGAGTTACGGTTTCCCGCTGTCGTTTTCAACCGTCGTTATGTTTTATAACAAGGATCTATTGCCTAAAGCGCCTGCAACGTTTGAGCAACTTATTAAATTTGCCAAGAAGTTCAATAACCCGGATAAACATAAATACACCTTGTTGTGGAACATTCAAAACTACTACCAGTCGCGTATGTTCTTGGCAATGGAAGGCGGTTATGAATTTGGCAATAATGGCACTAATGCCAAAGACTTAGGGATTGCGAATAAGGGAGCGGTTGCTGGTTTAACCTCAATGCTCAAACTGAAAGCAGCCAATAGCGCCAACTCTGCTGATATTAGCGACCCACAGGTACGCCGAGCTTTGTTTGAAGAAGGTAAAGTCGCCGCAATCATTGATGGGCCTTGGGCCGTGAAAGCATTCAAGAGTGCAGGGCTGAACTATGGTGTCGCACCTATCCCAACTCTTGATGGACATCATCCTCGAACTTTCGCGACAGTGCGCTTAGCGGTCGTGTCGGCTTTCACTCAATATCCACGCGCTGCGGAGCTTTTTGCAAATTTCATCTCTTCGAAAGAGATGGCAAAGAAACGCTTTGAAATGACAGGGTCGGTTCCAGTGATTAAATCTGTGATGAAAGAAGCGGCTAGCGATACGAATGCCGAGCCTATTACTCATGCGATGATTGAACAGGGCGCATATTCGGATGCGATGCCATCTATTCCTGAAATGGGCTACCTCTGGCAACCAATGGACGCGGCACTATCAGGGATCTGGAATGGTAATGAAAATATTAAAGGTGCTTTAGATAAGGCGGAAAACATTATCCAACAGCAGATCTCAATGCAGCAGTAATAACATTAGGTAGTCAAATGCAATTAATTGCTAGAATTTGGGCGTTTAATTCGCCCCTCTCCCTTGTTGTCATGGGAGGCAGCCAAATAAAAGGTGGCGCGTATTTAAGAGGGTTTATATTTCTTATAATACAACTCGCTTTCTTGTACTTTGCTGTTGATTTATTGACCGCAGTAAAAGGATTGGCAACCTTGGGCGAGATTGCGCAGCAGCGCAGAGGGTTTGATATTATCCAAGGAGATAATTCAATCTTTATGCTGGTAGATGGAGTCATCGCTGTCCTACTGATTGGGTTATTTGCTTTGGTTTACATAGCCAATGTGAAAGACGCTCTAAGTTTTGTGCCAGAAAGAACTTCTTTGAAGCATCAGGTGAAAAGCGCGTATGAGAAGCATTTTGCTTTTTTGATGCTCACACCGTCAGCCGCTGCGACTTTTCTGTTTATAATCCTTCCTATCGCTATCACGGTCATGGTCGCGTTCACCAACTATTCAGCGCCAAACCATATACCACCGAGAAGCTTGATTGATTGGGTTGGGCTAAGAAACTTTGTTTCTCTGTTCAAAATGGAGATTTGGTCTGGCACCTTCTTTGGAGTGGCCACTTGGACAGTGACTTGGGCGGTTTGTGCAACCGCCGCGAATTTTGCGTTTGGCTTTGTATTGGCACTCGCGGTTGAGCATAGAGATATAAAATTTAAAAAAGTTTGGCGGTTAATTTTTATTTTGCCTTATGCCATCCCGTCTTTCGTTACTTTGTTAGTGTTCCGTTTGTTGTTAAATGGGGTGGGGCCGGTCAATAATCTCCTTAATGGATTAGGCATTGATTCTATTGGCTTCTTATCGAACCCAATTACGGCCAAGGTTACCGTAATACTGGTTAGTGTGTGGGTTAGTGCGCCATACTTCATGTTGATGATTTCAAGTGCGATGACCAACATACCAGCTGAAATTTATGAAGCAGCTGAAGTCGATGGCGCGAATAAATTACAGCAGTTTTGGGAAATCACGTTGCCTATGGTACTCAATCAGTTAGCACCGTCGCTAGTGATGGCCTTTGCCAATAACTTTAATAACTTTGGCGCAATATTCTTGCTTACCGAAGGCGGCCCAATTAATCCAGATTATCGATTTGCTGGTCATACCGATATTTTGATTACTTGGATATATAAACTAACGCTAGATTTTCAACAATATAATATTGCCGCTGTGGTTTCGATTGTAATTTTCCTATTCTTGTCAACGATTGCTATTTGGCAGTTTAGAAGAATGAAGTCATTTAAAGAAGATGTAGGTATGTAATTATGGCAACTCATAAACCACTTAAAATGAGTACGGTATTTGTTTATATATTTTTGGCCCTAAATGCGTTGATTGTGCTAGCTCCCGTACTTTGGACAGTGCTCGCTTCATTTAAATCGGGAAACAATTTATTCACAACATCTTTCAGCAGCTTTCATTTTACTCTAGATCATTATCGGACGCTGCTTGAGGATACGCCTTACATTCAGTGGTATGAAAATACTTTTTGGTTGGCTTTAGCCAATATGATCATCTGCTTGGTCTTGGTAACTATTACCGCCTTTACCTTTTCACGTTACCGCTTTAAAGGTAAGCGCAATGTGATGGTTGGGATCTTAGTGCTACAAATGTTCCCGGCCTTTTTATCGATGACAGCAATCTATGTGTTGCTATCTAAGCTAGATCTCATTGACAGCTATTGGGGCCTGCTATTGGTCTACGTAACGGGGTCTTTACCATTTTTATCATGGTTGGTAAAAGGCTATTTTGATGCGATACCTACGTCATTAGATGAAGCCGCTAAAATAGATGGTGCAGGTCACTTTACGATATTTTTTGAGATTATATTGCCTTTGGCTAAACCTATTCTCGTCTTCGTGGCACTCATGTCATTTACCGCGCCTTGGATGGATTTTATCTTACCAACCTTGATCCTGAGAAGTGAAGATAAAATGACATTGGCAATTGGTATATTCAGTTGGATTAGAACCGGAACGGCAGAGAACTTTACCTTGTTTACTGCTGGTGCCTTATTAGTTGCCGTACCTATTACCTTATTGTTTGTCGCAACACAAAAGCATATTGCTAAAGGCCTAGTTAGCGGTGCAGTAAAAGAATAATTCTATGGCATATCAAGCTCTTTTATTAATATCGAAATTGGTATTAATGTTGAAATTGAAATGCCTATTAAAATAATTTAGGGATAAATAATGATAACGAAAAGCTCTATTGTGCATACGCCAAAGAGTGCGGATGCTTACGCCTTCAATAAAGAGACATTACATTTAAGGATCCGTACGGCAAAGAATGAAGTCGAGCGGGTAACTCTGTGGATTGGTGACCCATATCGCTGGGCGGAAGGGGGACTCGATGGTGGTAACCTTGGCGGCAGCGAAGCCCATGGCTGGATCGGTGGAAGTGACGTGGAAATGGTGCTGGAAGGCCAGACCGAACACCATGACCATTGGTTTGCTGAATTTACGCCACCTAAGCGCCGTTCACGCTATGGTTTTATCCTGCATGGAAAGACAGGCGAGAAGTTGGTGTATGGTGAAAAGCGTATTGTTGATATCTCAGATCCTACGGTAGAAGAAGTAGAGATGAGTAACCTTAGTAACTTTTACTGTTTTCCATATATTAATCCTCGCGATGTTTTAGAAACGCCAAAGTGGGTGGAAAGCACTGTTTGGTACCAGATATTCCCAGAACGTTTTGCTAATGGGCGTCCGGAAATCTCACCGGAAAATGTGCAGCCTTGGGGAACAGAGCCTACTGAGCGTAACTTTATGGGCGGGGATCTATGGGGAGTCATAGATAATCTGGATTACTTGCAAGATCTTGGCGTGAACGGCTTGTATCTTTGTCCGATTTTCACTGCTAATTGTAACCATAAATACGATACCGTTGATTACTACAATGTGGATCCACACTTTGGTGGTAATGAAGCCTTTAAAGCTCTAGTAAAAGAAGCCCATAACCGCGGTATGAAAGTCATGCTGGATGCGGTCTTCAACCATATTGGTGATAAGTCGCCGCTGTGGTTAGACGTGGTTGAAAAAGGTAAAGACTCAAAGTATGCCGACTGGTTCTGGATCAATAAATTCCCGGTTTACCCAGAGACCCCGAAAGATCAATGGGATTTTTGGAACTTTAACTACGAAACCTTCGGTAACGTTATTGAGATGCCAAAACTCAACACTGAGAACGAAGAGTGCCGAGCTTATTTGCTCGATGTCGCCCGCCATTGGGTAGAAGAGTTTGATATCGATGGCTGGCGCTTAGATGTTGCCAACGAAGTGGACCATGAATTCTGGCGAGACTTCCGCAAGGTCGTCAAAGGCGCGAAGCCAGATTGCTATATCTTGGGTGAAATTTGGCATGAAGGCATGGCTTGGCTACGTGGTGAGCAATATGATTCATTGATGAATTACCCAATGACTCAGGCTATTACAGATTTCTTTGCTCATAATTTGTCGGATAAGCAGGGCTTTATTAATGATGTAAGTCGCTCTTATATGTCGTATCCGGCCAATGTGAACAAGGCGATGTTTAATCTGCTTGATAGTCACGATACGTCGCGGATTCTCTCTCAATGTGGTGACCATAAAGGCAAGGCAAAACTGGCCTATCTGTTTATGTTTACCCAAGTCGGTTCACCTTGTATCTATTACGGTGGTGAAGTTGGCATGAATGGTGTGCGTGGTATGGGCTATGAGAAGAATCGTCGCTGTATGACTTGGGATAAAGAAGAGCAGGATCTAGAGTTTCGTGCCTTCATCCAGCAGATGATTCAGCTTCGTCTCAATCACCCTGAGCTAAACGAAGCCTCTATCTCTTGGACTAACGTTGATGATAAGGACTGTATCGCGTATCAACGTGGCGGTTTGACATTTGTACTGAACAATTCTGATGGTGAAAAGTCAGTGAAGCTGGGCTCGCAAGAGCTAGAGCTTGCACCATACGGCTACCAGATTTTAGGACAGTAAACAGGTTAGGGGGAGGCCTCCCCCTAATTGATAGCATTATGGATTTTGTCGAGTCCCTACTGCTATCAAGATAGGCAGTTGAATGTGATAGTCGAACCGACAATACGTGGTACGGCTTAGACGTCGCTATCACATAGTGATAATCTAAAGGGCTGATTGTGAATAGTTTTAAAGGACAAATTGTGCCAGATCTCGTGACTAAGTTAATGGACTTCGGCTTTACTAAAACTGATGCTCTTGTGTATATCAATCTGCTGAAAAACGGCCGTGCCAGTGGTTATAAAATAGCCAAGGAAATTTCACTTTCCCGTTCGTCGGTTTACTCCTCAATCGATAACCTCTACAACAACGGTTATATCTTCATGTCAGAAGGAGATACCAAGGAGTATGAGGCTAAGTTACCGGAGCTGATCTTCAGCCAGATCGAGAAGAAAACCGTTGAAAACATCGGCATCTTGAAAAAAGAGCTTTCCAAGATGATGCTGCAGGAAGAGAAAGAATTCATTTACAACATGACCGGATACGACAACCTTGTGCAGAGGGCTCGTGAGCTGATTAATCAGGCCGAGGTTGAGATCTACCTGAATTCAGATTTTAGGCTGGGGATATTCAGCGATGAAATCTGTCAGGCGATCGAGCGAGGAGTGCGTATTATTTGTTTCTCTTTCAACCGTGTTGACGTACCCCATGAGAAAGTCGAGCTCTATTCCCGTTTCGATAAACAAGAAGAAATCTACCCATCACAAAGGTTCATGATGGTTGTGGATATGGCCCAAGCACTTATTTTTTCTCAAAGTGGGGCAAGTGAAGGTTTGTACACCAACAATAGCCTGATAGTGAAAATAACGGCTGAGCATATTCATAACGATATTTACCTAACTGAATTTGAGAAATCCTCAGACCTTGAACCAATTCATATCCGAACTATTCATGAGCAAACCAATGAAATGGTTCAGGATGATCTAAAAACGCGCAAAAACTAAGGCTTACTATGCTTACCAATGATCGTTATCACATTATAAATAACTTCGAAATGCACCCATTACCACGCGAAAGAAGTATTCGTGTTTACCTGCCAAAAGGGTACTACCAGTTTGAGAGAACCTACCCTGTTATTTATATGCATGACGGTCAAAACCTATTTGATCCCTCTATTAGTTACGGTGGTGACACTTGGCAAATCCCTCAAGCGGTTGACCGATTGTTTGATCTCGATGAAGGGGTCATCGTAGTAGGGATTGATAATGGCGCTGAGTTTAATGGCTTGTGCCGTATGTATGAGTACTCGCCATGGAAGATGGATCAGAGCTTCAATTTGCCAGACTGGGACCCTTCGGTATACCAGAGTGGCGGAGAAGGAGGGCATTACATTGATTTTATTGTCAACACATTAAAGCCTTATATTGACGAAATGTACCTAACTAAACCAGAGCGCGAAAGCACCGCGATTGCGGGCAGCTCAATGGGCGGTTTAATCAGCCTGTATGGGGTGATGGAGCGTCCGGATATATTCTCAATGGCTGGCGTATTTTCCCCCGCTTTCTGGTTCAATCAACCTGAAATGATCGCCTATCTAGAGCAACGCCGACTTGATGAAAATATCAAGGTTTATATGGATATGGGAACGAAAGAAAGTAGCGGTGGATCTGTTGATTTCGAAAATATCTATTTGGATGGCTCCAATAAAGTGAATCACTTGTTAGAAAAGAAGGACCGTATTAACTTGCACTACGTTGTCGAAGAGGGAGCGGAACATACAGAGTCTGCTTGGGCACGGCGCTTCCCAGACATGTTGAACTTCTTTTATAAATAAGATTTGGCTTAACACATGTGAAGATTAGCTATCAATCATAATTCGATATGATTTGTTATCAAATCGGTAGTTATACGTCATCATGAAAGGACGCCAGTAAGGTCGCACTGGCGTTAGACAACCTAATGTCTCAATATCGCCTTTGGGCAAGTCGTCACCCAACCCCCCGTTATTGATCTTCTTGTCGCCTCTCTCCTGAACAAATATCACATAATATGTGAAGCCTCCTGAATAATATCCATACTGTTCGTGATTCTGATCTCAATTTAATATTGTGAGTATTTTCTGTTCCATCTTAACCCATTAGTGTAGTAGTACATCGGGTACTACCACAATTGAGTCATTGGCTCTCAGACCCGCCGTGCAGGTTGGGAGCTGTATCTACAATACGTGTGGATTGACCGCCAACAGCAAAGAACAAATGTATATCGGCTGGGAAGGTCGTTATTGGAGTTAGAGATGAGTGAAAATACCATATTGGAACAGGTGGCTGTTCAAGCAGGAATAGTAGGGCGCTACACAAACTCTTGGGGTGAGCAATCTAATGCTGATGTATCTACCATTTCCAAGGTGTTGGATGGTCTGGGTTACCAAACCGGCAGTGACGAAGCCTTGCTCTCTTCTGCAGAAAAGGTCCATCGTTGCAAAGGATTGATTGAGCCAGTTATCCTTGCCAAGGAAAACCAATCTATCTATGTTGATTTGTATATCGGCCGGAGCATCCGTCCAGCAGATTTTTGTTGGGAGATCATCAGTGAATCGGGTCAGAAAATCAGTGGCGAAATCAAGCAGCACGTTGTTGCTGACAAAAGGGTTCAGGATGGTCCGTTAACGGTTTCGCTACCTTGTGCAATGGAAATGGGTTACCACCGATTTTTACTTCATCGTAAGCGTAAAAAAGTGCCTTATGAAGCGGACTTGATCGTAACGCCAAAGTCGTGTTTCAAGCAGCCAGCTATGATGGCCGGTCACAAAAGCTGGGGAACCAGTGTTCAGCTATATGGATTAAAGTCTCACCATAACTGGGGCGTGGGTGATTTTGGCGACTTGAAGTTACTGGTGGAGAGCATTGCCGCACAAGGCGGTGATTTTGTTGGGCTGAATCCAATCCACTCTCTATACCCAGCACAACCAGAGGCGGCTAGCCCATATAGCCCTTCGTCGCGCCGCTGGCTCAATATTATTTATTTAGATGTCCCTGCTGTCCCAGAGTTCTCAGTTTGTGCAAAAGCGCAGGAAAAAGTTTCTGAGCTTAGCTTCCAGCAAAACCTTAAGGTGCTTAGGGATAAAGAATGGATCGACTATAGCAAGGTCACAGAGGCCAAACTAGAAGTGTTGGCGCTGCTCTATCAAGAATTCTGTTCGCGTGATTTAGGCGAACAGACGGATCGCGCCCAGTCTTTTGAAGATTTTATTGAGATGGGAGGCGAGTCTTTGTTGCAACAAGCGGCCTTCGATGCGCTGCATGCAGATCTGATAGCAAAAGATAGTTCCATTTGGGGCTGGCCAGTTTTCCCTGAGCAATATCGAACTTTCTCACACCGTGCGGTGCAGACTTATATTGCCGAGCACAAAGAGCAAGTACGTTTCTACATGTATTTGCAATGGAATGCTGAGTGCCAACTGCAGGAAGCGCAGCAATTGGCGCTAGAAAAAGGCATGATGATCGGCTTGTACCGCGATTTGGCTGTCGGGGTCAGTGAAGGTGGGGTCGATGCTTGGGCAAGTGAAGGCGAACTTTCTCTAGATCTTAGCATTGGCGCTCCACCTGATGTTCTCGGGCCACAAGGCCAAAATTGGGGCCTGCCGCCACTGAACCCTACTGTACTCAAGCAGCAAGGCTATCGACCATTTATTGATATGTTGAGAGCGAACATGCGGCATTGCGGCGCGTTGCGCATCGACCATGTGCTTGGACTTCTCCGCTTGTGGCTTATCCCTAAAGGTGATTCTGCCTGTGATGGGGTGTATTTGAGTTACCCAGTTGAGGCGTTATTGGGACTGTTAGCGTTAGAAAGCCACCGCCACCAGTGTGCTGTGATTGGTGAAGATTTAGGAACAGTCCCTGACGAGATTGTGGGCTTGCTGCAAGAAGCTGGTGTGCATTCGTATAAGGTCTTTTTCTTTGAATCGGCTGACGACGGTGGATTCTATTCTCCAGCGCATTACCCAGTTCAATCAATGGCAACACTGTGTACCCATGATATGCCAACGTTGAAGGGCTTTTGGCATTGCGAAGATCTTAAGATGGGCAAAGAGCTCGGTTTATACTTGGATGAAACTCAACTGCAGGCGCTTTATGATGATCGATTGAAGTCCAAACAGCAGATCATCAACAGCATGGATGGGCACGGTATGCTGCCACCGGGGCTAACTCGAGACGCCCGTTTCTTAGAGATGGACCGTGCCTTGAGTCATAATATGCAATGCCATTTAGCGGCGGGTTCATCTTCATTGCTGAGCTTGCAGCTTGAAGACTGGCTGGAAATGGATTTACCGGTCAACATTCCTGGCACTGTTGATGAGTACCCCAATTGGCGGCGTAAGCTAAACACTTGTATTGAAGATATGATGAAGCGTGATGATCTATTGTCACTAACAAGCTTGATCACCGAAGCTCGCCGTTCGGCCTCAAAAGTTGCTTGATAAAAAAGGGGGGACAACATAGTTCCCCCTTCTTTTTTATAAGCGACTGTTTTCAGGAGTGACTGTTTTCATTAGCGATTGCTTTTATGATTTATAGAGAGAGCAATTAAGGCGAAGAAGATTGACCACTAATCGCGCTGTCCTTTGAATGAGAGCCATAAGAACTTATTTTGCTCAATCCTTGTTGATATTCAAGTGCAAAAGAAGGATCGATTTTGTCACATACTCCATTATATACTTGCGAAGTCAGCCCTAACAAATAGGCGTCCTGTTTGCAGTACGCTTGTTGACCTTTTTTATATCCATTTAAATATTGATTGTATTTATTTTTGTCAGTGTGAGCTAATTCATCGGGTGATTTTTTTAATTCTCCAGAGAATCCACTTTGGTAGCCGTAATTATTCCAGTCTTTTACATTTGAGTAATCTTCCCCTGTAGAAGAACAGGCGGATAGCATTGTTGAAATAAGTAGAAAGAACAATATTTTCATCTGGTTATCCTATGTTTTAGCTGATTTTATTAATTCCAAGTATGAATATTTACCTCTTCATAACGTTGCAGTGCTGTATTTACCGATAATCCCAGTTACATTTGTTATGTTAGCTATGAATTTGATTCATTCCAACTTGAATTGCCTTCTTTTTTATATGATGTTTCATTTATAATGAAAAGCTACTCGATGGGTTTTTATCTCTCGTGCTCTTTACCATCAAGCCTAACGGATTCAGTCCTACCAAACGTTATAATGACCAAAGATTGCAACACCTGTAGTTAAAGCAAGCTCAAAGTTATTGCTTGAACTAGTCAGTGCCAATAATGCGGACATCTCATAATTGTAACCTAGCTTTTTAGAGATAAAGAAACCTAAGAAACAGATGATCACAAAGTATAAGAATAATGGAACAGCAACATTAAATAGGTAACGGCTCACCTGCTTATCTTCATAGTGTCGCCAAGGCATTGAAAGAGCGTGGCCACCCAACAAATTGCGATCTATAAAGGTATCGTTAAGGCTGGCTTGGAAGGGATTCCGGTAGGAGCGATTCAGCGTGAGTTGGATATTCCGGGATCGACGTTGTCTCACTCTATCTCTAGCCTTGCCTCTGCTGGTCTAGTTTCTCAACGTAGAGAAAGTCGCACTTTATACTGCGTAGCTGAATATCAATGCTTAGATAAAGTCATCGAGTTTTTACGAGAAGAATGCTGTGCGGACGAAAAGCTTGACTGAGAAGTAGATATAACTCCGAAAAGGAGTACCAACTTGCTTGTAGCCTCAGCCTGTCGTAATTGATGTAATGACGATAGCATATGTATTGAGCTCTTCAAAAGACGCTGCAGACTTCTCTCTAAAATTTTCGTAACTCTAAATACTTTTTAACAAATAGGTCAATATCTTGCTTGGTATTGTAAATATGAGGGGAAACACGTAAACCTAAACTTCGTTGGTCAACCCAGATATGGTTCGACTTGAGGCTTTCTAGGAGATGGTCGCTATGTGTTGAGGCGATAATTACTGTTCCGCTACGTGTTTCAATATCATGAGGTGAAATCACTAAATCACCAATTTGGTTTATTAGATAGTTTACCATGTCGAAATTGTGCTCAAACACATGATGAATATTAGTCCTATTGAATTGGCCAATACTGTGTGAGGCTACCGCATAGGGTGCAACGGAAGGTGTCCCTCCCCAAAATCTTAGTGCCGAGTCATGATAGCGAAAATCATTAATATCAAACTCAAACGGGTTTTCATGACTAAACCACCCCACATCTTTTGGTTGACATGAGCTAAGGATATCTGGATTTACCCATAAATAACCAGCACCAGGGCCACCACATAACCACTTAACGCAAGAGCCAATCAGAAAGTCGGGCATTGCATTTTTCAAATTAAAGTCAACGATACCAGCAGATTGAGCGACGTCGACCACAGAGATAATATCCAGTTCTCTCGCCAAATTTATAATATTAGATACAGGAGCCTTTTGCCCAGTATTCGAATAAACGTGACTGATAAAAACAAGGTCGATCTCAGCTCGCAAGTATTCTTGCCAAACATTGGTGTCAGTCATATCACGGTCTTTAGGGATCATGACTATTGATGAGCTATCTAATGGGGCTTTATGTAATGCAAAGCCCATACTAGGGAAATCTTGTTCACTCATTAAAATAACAGGCTTACGGGCAAGACGTTTGTGTGACTGAACCAACTTTGTAAGTGATGAGGATAAATTTACTTGAGGACAGAAATCTTTGGCATCACCAGAAAATAATGTCGCTAACTCTGACTGAAAGTTGTAGATAACTTTCAACCATGCTTCCCATGGTTCAGTATTACCGATCTCCCATGGCGAATAGAAGTTATCTTGAACGCTTTTCTGTAGCGACTTTAATGGTCGCCCAACCGAATGACTTAATAAATAAGCACCATCAGGGCAATGAAAGTCATTTTTCGTAAGTACCGAGCTCATGTCATTCTCCTTAGTTTAAGGAGCTTCGTAGCTGCTGAATATCGGCAAAACGAGTCAATATATCTTCACGTTCTGCGGCATTTCTTCTATCCCTCAACTTTTCCAATGCTCCGAGTAAAATTGGCAAGGGGGGACCACTCGCAGTCAATTTATCCATATGTATCTCATTCATGGATTTTGCAGGATTAGCAATGTATTTTTCGACCAGTTGGTTGTGATGCTGCGCTGCTGTCTTCCCATGCATCGCACAGACATCTAAAAACAAAACCAGATGTTCTTGATACCAAGTATCGGTATTGCATAGATTACGGGCTAAAATAAATTCATCCATGAAGGAAGTCATACGCATACAATCGCGAAGAATCTTTTGATCTTCAGGCATCATATAGAGAAACTTATCAACCAACAGTTGCGAGTAGGACGATTCATTAGCGAGGCAAAGCCCCAACAAAAGATCTATCACATTGATGCCTGCGAAATCTCCGGCATTAGCGCCTCGATAGACATGCTGCCCAACGCGGTAAGGCTTGTAGTATGGTCGGACTTGATAAAAAAAGGCATCAGCTTCTAACTTAGAAAATAATATTTCATTTGAATCAAAAACATCAGATAAAGCGTGGTAGGCCACCTTTAATAAATCGGCGGCAATGGGGTGTGAGAGGCCCAGCGGCTTAATTTTTAATAAAGCATCAGCGGCACGTTTGTAAGCTAAAATCCCACGTGTGTTGTAATCAACAAACAGCTTTTCCGCTTCAAGATCTGTAAAACGTTTATAGCGACCATTCACCGCAAAATTATGGGTTGTTAGATGTGCTGTCGCAAACCTTGGTGTGACACCAATAGAAGCTCCTATCTGCATAGAGAGTGCGGATGCTTCATGCAATGGCGATACCCTTTCTCTCGAGGGTTCAGTTATTTCATGACGACGACATGCGGCCATAAACAGCCCCACGTTTCCTAATAAATCAAAATCCGCATCAAAACCTTCATCAGTATTGCCTTCCTGAAGAAGTTTAGAGATAAAAAAGTTACCTTCACGAACTAAAGATTGCTTTGTGTTTTCGCCTATTCCTTCAACATTGGCCTTGTCAGGCTGTTGCCAGTACAAAGACTCAAGTTCGTTATTGTGTTGAACAAATTCAGTCCTAATCCATTCATCAAACTTCGATGTGTTATCCGTCATGCTAATGGCCCCAGTATTCGATTCTGTCGCAAAGTTTATTCTTTACGTGAAGGCAACGATCTCCCTGTACACTTATCCTGCGAGATCGTAAAAACTCTCGTAAGCGGTTCATTAAACGTTGAACTTGTATAACGCTGAAGTCAAGTAGTTCTGAGGTATCACTTCGAGGTTGGCGATGGTCGCACACACTTTGGATGACTCTAAAACGATTAATCTCATAAGCCACCTATTGATCAGTCAATTGTTGCTAAATTGCAGTGAGGTAGGATAATGTTTGGCTGTCTTTACTCTGAATGTTACTGATAATGCGTCTTGATAAATTTGTGTGTAAAAGCACTGAGTTAACAAAAATTGAAGCAATTCAACAGATCAACTCTGGTCAGGTTCGTGTGAATGACGATGTTGTAACGAATGAAGCGACTCAAGTACATGAAAATAATACCATAGTGTTGAATGGTGCTAAGTTAAAGGCTCGTGATTTCCGCTACATTCTCATGCATAAACCAGCGGGCACTATTTGCTCTAATATTGATGAAATTTACCCATCCTTGTTCAATTACCTAGACGTTGATAACGTTTCTGAACTTCACATTGCAGGTCGTTTGGACGCCGATACTACAGGTATGGTGTTAATTACTGATGATGGTCGCTGGTCTTTCAATATCACGACACCAACGAAAGAATGCAGTAAAGTTTATCGCGTGGGTTTGTCTCGTCCGGTTACGGATGATGTAGCAATAAAGTTCAAAGACGGTATTCCGTTGCAAGGCGAGCAGCAATTGACACGACCAGCAATTTTAGAAGTTATCAGTCCTAAAGAGGTTCTTTTAACTATCACTGAAGGTAAATTTCATCAGGTGAAGCGGATGTTTTCTGCTGTTGGTAACCGTGTGGTGTCACTTCATCGTGAGGCTATTGGAACGGTCAGTCTTGATGTCGATGTTGGGCAGTGGCGCTACTTAACTAGCATTGAAGTGCAGTCCTTTACCAAGTAAGTGCAGCGGTTGAATTTTGTGTCTAGCAAACAATTCAACCTGACTTGCAGTCTCGGCAGTTTTACTTTTGTTCGGATTCAGTGATTATGGTGCGATACAGACAGAACCACCATATAGTCTTGATTCGGAAGTTAATTAGGCGTTATATTTCTCTTGAGTTTCAGCCTTAAAAAAGGAAGTAGTATGAATTTGGATAAAGCTAAAAAACGTATCGCTAAACAGGTTAATAAAGGCTTCAATGGCTATCCAAAAATAACGTTAGCGTATTACGGTATGACCACGGACTGTGCAACTGAAGTAGTGGTTCAATTTATGCTGGGTGAGGGCGAGAGTGTTCAAGAAGAACGCTTTTCTTGTGAAACTGAAATTAGAGATAATGAGGTCATACAAACGACTTTGCTAAAAATAATCGAAAGAGCTAACGTCAATTCAGTGATTGAAATTGAAGGTGTCACAATCCTCTAGTTTGCTTCAGTGGTTTTGGGGGGTAAGTTTGAGTGTATTGGTATCGTCGCCCGCGACTTAATTGGACGTTAAATGCCATGAATATGCAATAACTTGCTTTTTTTTGCTTTTTTTTGCTTTTTTTGCTTTTGTGGTTGCGCTGCGATGTTTAATGGAACTTCAGAACAAGTGACAATTAGGAGTCATGACCCGAAGGCTAAAATCTACGTAAATGGAGCTTATAAGGGACGGGGTGACATAGTTACGACTTTTAAGAAAAATAAAAACTACACAATTATGGTTGAAGGTTCTAACAAAAGGCGTGAATTAGTAACTATTCTTGCGAGCAAATCTTTTGACGCAACGACCTTGCCGGGAGTTCTTATCGACTTCGGAATAGTATCGATACTAGTCGTAGATGGTGTCAGTACGGGAGCGTGGCAGCAGTTTGACCAAACGAATTATGTCATTGATTCGAAGTGCCCATTAGTATCGTGAGTTTAATCTTTAATTATCGAAAGGTGGATTAGATTGCAATTGATCATTGCGATCAAGTCGTTCTGTAGATAATTATTATGTAGATGTGAAAAAACCAGCCGTAGGAAGCTGGTTTTTTCGGAAAACTTACTTGTCTGAACACCCATTGCAAGTCCTTTCATGAGAGCCATATCGCTTGAGCACTTCAAATACTCCTGCACTCTGTTTGGCTCAAGATGTTGTGCGCCTGAACTGCCTGAAAAATTTTCTTGGATTACCTAACTTTGGGCGAACTCGATTCAGCACCTTTCCACATCACTGTTGCGAAAAACGCATTTGAACAGGACTTTTCTTTGAAATGAGCGCCAAACCTCGATAGGGGAACAGTGGCCAAACTTTGCAACGGAGCCTTTCGCAGCGCTATTTCGACATTGTTTTTGCTAAGGAGATGCATCATCGGAATTAGAAAATGCCAACTTACATATAGTGCTTCTTAGCACTATATTTAACACACTAGGAAGACCAATTTGATCCTATGAAATTAACGAAACGGCCTACTTGTCTAGAGATGAAAATGATCAAAAAACACATTAGTTTCAATATAATACTGGGATCAATTATCCTTTTAAACCTTAATAGCTTTGATGTGAAAGCTCAAGAGCCATTAACTATCGCTATCATACAATACAATACCCTCATGACGACAGAAGTTGGCAAGGGTATTATGACTGGTATCGTATATGAAGCCTTTAAAAACCAGAACTTGCCTGTTCGTTTTAAAGTTTACCCAACCAAGCGTATACCTAAGGTCCTTGAAACGGATGATGTTTGTGCCGGAATGGGGGGGAAAAGGTGGTTCAACAATGTCGACCAGTATTCATCCGTGAACTTCTACGATCCTAGGCTACGAGCTTTTTATATGAAAGATCGCTACCCTAATGGAGTGCCTTTTCGTAACGTTGAAGATCTAAAAGGGTATGTGCTTGGATATATCCTAGGCGGTTCATTTTCGAAAGTATTGCAAGAGAAACAAATCCCAGATGTAGAGTACGTACGAAATAATCGTTCCAACATACAAAAACTGTATTTAAAACGTATTGATCTTGCAGTGATGACTTTAGCTGCTGGGTTATCCGATATTACCCACTTATATCCCCAAGAAAAGGAGAAGTTTGGGATTGCAAAAAATTCGCTGATGCGAATACAAGGAACTCTGGTTTTTGCTCCGAAGTGCGCACAATACTATGATAGCTTTCGGGTAGGTTTGGCCAATATTTGGAAAAATGGCGTATATAAAAGCATAATTGAACAATATTACAACTTTGACAAATATGGAAAACTCTCCGTCCCAACAGAGCTGATAACTCTAACGGCAGATAACAAGAAATAATATGGTTCCGTTGAAAAATTTATTTAACCTCCAATTTTCTACACAATTACCCGTTTAAGCCGCATTCTATCGTTTAATTTAGAACTGGTTATGGCATTAAAGCCTGAAACTTTTGATAAATACCTGACAGAAGAGTTAAAGATAAGACAAGAAAGGTCGAATGTAACCTTGGGACAGAAAACGTTTAGTATCTTTGTGTCACGTTCGGGTTTGATATTCGTGTAAGTATGGGAAACACCAGAATTCAACTTGAGGTTTAATCTCTAACAGTCTCTTAGTGAATTGCCCAATCTGGCTAGAGAAGAACAGCCAAACTATTGACTGAATACCGAAATGAGCCTCAATTATTCAGACTTTGTATCTTCTGGCACTTGATGAAGATAAAGTTAGGGTTCTTGGATAGGTATTCGTAAGTTTCACTGTCCATTTCTTTCACTTTATAATTTACTTCACCTTCTGAAATTTGTGTAATTGCTAGACCATTTTCCGTCAGAGCACTAGTAATTTCTGTCAGTGAGCGACGATAAAACTTAACTTGTACAGGTTTACCCACTGTATCCCACTCTTCCTGAATTAACTCACGCTCAAAGTAGTTTCCTGATTTGGAACACTCAAAGTCTGCGAATGGGTGGTGGGTAGAGAATACAAATGAGCCGCCAGTTTTGAGAACACGATGGACATCGGTAAAAAGCGGATTGAGATCTTCGAGGTAATGAACCATTAGTGGTGAGATCACCAAGTCAGCACTTGCATCTGCTTCATTTGGCAACCCTTTTGATACATCCTGCGCATAGGCAACACTCTTATCATTCACGCCAATTTTTTCAGTTTTTCTAGCAACCAGTTGAATCATTTCTTCAGAAGAATCAACACAAGTAACTTTAGCTGCACCTTGGGCAAGAAGGTATTGAGCATAAACGCCTGACCCGCATCCAAGATCGATCACATTAAGGTTTACCAATGTAGGTAACATTGATTGAAGTGTTGGACGTTCCAAGTTTGCATTGTAAATATTGTCTTGAATAACTTCGTCATACTCAGCAGAGAATGTCGAATACATATCTGATTTCATTGAATTTTTTCTCGCAAACCAATTGGATTGAAAAATCGATACGGACTTTACCAGAAAAGAGCAGCGATGGCACACCACAAGGCGGGATTATTTCCCCAACCTTGTGCTAATGACTCTTGCTGGGCTTGAGCCTAGTGCAGTGAAAGTTGCACGCTGGGTTTTTAGGGAGACGGCACTTGGTAACAAGTGTCGTCCACCCGACATTTTCGTGCTAGGAATGACGGCGCACTTGAGTCATTCACCCCAGCGGATAGAGCCTGAAAGAGAGATAGGCTCTATCCGCTGGGGTGAATACGAAATAATATTTATATTAGAGTTTGCCGTGAAATAGTCCATTCATAGCAGTCTTCAATTGCTGATAACGGTCTTGGTTTATGCAGTAGTAGCTCTGTTGTCCTCGGATTTCCGCACTGATAAGACCATGCTTATGTAGTTCTTTAATGTGCTGAGAAATGGTCGATTGAGCCAATGGTATGCGTTCAACTAGATCACCGACGCAACGATTTTCTACAGACAAAATTTCTAAAATCATCACGCGTGCAGGATGAGCTAAGGCTTTCCCCAAACTTGCAATGTCGTTATGTGATTGATTGAATTCACCTTTCTTAGATTTAGCCATGATTACTCTCAGATCCTATCCAATTATCTAATCGATATTTTACGATAAAGTTGACATCATTAAAACACAATCGTATATTTACGATTAGATAAATCGCACAAATACGATTAACAAGAGAAGAATACTATGAACATAACCATGAGAAATGCCCATTTAGATGAAGTGACTTTCCTGAACGGAAAACTGTCTAATTGGCTAAATGAAAATGTTGCTATCAGCAAAGAAGAGTTGAAGAACTGGCTTACAACAGTTGCGGAATTTGAAGGTGAAATTGTTGGCTTCATGGGGTTAGAAGCTCAGGAGAAAGAGGATGTTTCGCAAGGTGTCTTTGCCGTAGACCCAGCTTATCGCGATACGGATGTGGGGAAGCAAGTTATCAAAAACCTAAAAGGTAAATTGCGAGAAGTCGGCATCCGTCAAAGTACGTTTTATATTGCAGGCCAAGACAGAGAACTGTTTCTAAATTGCAGTGCGGAGCTGGTCGAAAATATCGAATCGATTGAAACTGACAGCGGGCAACGTAAACAGCTAGTGCGTTTTAATTTGGTGCGCAAGCTACCCACGCATTCGGTAGATGACACACTCAGCCAACTTTTTTGCTGCAAAGAGAACATAGTAACTACTAAGCCTAAAGTACTGTTCCTTTATGGTTCGAAACGCGAGGGTTCATACAGCAGTATGCTGGCCACCGAAGCGGCGCGAATGATGGAAAGTTTTGGTGCTGAAACACGAATCTTTCACCCACATGAAATTCCATTAGCCGATACTGGCTTAACACAGAATAAAGATGAAAGTGCACTACCAGAGTCAGTCATAGAGTTGAGAGACGCCGTGAGTTGGTCCGATGCAATGGTATGGATCTCCCCTGAAATCCATGGTGCGATGTCAGCAACCTTCAAAAACCTGATTGACTGGCTACCGCTTAGCACTGACGCAAAGCGTTCAACTCAAGGGAAGGTCGTCGCTCTAATGCAGATCTCCGGCGGTTCTCAGTCGTTTAATGCGGTGAATCAAATGCGAGTACTTGGTCGCTGGATGCGCACTTATACGATTCCTAACCAGTCGTCACTACCAACTGCCTACAACCAGTTCCATCAAGACGGCACTCTCAAAGATTCATTTTATCGTAATAGGGTCATCGATGTACTCGAAGAATTGTTCCGATTCACCTTGTTATTGCGAAGCAGTATGCCAACTTTGCTGACGCGTTGGAGTGAAGCTCCACAGCAAGATGATGATGAACCTCGTCCGTTAATTACTTTCCAAAGCGCCGCTAAGAGTTTGACATGATGAAAAACAACGACATATTTCTATTGATGGGCCAGTCTAATATGGCTGGCCGAGGCGTGGTTACGGAAGTTTCTGCTATTAGCGATTCTAAGATTAGAATGCTACGTGACCAGTTGTGGCAGCCTGCCGTAGAGCCTTTGCATCAGGATAAACCTGACGCAGGAGTTGGCTTGGCTATGAGCTTCGCGAAACAAGCTCGCCTTGATAAACCGGAACGCGCTGTCTCGCTAATACCTACTGCTGTTGGCAGTACCAGCCTAGATGAGTGGTCACAAGGACCGCTTTATGAACACGCTCTACGGTCGGCTAAAGAGGCGATGTCACAAGGGCGACTCAGAGCGGCTCTATGGCATCAGGGGGAAAGTGATAGCGGCGACCCTGAGCGGGCGAACTCTTATGCCGAGAAGCTCACCAGATTTATAGAAAAGATTCGACGCGATCTTGGTGAGCCTAATTTGCCTTTCATCGCGGGTGAACTACCACATTTTTTACAAAAGGAGGACAAGTTCCGTTACACCGAGCACGTTAACCAAGCACTGAGAGATCTCAGTGATCAAGTTCCTCATTATCAGTTTGTAAGCGCACAAGGCTTAACTGCAAATCCAGATATTGTTCATTATGACGCTAAATCATTACGAACATTTGGTGAGCGTTATTTTGATGCTTACTTGAGGAGTCAACATGATTAAGCGCCGATACCTTTTGGTGCTTAATACAGGACAGCTGGTGCTACCAGCTTTCCTGTTTTACGCGTGGCCAATTATATATGGGGCTTTCTTACCCACCACAGACCAAGGGCACTTAACCACTGATTATCAATGGTCTTTGATTGCTTTGCTGCTGTCTTGGGGAGTCGGTTCCGTTATCTCAGGGTGGATTTTTAACCGCTACGGAACCCGGTTAGGGGTGACGATTGGTTTTCTTATCGCCTTCAGCGCTTATGTGCCGCTGACCATTCTTCACAGTGATCATGGTTTGATTTTGATTAGCGTATTAGTTGGGTTCAGCCTGTCATTTCTCTTTATGGATCCGGTGATCGCACGGTTTAAAGAAGTCGGTTATCAAGCGGATACCTTTAATCAACGGGTGATTGAACTGACCCTATTCAGTGGCTTTGCTAGTACCTTCGCCTACTTGGTGTTGACCCCAGTGTACAGTCAATTTAGCTGGTTACAGGCTAACGGTATAGTCATTGGTTTATTAATCGTGTTCTTTGTCGGTTACCTGCAATCCATGAAGGGGGCATTTTCTCCAGCACAACATGCTTCTTCGACTGAAGTGTCCTACCGAGAGCTATTCTCTGGCACGTCATTGTGGATGACCTTGATCTTTAGTGTTCAGGGAATTATTCAGACAATCATCTTTTTTGAAGTATTCACATCATTGAATCAATCAGGGCCACATCGCAAGTACATATTGTTATCTTTCGCTTTAATCGGTGTTGCTCAGGTTATCGGTCGAATCGCGATTATTGCTCGTAAACAGATGACGGGTAAAGATATGACATTGTTGTCATCTGTGCTGATGTTGCTGGGGGTAGTGGTTCTGTACGGTGCGATTCATTACAACATCTACCTTATCGCTATCTTTTCACTGCTGTTTGGTACTGGGTTGGGCATTTCTACCATAGCTAAGCCAGTCTTAATTAATGAGACGTTCCAACACCAATTTTCGTTTTATAATGGCGTCTATTCTGGGGTGCTTAATTTCTCTAGATCTCTGCCTCCGCTCGTTCTTGGGATTGTATTTGTGCCGGTCGATCAATCGTATTTGCTTACTGCGTTGGTTGTGATTTCTGCGTTGATGCTAACTGCGTCTTATCGCGTTAAAGTTTCAAACTCTGGCTAGGGTGACAGCGAGTAATGTAAAAACTCCAGAGCTCAAGGGGGCATGATGCGCAAAAAATTGTCATATACTCAGACTATACAAGCCATATGGGGATAGAATTCATGAAGATTAACCGGAATCCTCACGGTGATTTTGAGTTCGATACATCTTATGTGTCTGAGCACATACTCATTATGCGAGTACGAGGACCTTGGAATATGCAGACGGCGCAGGAAGGAGCCTCACAACTCATTGCTCACTCTGAAAAAATGAAGCATCACCCATGGGCATATATTGAAGATATGCGCTACTGGGAAGTTTGCCCGCCTGATGTTGTGGCCATTTTCGTTGAAGGAATACGAGTGCTTTTAAAAAACAACTTCAAATATAGAGCTGTAGTGACAGATATGAGGATTCAAATGGAGATGGTTAATCAATCTGTTAAGCACCAAAGCCCCGTTGAAACTGAAAATTTTACTACGCCTGAAGAGGCTCTTGTTTGGTGCCGTCACCAAATCAACACTTTGCCGGATTCCTCCTCTGAATAGATGTAATTCTCCTCTCCAGAAGGAGCGGGTAGTTGGTTCGCGCTGGCTCAAGATGACAGGCACTTGAAATGCTATGCTTTTCCGTATAAATATGATGTTCATCTTTCAAGTTTTCGTTATAGGTGTACCAATGATTCGTCATATTTTGCTGATTAAGTTTTTAGATTCGGTTTCACTTTCTGAGGTGGAGCAGGTGAGAGCGCATTTTGCGGCCATTCCTGAAAAAATCACAGGGGTTGTGTCTGTTGAGTGGGGTGAGAATGATAGTCCTGAGGGTAAGAACCAAGGGTTTACTCACTCGGTATTGATGACATTTGCAGATGAAGAAGGGCGGCAGAATTATTTGCCTCATCCTGAGCATAAAGCGTTAAAGGAAGCTTTCGTGCCCTTGTTGGAAAATATTATAGTGTTTGACTACCCAGCTTAGATATACCCACTGCTGCGATTACCCTAGGAAGTTAAGTCGGGCATCACTTTCAGCGACTAAATCGTATCGCCTTTAGGATGCTCCGCATCTTTTATTAGCTGTGAGCACCAATTTAATGCGTCACTTGTGTTGTTGAAATTTTGGTGTGGCACCGGGATCGGAGAGCGGTCTTTGAGCCTATCGACTAATACTTCGATTACTCGATTATTAGGCAATGTCGCGTGGCAGCATAGCCCATGTTGAACGCAGTACTTCATTGTTTCATCTAATATTTCCCAACAGTCTGGTGGACACAGTTCCCACTGCCGTAAATCGGCAATAATGCCCCAAGGCTGGTGGCAGATACTATCAACATATCTGATCATTAGATTATGGTAATTCAAAGTCGACTCAGCGTTCCACTGACCATATGAACTGTGTATGAGCACTTCCGATCTTATCTCGAAGGTATAAAGTCCGTAGTCAGGGTCTTTATTTTTCATTTGCTCTATCACCAAGGTTTGGGGCCCATGGTTCAATTATGGCATCTTCCTAGATACTCATCAGGTTAACCAACTTATTGTATATAGGGTTTGTGTTCTTATAACCTAATCGTCTATGGCCATTTTCTGATGGCCACGCTGCTTTCTTCTTTGATGTTCCTTGAAGAACGAATGGAGAAAAATAACGTATATTTGAAGCATGTATATCAAGGTGTTGGGCTGGAGAGTGTCCAGCTTCTCCTACCAATATAGCCTTTGTTGTCCCGAAATGTGTAGCCTCCTTTCTCTTTCCATCACGCGCGAAGCGGCTTTAGTCGAATCTTGTATTCCCCAACATCCTGTTCTAATACTTTTAGAGCGTTGAACACGGGTCTCCCAGCCTTAAATGCTGTTGGGTGCGTTGTCGCGCAGTTAGCGCTTAGTTAAACGTGCAGTTAAAAATAAGCAGAAAAATTGCGGCTAATTACCGCGGCAAAAAAACAGCTCTAACAAGGCACATGAATGCCAAGAATGTGAGTAAGTTATGAATAAAAAACCTATTAGTACAGCCATTTCCACTCATGGGGTTACTCGGCGGACCTTATTGGAGGGGGCGGCGTATCTTGGTGTTGTCGCACTTGTCAGTCCTTTTAATGTGATGGCTGATGGAGGTGCTTCTCAGGGTAAAGATGTGTTTGTTTCTATCTCCAAGCGTTTGACTGAATACGATGATTTAAACTCGGTCCTCGGTGAACGCTTCTATGTTGCTTTACAGAGTTTGAATCCTAAATTCAACACTGAGTTGGTCGTGCTTGCGAAAGAAATGGCGATGTCTGATGCGAAGACATTGGCCAAATCACTGAGTCCATCGGCGCAGAAAACCGCAAAAAGTATTATCTCTGCGTGGTATACGGGCATCGTGGGTGAGGGAGCGACCGCACAAGTGATCACGTATCGCCATGCGCTCGAATTCAAGGCGGTCGATGATGTATTGCAAATCCGAACTTATTGTCCAAACAAGCCTGGTTACTGGGCTGACAAACCGATAGAGAGGAAATCATAATGACAACAACCAAAAAAGCTGATGTCGTCATTGTGGGCTCTGGAGTCGCAGGAGGATTGGTTGCGCACCAATTAGCGATGTCAGGCAAGTCGGTGATCGTCTTGGAAGCTGGACCACGTTATTCTCGTGGTGAAATTGTTGAACGTTTTCGCAACCAACCTGACAAAATGGACTTTATGGCGCCATACCCTTCAACGCCTTATGCGCCGCATCCTGAGTTCAATCCGAGCAATGGCTATCTAATCCAAAAGGGTGAACAGGCCTACGATGCTCAGTATATACGGGCCGTCGGCGGAACGACGTGGCACTGGGCTGCTTCTGCATGGCGTTTTATCCCGGCTGACTTTAAGTTGAAATCCATTTATGGAGTAGGTCGTGATTGGCCGTTGGAATACAAAGAGTTAGAACATTGGTATCAAAGAGCGGAAGAAGAGCTTGGGGTTTGGGGCCCCGATAATGAGGAGCTTGGGTCACCGCGAGAAAAACCGTATCCGATGGCGCCACTTCCTATCTCGTACAGCGAGAAAACCATCAAAGACAGGTTAAATAAAAATGGTTTTTATGTGGTGACCGAGCCTGTTGCCAGAAATAGCCGCCCATATGATAAGCGACCGACCTGCTGTGGCAATAACAACTGTATGCCAATATGCCCGATTGGCGCGATGTATAACGGGATCACGCATGTCGAGAAAGCTGAAGCGGCGGGCGCTCAAGTGATCGACAAAGCCGTGGTCTACAAGATTGAGAAAGGTGAGGGTAACCGCATTGTTGCTGTTCACTATAAAACGCCAGACGGTGAATCGGTGAAAGTCGAAGGGCAGAATTTTGTTCTGGCAGCTAATGGCATTGAAACGCCAAAATTGATGTTGATGTCTGATGTGGGTAATAGCTCAGATATGGTTGGGCGTAACCTAATGGATCACCCGGGAACAGGGATTCGTTTTTTTGCCAGTGAAAAGTTGTGGCCGGGACGCGGAGCTCAGGAAATGACGTCCATTATTGGTTGGCGCGATGGCAAATTTCGTTCTAAGTATGCGGGGAAAAAAATACACCTTTCTAATGTCTCACGCGCAGATCAAATGGCGCAAGAAATACTAGCGCAAGATAACTTAATTATGGGCTCGGCGCTGAGCAGTGAAATTCGTGACAAGGCAGCACGCTATGTGCAGTTTGATAGCTTCCATGAACTACTACCGCACCCAGAAAACCGTATTGTGGCAAGCTCAGAAAAAGATGCAATGGGTATTCCTAAACCTGAATTTTACTACGCGATTGATGATTACGTTAAACGCAGCGCAGTGTATACACGCAAGGCATATACGAAAATTGCAAAACTGATGGGTGGGACGGAAGTTCAATACAATGATGCGTTTTCTAACAACCAGCATATTTGCGGCACAGTGCTAATGGGCGATAACCCCAAAGATAGCGTAGTGGATCGTGACTGTCGTAGCCATGATCACGAAAACTTATTTATCGCCAGTTCAGGGACAATGCCGACGGTAGGTACGGTGAATTGCACGCTAACAATTGCAGCACTGTCTCTACGAATTGCGGATACGTTGAAGCAGGGGGCATAGCTATGAATATTGTTAGAGTTGCACTGCTAATCATAATCGCCGCTGGCGCTGGAGTCGGGCTCATCGTTAGTGGCGCCCTAGGGCCCAAAACATCGAACCCACCTCAAGACAAGCAAATGCAAACGACCGTTTTTCCAGATGGTATGAGCCGTGGGGAATATGTGGCTCGGATGTCGGATTGTACTGCATGCCACACTACGGCGGGTGGTCAACCATTTGCGGGTGGACTTGGTATGCCTTTGCCAATTGGAACTCTTTATTCCACCAATATTACGCCAGACACAGAAACGGGGATTGGCAGTTACTCGCTCACTGACTTTACTCGAGTGCTCCGAGAGGGCATACGCAAAGACGGTAGCCGCTTATACCCAGCTATGCCGTATACGGAATACACCAAGCTATCAGATACGGACATCGAATCCTTATATCACTATTTCATGGAATCGGTGAAACCAGTTAAGCAGCCAAATCGTCACAGTGATATTCCTGCGATACTTGCCATGCGTTGGCCGATGGCGGTATGGAATTGGATGTTCCTATCTCAAGGAGCATATGAGATGCAATCTGGTCAAAGTGAACAATGGAATCGTGGCGCTTATTTGGTACAAGGAGCCGCTCACTGCGGTACTTGCCACACGCCAAGAGGTTTGGCTATGCAAACTAAAGGCAGTGATGATACAACTCCCGGTTTTCTTTCTGGGGCAGACCTAGCCGGTTGGCATGCTTTTAATATTACCAATGATAAGTTAGATGGCTTGGGCGGTTGGAGTAATCAACAAATTGTCCAATACCTCAAAGTTGGCACTGTCGCAGGTAAAGCGCAAGCTGCAGGTCCGATGGGAGAAGCCGTCGAGCACAGTTTCCAATACCTAACTAATGCAGATCTTAACTCGATTGCGGTTTATCTACGTTCGGTTCCCGCGGTTTCTGGTTCCCAAAAGTCACGGTTTGAGCAAGGTCAAGCGGCAGCACAGGACTTGAAACTGCGCGGCATACCCGTTACGCGAGCTCAGCAGCAAATGCCGGGTGAATCTTTATATATGGGTAATTGCAGCACGTGTCACGATGCCGACGGCAGTGGTTCACCAGATGGTTACTATCCTTCCTTGTATCATAATAGTGTGGTGGGGACCGATAAGGTCGATAACTTGATTCAGGTTATTTTGCATGGCGTTCATCGAAATACCAGTGAAGGTGAAGTGATGATGCCAGCGTTTGAGCGTCACCTTTCGGACGAACAAATTGCAACCTTGGTGAATTTCCTGACCAAAACCTATGGTCAGGGCACGGCTGACATTGACGCAAAAGATGTCGCCAAGCTAAGAACAAACTAGGTTCAGGCTAGGCCCGTTGTTTCTCTTACGAGAGAGCGGAACGGGTCACGCTTATTGCTGAGATCCTTGATAAATAACAAACTCGATCAGCGAGGGGGTCGGACATTATGTGGGCATGATGACAAAACGTAATATTCATGGGTTGTGGACCATGAGTTTTGAAAACAGGCTTTTGCACTCTGAAATAACAGGGGCTTCCAATAAAGAGGCAGCACAAGCGTGGTTCGAACAGATGAAAGGGCTTGTCCTTTCATCTCCAGAAGGTGATACACAGCCTTGGGTTCTACTCACGGATTCTAGGGAGTGGGGTGTCGCCTCACAAGATGCTTGGGAAGCCATTAACGAGTTGACAGATTGGATGTGCGAACATAACTGCGTGCTATCCGCGGTCGTATTTTCGAATAAAATCCAACATTACTCCGCTGACCAAGGGTTAAATGAACAGCAGATTTTAAGATTCTTTTTCGATTACGATGAAGCTTATCAAGCCTGTATCTCCGCACTAAGTAAGGCTCGTGGCAAATAATATTCTATTCTTTTTCGTTCCACTCCTTTCTAAAATCTATTCCTTTTTCTTAGACCAAAGTCGCTATTGTAATTACCTATTTATGAGCCTAGTTTGGTATGGGTCTTTCCCTGCCATCATGGATGCTGGCGGGGCTCTATGTAATGGAAAATCTTTTTTATCAAGCACTAAGGTCGACGATTATGGGAATTAGCAACAAAATCAGAAATATGTCTGATGAGGAAATTCTAAGAGAGATTGGCGCAAACGACTATCGAGAAGAGACTAAAGCCACGCTTATTGAACATATCCGCACAGCTGATGCTGAGAACACCCGAGCCAAAGACAAATACGGCCACGGCGTGAGCGTCAAAGGCATTTTAGTCAACGTCGCGGATAAGCATTTTCTTCACAAAATAGATGAGAAGGTTGAGAGCGGAAAAGAGTGGAATGCAGATGTTTGCGTACGTCCGGACAATAATGTCGCGCCTTTAGAAACTTGCAATTTCTTTCATGTACATACTAGCGGCGCTGCAACGGGCAGCCGAGCGGGCTTTGTATACCAAGTGCTTGATAGAGAAGATAAGATTGGAGGAACGATAAGCATTGCATGGGAAAACCCATGGAATCATGATTTTAGTAACTTTGTCTCTTTTATTAAAGTCGATAAGCTTGAAAACCATCTTCAAGAATGTCTGGACTACTGTGCAGATAACAGTACCTCCAAAATTGAAGGCTCCGTCCAATTACCGATGGATAATAACCGCCTGAAAGATTTCATCACTGTTAGTGTTATCGAAGATGACCAAACGACCGCATATCTATTGGTGGCGATTAAAACGTCAGACATGGAAAAAGCCATTTGGGAAGGTGGCTTATAGCCCCTAAACCTGTCAATGCGGAGGATTCACCATGAATAACGAACAATTGATTCAAGCTCTCGGCGCACAAAGCTTTAAACCTGCAACAAAACAAAAACTGATTAAAAACGTCACCGAAAGCGTAGAGAAAAACAACCAAGCAAAACAAGAATACGGGAATGGTGTCAGTGTGAAAGGGGTACTTGTTAATATTTGTCCCCAGTACTTTTTAGCGAAATGCAATCATGCAGTTGAAAGCGGCAAAGAGTGGAATGCGAGTGTGTGCCGACAGCCAACGAATCATGTTAGCCCGCTAGGTACGAGTGGGTTCTTTCATGTTCACGCGAGCGGTGCGGCGACAGGCAGCCGAGCGGGAATGACTTATAAAATTTTAGATCGTAACGATATTATTCAAGGTTATGTGGCGGTTGCTTGGGAAAACCCTTGGAACCACGATCTGAGTAACTTTGTGTACTGTATTAAGGTATCTAAATCTCAAGACCACCTCACCGAGTGCTTGAACTACTGCGCGTCGAACAGTGTATCGAAAATTGAAGGTGATGATACTTTTGGTCCGAGCGATGTGTCGTTGGCGCAGAATATTAAGGTGGTGGTTGAAAATGAAACGACCTCCTCAATTATGATAGCCATGCATACAGATGTAGTCGTCGAGCAGCTGCTAACACGGCCAATCGTCACTATTTCGCACTGGATGTCTGATAATTGGGCGTTAGTTGGCAATAAAACCTTATCTCAGTTATGTATCCCTGGTTCTCATGATACGGGTACTTACGTGAAAACTCACCGTTCAGCGACGGGCTCTGATCGACGAACACAAACACAACGCCTCAACATCCAACAGCAATTAGAAAACGGGGTGCGCTTCTTTGACCTTCGTCCAGCGCTGTATGAAGGCGGCTTTTACACCCACCATAGTTCAGATATACCGGTTCTAGGTCGCCAAGGCGCGATTGGGGCCAAACTCTCGGACGTGTTCTCCCAGATTCGGCAGTTCTATTCCAATCAAGCCAATCACAAAGAGTTGAGCATTCTAGACTTTGGTCACTTTTTAGATTGGGAAAGTGGGGATGGCCTGAGTAACGATCAAAAGGCGGCATTCGTTGAGCAAGTACAGCAAGAGCTAAGTGATCTTCTTATCGGGGATGTACAAAGCTTCAATAACACCCCTTTAGACGGGTTGGTTTCTAATGGGCAAGTTATCGCACTTTTCCCAAATGATTGTCCTAACTTAGACGCAAGTAAAGGCACTCATCGAGCGAATGTATTAAATATTCAAGGATCTTATTCCAACACGAATGAGCTTGGAGATATGGTGCGAGATCAGAAAGATAAAATGGTTGGTTATCCCCATCAAGGAGGTCGGAATATTATCTTTGAGTTGTATTGGACCCTCACATTAAGTGATACCCAGAATGCCATTGGCGGGTTGGACCCTACCGGAGGCTCATCTATTTTGAGCTTAGCGGAGGAGGCCAATGCTGCCTTGATCTCGACTATTAGCCAATGGGTCGATGAGGGAACGCTCAATGTGAATTATTATCCGAATATCATTCTACTGGATGACTGTTCAGAAGATAAAACACGTGCGGTGGCGGCATCGCTTGGCGTTATTCGAATAATCAACGCCTAACGTCTAAGAGCTAAACAATATTAGCTTAAACTAGGTTAGCTTAAACTACGTTAGCTTAAGCAAGATAAGCTTAAACAAATTAAGTTTAGACAACATAAGCCTGAACGACATGGGCTTTAAACAATGAGGGCGCTTTGCCCTCATTGTCGTATTTCGATGTGTATGGAAGATGTAACCTACTTTAAGGACAAATATGAAATTTTTACTCAACCTAAAGTCTTCTATGACCTTGACTGGGCTGGTGTTATTCACGGCAATATCATTAGTAAGTGGCCGTGCTTGTGCACAAACTAAAGCACCCCAAAGCCAAGCGGTGCTGCAGGAGAAACTTCAACAACTCATTGTTCAATATGATATCCCGGGAGCAGTATTGTCTTATAAAATTGGTAACGGGCCAATTGTCACGATCCCTGCTGGTTACGCTTCACTCTCTCCTAAAGAGAAAATGAAGGACGATACTCTGTTTTTGGTCGGCAGTATCACTAAGTCGTTCACTTCCGCTTTAGTCTTACATTTGGTTGATCAACAAAAAGTATCTCTGGATGAGAGTTTAGGGCAGATAGCTGAAGTCTATCCAGGTCATATTCGCCGCCTTGTCAGTCAATCCCCTTCGCTGCGGGGAATGACGATTCGGGAGTTGCTAAATCATACTAGTGGCATTCCGCAATCAATTAACACCAAGACATTTAAAACGGAGTTTTCCCGAGACCCACATAAGTATTATACGCCGGAGATGCTGATGAACATTGCTATGCAGCACGCTGTGTACTTTAAACCGGGGGCGAAAGGTAAATGGAGCTATACGAATACAGATTATGTATTGGTAGGTTTGGTTATAGAGGATGTCACACGACGTTCTCTCGCCGATAATTTTAGCCAGTTAATGGAAAGCCTATCGCTGGAAAATGTCTATTTTGCCAATCGTGGGATCATACCTAAAGGGCTTAGTAGTCGTCTAGCAAACGGTTATATACCAGTAAGCTCGACCGATAGCATCACTAAAGCTTTTGATAATAGTCCGGTCGTACAATTACCTAGCAGTAAAGCCCAAAATTATCAGTTTAAAGACGCTTACACCATATTTTCGCCCGCTGGAGGCGGAGTCATAGCGAGCGCACCTGCTCTGGTGAATTGGTATGAGGTCCTTTTAAAAGGGCACAGTGTGATGACTGAAGCATCCCGCAAAGAGTTAGTGAATGTGGTGCCAAATGGTAAATACAATGACGCGGGTTATGGGCTCGGTGTGACCGTCCATACGTACCCTAATTTAGGTAAGGTCATTTCGCACGATGGCTTGGAACCGGGCTATTCGAGTATTGTGTTGTATATCAAGCAAAAGGATATGGTGGTATCCGTTGCAACAAACTCCAGAATCGACAAAGTGAGCACATTTAATGTTCACGATGGAGCCATCACAACAGGGTTAGTGACTGAGCTACTGCCATATATTAACGGTTAAGATAGATGAAAAAAGAGGTCTGCTTGAGCGGGCCTCTATTCGTTCGTGGGTTACTCGGCTAGTAGTCCGGACTAGGCAAAGTAGTCCGGATTAGAAAGCGCAATCTGGGTTAGAAAAAGCCCAGTGGGTTGGTGTCGTAGCTAACCAGTAGGTTTTTGGTATTTTGGTAGTGGTCGAGCATCATTTTATGAGTTTCTCGGCCAATACCAGATTTTTTGTAACCACCGAACGCAGCATGAGCTGGGTAGGCGTGGTAACAGTTGATCCAAATACGACCCGCTTCAATCTTGCGTCCCATCCTGTAGGCGAGGTTGGTGTCTCGAGTCCACACGCCAGCACCCAACCCAAACTCAGTGTCATTAGCAATTTCTAGCGCTTCTGCCTCATCTTTGAAGGTTGTAATGGCGATAACAGGACCAAAGATTTCTTCTTGGAACACTCGCATCTTGTTGTGGCCTTTGAGCATGGTTGGCTGGATGTAATAGCCATCATTTAAATCACCCGATAGCGATTTAGCTTCCCCTCCGAGTAGCACTTCTGCGCCTTCATTTTTACCGACTTCGATATAGCTTAGGATCTTGTCGAACTGCTCGCTTGAAACTTGCGCACCCACCTGAGTGTCAGTATTGAGCGGATTACCCTGTTTGATGGTTTTTGCGCGTTCGACGACTTTAGCAATGAATTTGTCATAGATAGATTCGTGAATAAGGACGCGTGATGGGCAAGTGCACACTTCCCCTTGGTTGAAAAATGCGAGTAAGATCCCTTCAACACATTTATCTAGGTATTCGTCTTCATGGTTGAAGATGTCGGGGAAATAGATATTCGGTGACTTGCCGCCAAGCTCAACCGTCGATGGGATCAGGTTGTCTGCTGCACATTTAAGAATGTGTTGGCCAACTTCTGTTGAGCCTGTAAAGGCTAATTTAGCGATGCGATCGCTGGTCGCCAATGCTTGGCCCGCTTCGCTGCCAAATCCGTTCACAACGTTAATGACGCCAGCAGGGATAAGGTCCTCAATTAACTCCATCAAGACTAAAATCGACGTGGGAGTTTGCTCCGCGGGTTTTAGCACTACGCAGCAGCCCGCTGCCAGCGCTGGAGCGAGTTTCCATGCTGCCATGAGGATCGGGAAATTCCAAGGGATGATCTGCCCCACAACACCAACGGGTTCTGGAAAATGATAGCTGGCCGTATTTTGGTCGATTTCAGCAGCGGTGCCTTCTTGAGCTCGAATACAGCCAGCAAAATAGCGGAAATGGTCAATAGCGAGTGGAATGTCTGCCGCCATGGTTTCACGAATCGGCTTGCCATTTTCCCATGTTTCAGCGAGGGCAAGGTATTCAAGATTCTCTTCAAGGCGACTGGCGATATTTAGTAGGGTATTGGCGCGCTCAGTGACGCATGTTGCTGCCCACGACTCGCGCACTTGATGCGCTGCATCCAATGCTAAATCTATATCTTCTTGTGTTGAACGTGGGACTTTACAGTAGCGCTCGCCGTTTACGGGGGACGTGTTGGCGAAATACTCTCCATTTCTCGGCTTAACCCACTCACCACCGATAAAGTTATCGTAATGAGGCTTGAATGTGATGATGGAATCTGCGGAGTTAGGCTGTGTATAAATCATAGCTTTCCCTTTGGTGATATAGATGAATGGAGGTGTTTCTGAAAAGACCTCAAGACTACGCTGAGTGCTAATGGGCATCAAGTTGACTATGTCTCAGAATTAAAAAGAAAATTAAGAAAGAAGAAGTCGGTGTATTTGGCTCGGAAATTGCCAATTTGGTGAAAATGCGTATACCTTTAAATAAAGGGAAGTAGGGTATGGATATGAGGAAAAAGCTTACTCTTACAATTTTGCTTTTATGGTTTATGACGGGTTATGCCAATGCCGAGTCAAAAGTTTCTTTTTGTTTTGATCCTTGGCCTCCTGTTCATTCTATAGCTGAAAGTGGCGAGCCTGTAGGCGTGTTCATCGATGTGGTCCGTGCTTTATTTGAGAAAAAGCTCGGTTGGCAAGTGGAGTATGTACTTTTACCGTGGAAGCGCTGCCAAAGTTATGTCTCGATTGGCTACATAGATTTTATGATTACTGTGCCTACAGAGGAACGCGGTCAATATTCCATTGCTTCTGAGCGCGCAGTCTATGATATTTACAATAGCGTTTATACTCACCCCGATCACGACAAGCTGGAGCTTATCAACCAAATTAAACAGCCAAAAGATGTTGCAACGAACAATCTCACGGTCGTAACGTATTTGGGTAATGGTTGGTATAAAAAGCACTTTGTGCCAGAAGGAGTGAAAACAACATTTTTGAATGGGATTGGCGCTGCGATTCAATTTGTGGCGTTAAAGCGTGCGGATATTTATATTGGCGGTAACATCGTCGCCGATTATCAGATAAAAGAACTGGGGCTTCAGGATAAAATTGTGCAGACCGAAGTTCATTTCGACCCGTTTGCAATGCACGTGATGGTATCGAAAAAATCACCGCTGGTAGAGAAACTCCCAGAGCTTAATAAGGCGTTAAATCAGTTCTTAGATTCAAAGCAATACAGAGAGATTTTATCGGAGTATGGTTTAAAAGGCCGTCTACGTTAGCTTGTTATAATTTAGCAACGTGCGTTAGAGTACGGCCATTTGTGAGAAACGAAATAACAAAGATTAAAAGAATTCGATAGAGTTACGTCCACTCGTTTCGTCACGAGTTGGTGCTTTCGTTTCTTTCTCTTTTTTAGCCTTAGTTGGAGATTTGGCTTTCTTTGGCTTCTTATCAGCTTGCTGGTGCGGCTTTTTAGTTTTTTCAGCTTTAGTAGGTTCAGCCTTAGTTTGCTGAGGAGTAGCTTTCTTCGGAGTAGTTTTCTCAGAATTAGCTTTCTTAGATTTTTCTTTGACAGGTTTTTCCGGTTTGTCAGCAGGTTCTGTCACTGGCGCATCGCAGAGCACGACATAGTATTCCTGATTAAACTCAAAAAAGTCGCCATCGTACATTTTTCGGCGTTTGCGATCTTCTAATTCACCGTTAACTGCCACATAGCCTTCGGCGATCGCGTGCTTGGCTTCGCCTCCACCACCGACTAAATTAGCAATCTTCATAACCTTGTACAGTTCAATCGGTTGAGAGGAAACTTCAATACCAATTGCTTCTATTTCGACTTCTTCTTGGTGATCAATGTCACCGTCGTATTCATTCATTTTATCTGTCGCATTTCTTTAACTTGGCGCAAGTGTAATATTAAATGCGGTGGCTGGAAAGCAACATTAATGACGTGTTGCTTGCGATAACGGGACTTTGGTTTGCCCGAACATGGAATAGGGAAGAAATAGTATGCATGGTGGTGGTGTTAGCTTAAGAGCAGCAAAGGTAGAGGAACTAGAAAAAATTTATCATTTGGTGACCTGTGATGAAACATGGACAGAGTTTAATGGGCCGTATTTTCCATACTTAACGCCAACGTTGACAGAGTTCGAAGCTGGTTCGTTTACTCGTTTGTGCCAAGGAGTAAAAACTCAGTTGATAGTTTTGGATGGTCAGCCAGTCGGCTCGGTGAGTTATTACTGGGAGTGTGAGTCCACTCGTTGGCTGGAGGCGGGTGTCGTGATTTATGATTCGAGTTATTGGGGGCGTGGTATCGCCCGAAAAGCGTTAATACTTTGGGTCGATCATTTGTTTCAATTACTTGAAATTGATCGAGTAGGGCTAACAACTTGGTCAGGGAATCCACAAATGATGGCTTGCGCGCAGAAGCTTGGGTTTCAACAGGAAGCCCGATTACGTAAGGTGCGCTATTTCAATGGTGACTACTATGACTCAGTAAAATATGGTGTGCTCAGAAGCGAATGGAACGCGCTTACTCGTGCCTCGGAAAATGGGTAATCATATGACGGCTTATTTTAGAGAAGCAAAAAGAAGCGACTTAGAGCAACTGGTGCACTTACTTGCTGACGATAGCCTAGGCAAACAACGTGAAGATGTGTCTCAGCCATTAAATCAGCGCTATATTGATGCGTTTGAAGCGATAATGATGGATGCCAATAACCATTTACTTATCGCCGTTGTTAAAGAAAGAATCGTAGGCATGTTGCAATTAACTTTAACACCCTATTTGACTCATATTGGGAGCTGGCGATGTACGGTTGAAGGGGTTCGTATTCATCCTGAGTGCCGTGGTATGGGGCTGGGAAATGAGATGCTCGAACGTGCGATAGTCTTAGCCAAGGAAAAAGGCTGCTCTTTGATACAACTTACGACAGATAAGCAGCGTCCTGAGGCAATGCGTTTTTATCAGCGGCTTGGCTTTAACGCAAGTCATCAAGGAATGAAGCTTCATCTATAGTCAGTGGATAAAGGCAGTAGAAAAAAGCGAGCGGGATCTTCGCTCGCTTGGTCATGCTGATAAGCGTTACACCGATACGTTCTCAACTTGAGGTTTGGCTGAAGGGGAAGGCAGACGTTTGCCGAGTTTTTCAGCCATCACTCGCTCCATGTCTTCCAGCGCCACGCCCTTGGTTTCCGGTACATACTTGATCACGAAGTACATGCAGGCCATCGAGAAGGCAGCAAATAGCCAAAAGCTAAACGCGCCGTGGAAATGCTCTTTGAGAAACGCGTTGCTGTGTAGCATTGGGAAAGATTGTGTGACGATGAATCCTGCAAACCACTGCGCGCCGACTGCGATCGCCATGGCGCGAGAGCGAATGCTGTTTGGAAATATTTCGGCGATCATTGTCCAACATACGCAGCCCCAAGACGTAGCGAATGAGACGACATATAGGCATAAAGCGAACATGGCTGAATAGCCCGTTGAGTGATTGTACATTACGAAACCCACATAGCTCATGCTGACAGCGCATCCCAGCGTACCCCATTTCATCAGAGGTAGACGACCGACTTTGTCGATTAGGTACATCCCTAAGAAGTTCCCCATCACAAACACGACACCGATGAACGTGGTTTGGAATAGGGCGTTCTGTGTTCCGCCGACTATAGGTTTTAAGATGTCGGGAGTGTAGTACATCACCACGTTGATGCCTGTAAATTGTTGAGCGGCTGCAATGAAGGTGCCGATGGCCACAATAGACAGCATGAGAGGAGATTTCAGGCTGGCTTGTTTTACGTCGGATCCTCGACTTTCATCAAGAGAATTTTCGATTTCGGCGATGACAGTATGGGCATGGTTTGCATCAGAGATCTTTGCGAGGATTTCATGTGCTCGCTTGGTTTTACCTTTGAGTACTAACCAACGTGGCGACTCTGGAATAGTAAACAACAGTACGCCGAACAAAAGTGCAGGAATAATTTCTGAGCCTAGCATCCAGCGCCAACCAAGATCTTGTAGCCACATTTCCGTCATACCTTTTGCTATCACAAAGTTGACATAAAACACGACAGTTTGCCCAACAACGATGGACTGTTGAAACATACTGACTGCTCTGCCACGGAACTCTCTCGGGGCGACCTCAGACATATACATCGGCGATACTACAGCAGCGAGACCAACAGCAACTCCACCGACGATACGTAGCCAAATGTAGAAGGTAAAAGTGGTGGCAAGGGCAGCTCCGACAGCGGAAATAGAGAATAAGATGGCAGCGATGAATAGCGTTGTGCGCCGGCCGTATTTTGATGAAAACCACCCAGCACTGACGGCTCCGATGATACTGCCCAGTACGACACTGGATACAGCCCAGCCTTTTTCTGCTGAAGAAAGGTGGAAGTAGCGAGTAATTGGATCAATTGCCCCAGAAATAACGGCAGTATCGTAACCGAATAAAATTCCCCCTAGCGCTGCGACGCAGCAAATCTTGATGATATAGCGTAAATTCCTTTGATTCGTTTCCGCCGGATTGCCCGATGACATGTATTGACTCCTTTTTATTGATGACCACGCTACTGCTGCTCATACGTATTTCTATATGAATTGATCACATGAACTACCCATATATGAGCACTTCAGCAGGTTTGGTGATTGAGGTGCAGTTACAGTTTGCATAGCGTGCTTTCACTGCGCCTATATGTTGTGTTTGATAATTATTTTTCATTTTGTGTTTTCATCCTAAAGGCTTGAAGTGCATCCGGATAGTCTGATTTTGTCGTTTCTCGAAGAAGTGTTATCTCCTTCAAATTGTAAATAATATTTCAGACATCATGCCTTGTTTGTTATTTTTTGCTTTAAAAACATTGGGTTGTGTTTTGTTGTGATAATGGTCAAATTACACGTTAAGACTTAGTGCCTATTGGGCTGGCGTGTTTTTTGAACAACTGGGTTTGGTTCTTGTTTTTATGAAAAATATTTTTCATTTTATTTTTGTTTGGTTATGGTAATCCTCAAATTAAGACAAAGTTTGCTTAATCTCGGCTGGGCATAGGAATATTGAATTTTTGTAGTGATGCATTTGGAGGGGATAGAAAAATCATGTTTAATGAAGAGAAGCGTTTTGAACAACCAATTCGATGGGCAATGGTTGGCGGGGGGCGTGGCAGCCAAATTGGTTACTCTCACCGCAACGCGGCGCAGCGCGATGGACTGTTTCAGTTGGTTGCGGGATCGTTTGATTTGGATGTAGAGCGCGGTAAAGAGTTTGGCGCGAATTTAAAGCTGGACGCGGAACGATGCTATGCAACGTATAAAGATATGTTCGCCGAGGAAGCTAAGCGAGCAGACGGGATTCAAGCGGTTTCAATAGCCACGCCGAATTCAACGCACTATGAAATCTGTAAAGCTGCCCTTGAGGCCAACTTACATGTTGTGTGTGAAAAGCCGATCACTTTTACCACTGAGCAAGCACAAGAGCTAAAAAGGATTGCCGCTAAGCATAACCGAGTATTGGGAGTGATGTATGGCTATTCTGGTTTTCCAATGGTCCAGCAGGCTCGTGAAATGGTGCAGCGCGGTGACTTGGGAGAAATTCGAGTGGTGAACATGACTTTTGCGCATGGTTTTCACAACGTCGAACACGAAAAAAATAGCCCCGGCCTTAAATGGCGTGTAAGCCCAGAGGTTTCGGGGCCAACTTACGTGTTGGGAGACATCGGTACGCACGTTTACTATCTCTGTGAGATGATGACTGGACTTCAAGTTAAGCGCTTGGCGTGCATGAGGCAGAGCTTTATTTCATCTCGAGAGCCTCTAGAAGATAACGCGCATGTGATGATGGAGTTTGAAGGCGGAGCGGTCGGTACTTTGTGGGCGTCAGCCGTGAACGCGGGAGCCATGCATCAACAAAAAATTCGAATTGTCGGTGAAAAGGCTTCCATTGAATGGTGGGATGAGCACCCTAATCAACTGAAATATGAAATTCAGGGTGAGCCGCCACGCATTCTGGATCGAGGAATGGATTATCTCTACAACGAAGTAGACGGTGTCGCATCCAATCGAGTGTCGGGTGGGCATGCAGAAGGGTATTTTGAATCGTGGGCGAATCTTTACCATCGTTTCGCCTTGGCGTTTAAAGCCGCGGATAATGACGACCAACAAGCGCTATCAAGCCTATGGTACCCAGATGTGGATGCAGGTATCGAAGGTGTGCGTTTGTGTGAGAAATGCGTTGAATCCGCAGATCAAAAAGCGGCTTGGGTTGATTATAAGTCGTGATACTATTTCTAACTGAATAACAGATACGTGCTTCAGCGGTGAGTTTCCAATAGAAACATTCTATTGGCTGATTGCGTACATTCAATGAGGTAAGGGAAGGCCTTACCTCATTACATTGATTCCTTACACCACTAATTTCCCCTGTGATATACACAGCCTCAGAGCATTACGGTATGATTTACAGCTATTTAGATGAACAACAGAAGGTTACGGTGAAAGATAGCCCGTTTGATGTGGTCCCTGCAGACTTAGATACCCTGCGAGATAAGGTCGTGAAACGTTATGATGGCTTTAGTCAGCGCTTGCAACAGGTCGCCGATTTTGTCATGGCTCAGCCGATGTTAGTCGCGGTGGAAACGATGGCTACTCTTGCTGAACAAGCAAACGTGCCGCTCTCGACGCTCAGCCGGTTCTCGAAATCGTTAGGCTTTTCGGGCTTTAGTCAGATGCAGGCCTTATTTCGCGATCAATACCTGAATCGACCGAGAGACTACAAAGAGCGAGTCAAGCAAGCCCGTGATCAAGAAGGAATTGGCTCGGGGTCGCCAATGACCATTTTTCATGATTTCGGGCATGCGAATATAGAAGCAATAGAACAGCTTCAGGTCGCGGTGTCGCCGGAAAAACTGGATAGAGCGATCGCATTGCTAGATTCTGCGGAAACCATATATATCCAAGGTATGGGGCGGGCTTACCCAATATCGTTTTATTTATGGTACGCGTTGATGAAGTCGGAGACCAACGTCGTTTTGCTCGACGATCATGGTGGTATGTTGCAAGCAATGGCGAAGCGGATGACTCGTAAGGATGTGTTGCTGTGTGTCACGTTTAGTCCATACGCCACTGAAACCACGGATCTCGTTGGATATGCGTATCAGAGTGATGTGCCGATTGTTGCTATTACTGATAATCAAATGACGGATATTGGTGATAAGTATGAAGTGTGCTTTGAGGTACAAGAAGGCGAAATTATGGGGTTTCGCTCCCTCAGCAGCTCGATGTATTTGGCGCAAACATTGGCAGTGAGCTTGATGTGTTATCAGGAAGGTTGAATCTGTACGGTATACCGCGTGTTTAAATCACTTGGGTATATACTTAAATTAGTAAATATTGGATAGGGTACCGTATATGGCCGACGGAATGAGAGCACATGGTAGCTGGACCATGTGTTTTGAAAACCAGATTTTCAGATCTAAAGTGGACGGTTCTACAAATAAAGAAACCGCAGAACAATGGTTTGAAGAACTAAAGTCGCTCATTCTCGCCTCTGAACGGAATATTTCTGAGCCTTGGGTGGCCCTAATTGATGTTCAAAGCTGGAATATGGCGTCTTTGGACTCTTGGGAGCACATCAGCTACATCACCGACTGGATGCATGAGCATAACTGTATTTTGTTTTGTTATGTTTTCTCAAAAGAAATTCAAAAGTTCGCAATAGAAAAGGGTATAAAAAGTGATGGTTTCATGCAATTTTTCTTTGATTGTGATGAAGCCTGTGAAGCTTGTGTTGAGACATTGGCCGACAACAAGGCTTCATAAGCAGTGTAATTGAGGAGGAAGCACCGTTTACATTCTAAACAACGGTACCTCTGGATACCTCTCGGGTGCTGTCCGTGTTTTTGGACAGAGTAAGTCTGAGAACAAAAAACGACATTAACAGCTAAAGGTATCTACTAATTATTTTGTCATAAGTACCATCAGATTTAATACTCTGCAATGCCGCTTCAAGCTTAATTTTATCCGAGATAGGCATCACGCCTTTGGTGCTGCCCAGATATATAGTGTTGGCCCCGGAATTGTAGCCGTAGATTAGTTCCTCTGGATTAGCGCCAATTATCCGGTAATTATAGTTGCCCATTATCCTGCCATGAACCAAGACCGCTTGTACGCGCTTTAAATTCAGCATTTTCATACATTTTACTTCATTCACCATATTATGAATATTTGTAAACCCCAAGCTCTTTAGCTTGTACTCCGCGGGGGTTTCTCTAAGTACACAGATACTCGAAATTTTTCTTAGAGATTCCAAGCTCTTAATAGGAATTGTTATATCGTTAGTAACAAACTGTAATTGATATTGGTAAAGAGGGATAATCCAGTCGTAGTGGGGCTCGCGTTCCGGCGTTCGTGTAAGGGGAGATGCCAGAAGTTTTTGTTCTTGTTTTGCTTGAATTACAATTTTTTGACTTCGTGCCCATGGATGGAACTCAACATCTAAATCTAGCTTAGCGCGTTTAAACATTTCTTCGATTAAATCCAAAATAAGGCCACTTGACGCTTCGTTTTTACTGCTATAGGGCGGAATTTCAGCGGTTTTCAAAGTATAGTCTCCTGCATTAGCCATCACGCCTAAAAAGGAGATAAAGAAAAAAGCCGCATATTTAGTTAAGGTCATTGTTTATTCGAACCTATAGAGACTGCATTACTCCAGTATAGCTAACGTGAGAAACCTCAACACTCGATGACCTTTTCTTACGGATTACTTACGAATGGTGTAAAGAACTGAAAAGTCGAGTACTTCAACCGAATCATGATTCTATTCTCCCATGGGTTCTTATCAACGATGCACGAGATACTCATCACTATCTCGCAGATTGGTGTCCTTCTCATAACTGCATGCTCTCGCAAATGTAATGCCTGCAGCTGTGCACCGATTCTCATTAGAAGGGAAGTAAAAAGTGTCGGTATTGTTCGGTTCTTCTTCGATTACGATGAAGCTGATCTTGATACACTCGCTGGTGCTAAAAACCAGAACGCTAGGTAATTTACAAAATCATACTTGTCGTCCTAGTCGATAATTGGGCAGAATATTCATGTCCAGGTAACCTGCTTTTATCGTCAAGGCTTGCGTAAAATTCCGAATTAAGCCATGAAGTTACATGTATTTGGGGAGGTGAGTCAAACAGACCTCGATACAAGCTCGAGCTTTCTGACTACCTGTAGTTACAACATCTTGGTCCAACCACTGACTGTTAGTTAGCGCACAAAACAAAAATTTCACCAGTTATTCTTGATGAAATAAATATTCCATTAAAATAGGATGATGGCCACGGTATTCGTTTTGAGCATGGAGCTCGTTGCTATGTCTTATTTGTTGTCTAAATACTCTCCAAAAGAAAGTGGATTGGTTCAAGCTATTACGCCTGAAAACGCTGGTTGGCAATACGTCGGCTTTAAAGTGTATGAATTGTCTGCTGGTGAATCGTTGCAATTGAATTCGGCAGACAGAGAGTTGTGTTTGGTTTTGGTTGCGGGTAAAGCCAGCATTTCAACGCCCTCGGCAAATTTTGAAAACATCGGCGAGCGTATGTCGCCATTCGAGAAGAAAAAACCTTATGCGGTTTATGTTGCACCTGAGGAAGAAATTAATGTAGTGGCCAACACTCAATTGGAATTGGCTGTGTGCGAAGCGCCGAGTGAAGGCCGCTATCCCACTCGCTTGATTACTCCAAATGACATCGAGGCTGAGCATCGCGGTAAGGGGAATAACCAGCGTTATGTGCACAACATTTTGCCCGACGATAAACCGGCAGACAGCTTGTTAGTGGTGGAAGTGTACACCGATGAAGGTTGCACTAGCTCTTACCCAAGCCATAAGCACGACCAAGATGCAGAGCCGAATGAAACCTACCTTGAAGAAACGTATTACCACCGCCTTAACCCAGAACAAGGCTTTTGTATGCAAAGGGTGTATACCGACGACCGTGAATTAGACGAATGCATGGCCGTATATAACAAGGATGTGGTTATGGTGCCGAAGGGCTACCACCCAGTGGCAACGTTAGCGGGTTACAACAGCTATTACCTTAATGTCATGGCTGGCCCCACTAGGAAGTGGTTGTTTAAGTGGGAAAAAGATCACGAATGGATTAACACCTCTAATTACGCACAAGACAAAGAATCAGGTTACTTAAACGACCAGTAACCTAAACGACAAGTATCCAACGTTTTTTCCAATAATGAATAATATTTATAAAGGAACTCGACATGTTTAATATTGCTTTAATTGGTGCAGGAAGAATCGGCCAAGTGCATGCCGCTAATATTGCTAGCCACCCAGAAACCACACTGAGCGCCGTTGTCGACCCATTTGACGGCAACGCGAATTTGATTTGCGAACAATACCATGCGAAGCGCCAGACGGTTGAAGAAGTGCTGCAAGATGATTCCATTAACGCGGTTTGTATTTGCTCTGCAACAGATACCCACGCTAATCTGATTGAACTGGCGGCGTTAGCAGGCAAAGCCATTTTCTGCGAGAAGCCGATTGATCTAGAACTGAGCCGAGTGCGTGATTGCCTTGCCGTGGTTGACCGTCAAGAAGTGCCATTCTTAGTGGGATTCAATCGCCGTTACGATCCCCAATTTCGCCAGCTAAAGAATAAGCTAGAGCAAGGTGTTATCGGTGCGCCAGCCACCTTAACCATTACCTCTCGTGACCCCGAGCCTCCACATGCCGATTATGTAAAGGTGTCAGGTGGTATGTTCCGCGATATGACCATTCATGATTTAGATATGGCTCGATTTATTCTAGGTGAAGATCCTGTCTCAGTATCAGCGCATGGTAGTTGCTTAGTCGATGAGACCATTGCTAAAGCGGGTGATATTGATACTGCAGTGCTGGTGCTGCATTTCCCATCCGGCGCGATGGCGACAATCCAAAATAGCCGCCGCTCAGGCTACGGATACGACCAAAGAATCGAACTGCATGGCGAGTTAGGGATGTTGCAGGCGGGTAACCGTCAGGAAAACTTGGTGAGCCAATGGACCGAAAGTGGGCAACATGCGGCAAAACCGATGCACTTCTTCTTAGAGCGTTATAAAGAGGCGTATATCGCCGAGTGGCAACACTTTGTCGAGGTCTTAAACGGCGCTGAATCCGCTTGTAACGGTAAAGATGGAGAGTATGCTCTGCGCTTGGCTGATGCCGCTTTAGAGTCGCTGAGAACAGGGCAAACGGTTCAGTTGTAAACTAGGGATTATATTGATAGGTAAGGGTATCCGAGAACGGGTACCCCTACCTAAAGTTCGTCGCGATTAGCGTTTATTTTTAAGGTAGCGTTTGCGGCGTTCTTCTTTCTTCTTGGCTTGTTCTTCGGCTTTCTTTGCAGCGTTTAGCTCTACTTCAATCAATTCTTCAGTGATCATTTCAGGTAGCTCTAAGGTTACTTGGCCTAAAGTTCCCGCGCGAAGCTCGTGAAGCAAAATTTCTGATGCTTTGTGCAAATCAACTCGTCCACCTGAGCGGAGCGCACCTCGTTTACGGCCAATGGCTTCCATTAACTCAATGTCGGTGTCTGGTAGCTCTTCGACCTGATAGCGATCTTTTAACTTTTCAGGGTATTGCTGCGCAAGATACTCAACGGTATAAAAGGCCACTTCGTCGTATTCCATGGCAGTATCTTTCACTGCGCCCGTTGCTGCTAGTCGAAAACCACTGTGCGGGTTTTCTACTTTTGGCCATAAGATTCCTGGGGTATCAGAAAGTACGATGCCATTTTGCAAGTTGATCCGCTGCTGACGGCGGGTAACGGCAGGTTGGTTGCCTGTTACTGCAATGGTCTTGCCTGCGATCACGTTGATGATGGTTGACTTGCCCACGTTTGGGATGCCCATGATCATGGTGCGAATATTTTTTCCAATGTTCTCACGGTGCGGAGCGAGCTTGCGGCAAAGCTCCATAATCTGATGCACTTCTTGTTGAATAGACGTGGTGATAGCAATTGCTTTGACGTGTTTTTCTTTCTCAAAGTGCTCAATCCATTGCTCAGTCGCTGCAGGATCGGCAAGGTCGCGCTTGTTCAATACTTTTACACAAGGTTTGTCTTTGCGCAGGTGAGAGATTAGCGGGTTCTCACTGCTGAATGGGATTCTGGCGTCCAACACTTCGATAATCACATCGACTTGTGGGATCACTTCTTCAATTTCTTTGCGAGCCTTATGCATGTGGCCCGGAAACCATTGGATAGACATGGTAATAACCTTGATTGTAAATTTTCGCTCATTGTAAGGGTAAATCAAACAGAGTAAAGCGTTTGATGGACGTTATCTTTAAGGGAACGCTGCACATGTAAAAAGGCACTGCTTCAATTTTTAGTCCTAGAGTCAGTGAATCAGCTGAGGAAGACGGTCGTTGACCCTATTCGAACACATATAAAGAAGGGAAGAGATACATCCTGCGCCGTTCATGCACCAATTGCCGATGTGCCGAAACATTGACAGAATTTCGTTCTATATCCATAACTAGATGGTGTATCTGTAACTTTGTTGGTTCTATGAATATTAAGAACAAGCTGTATTCTTTAGGCGCTATAGCGATATTTGGTGTTGTCGCGGTTGTTGCGACTACCACTCAATTCTCGCGAACGACTGATGAGCTTCATCAAGCGAGTAACTTAGTTGCACAGCTTGAAATTCGTTTGTTGAACCTGCGACGTAATGAAAAAGATTTTCTATTACGTAAGGATACCAAGTATCTCGCCAAATTTGATAAAAATATGTCGACATTCGTTTCTTTGGTCGATGAGCTATCTTCTATTTTGGTCCGTAACAGCCTGCCGCCCAGTGATCAACTGAAGAGTGACATTCTAAGTTATCAAAAAGGCTTTCAATCGCTAGTGGCGGCATATGAAAAGCATGGGTTGAAGAAAGATCAAAGTTTGGCTGGTCGTTATTATTCGAGTGTTAACTCTCTTGAATCGGGTTTAAGCAATGCGCAATTGTTAAAACTGTTTGAGTTTACAGAAAAAGTCGAACAAGGTCAGGTAGATAAATCACTATTACCTTCGTCAAGTTCTGGTGCCACGTTAGCCGCCGCGAATGATTTGGTAAGCCAGAAAAAAGTAATAGGATTAAAATATAACGAAGGTGCGCTGGGGGCAACTCGGGCGCTTTCTCATGCTGTCGAAGAGCAATTTAACTCTTTTTCCGCTGCGCTCAATGAACAGGTTGTATCTGAAGAATCTCGATTGTCTACCATAAAGCAAGGGGTAACATTGGTAGTTATACTTTTAATAGTAATACTTATTTATCAGATTTCTCGTTCTATTAATAGTCAAGTCGACTCGTTACTCACTGTTATTCAAGATATTTCTAGAACTAATAATGTCAGCATGCGTGCCAATCTGAAAGGGAAAAACGAGCTAGTGTCGATTGCTAAGTACTTCAATCGACTTTTAGAAAAGTTGGAAACCCTTATTTCAAGCACCCAAGACAAATCAACTCAATTGTCGAACAGTACCGGTAATATGCACAATGAATTGGAAGGGGTGATTGAGCAATTTAATGTACAAGCGAATCACACGACTTCTATGGCGACCGCAGTTCAGGAAATGGTATCGACTATTAACGAGATATCTGAAAGTACCGCCGTTGCGGTTGAAGGGGTTCAGCAAGCATCAAATAATGCGCAAGAGGGTAGGCAGGTTGTAGAGTCGACAGTGAAAAACGTTGATGAACTATCAAGTATTCTGAGTGAAAGTCAAACTTCAATCTCGTCTCTCAACGAGCATGTTGCAAAAATCGGTGGCGCGGTAACGATTATTCAAGAAATCGCGGAACAAACGAATCTATTGGCACTTAATGCTGCGATTGAAGCTGCGCGAGCTGGTGAGCAAGGGCGAGGCTTCGCCGTTGTTGCCGATGAAGTTCGCGCGCTAGCGAGTCGAACCCACCAATCGACCGAAGATATTACTAAAGTGGTATCGGCGATACAGAATCAAATGTCTGAGGTCGTGGTCAATATCGATAAGTGTAATGATCAAGGGCAACAAACGCTGACAGCGTCGCAAACCTTGGATCAGAGCCTCAGCCAGATTATTGACGATATGGGCAATATCCAAACCAATTCCGAGCGCATTGCTGCCGCGATTGAAGAACAAGGTATTGTGATGAATCAGGTGAGTGACTCAATCACGGAGCTCAATACGATATCAGAAAATAATATGCACTCGGCGCAGCAGTGTCTTACTGAAGTGGATGCAGTTTCTGCTCAATCGAAAGATATGGATACCGCCGTCGCTGAATTTCAAACTAACAAAACTTGAAATAGACTCATCTAATGGATAGGTCTTAATGGTGTCAGCTTAAATTGGATCTATCAAAAGAGAACTGCCCACTTTGGTTAAAGTAGCTGCGTTTGCATTCAAAAGGGGAGCCTAAAAATTTCCACTAGCGCCGATGTGAACAAGTGCACTTTAGTGAATTTGAAAGAGGGGCAGTAGAGAGCACCAAATCTAGACAAGAACACGACTCAGATACATTAGCCCAGACTATCCGTATATTATCTATACTTTGGATCTTTTTGATTTCTATATCAATAGATAATGGAGAGTTGCGATATCCCACCTATTAGTAAATTTACGAACAAAGCATTAGTAATACCACAACCAACTTATTCTCTTAATAACAACGCCGTCGTTGCTTCTTCGTAATCCCATGAAAAGGACCATTTCGCATAGAATATCAGATTAATAAGCCTGACTTGGTAGAAGGCTCATTTATCTCACTTATGTTTATGAATGAAAATTGAACAACCCTCTCATGAGTCATTCACCCCTATCGATGTAATCTTCTTTTCGAACATGAAACTAACGAACAGGGTAAAGATTATGGGACCAATAAGCATTATTGTTATCAGCTTAAACGAAGAGAAACGTATCGGGCGCTTGATGGAGGATTTAGGCGAACAAACTCACCGCGATTTTGAAGTGATTCTTGTCGATTCAAATAGCGAAGACTCCACAAGAGAAGTTGCCGCAGCCTATAAGAAGGTACTTCCAGAGTTGACTGTCCATAAAATGGATACACGAGGGGTAAGCCTTGGTAGGAATACGGGTGCTTCATTAGCGAAGCACGAACGCTTACTTTTCTTGGATGCGGATGTCAGGCTTGAAGCTAACTTTCTTGCTAACGCCATCAGCCAACTGGAAGCGAAGAAGCTAGAAGTCGCTGGTGTTTATATGGGAGCGAAGGATCTTCCCGTTGTACATAAGTTAGGTTATGGCTTATTCAATATGGGATTGTTTATGACGCAATTTGTTTTTCCAACCGCTGTTGGCGCGTGTGTCTTTTCCACCAAGCGAGTTCATAAACAAATCGATGGCTTCGATGAAGAGATCGTTCTTTGCGAAGACTGTGACTATGTAAAAAGAGCAAGCAGCACATGGCGCTTCCGCCTCCTCAAACTAACATTTGGTTTTGACCCACGCCGATTAGATCAAGATGGCATTTTTAAGATGGGTGGAACCTACCTTAAAGCGAATCTACGCCGCATGGTCTTTGGGGAAATGCGCAACAACGAAATGAATTACGAATTTGATCATTATAAAGAACAGTAATGATCGGAGGTAATTGTGATGTTTGAAGGGATTAGCTTGTTTTTTGGGGCTTTGCTAGATGCGTTGATTGGCCCCAACTTATTTGTTCCTGGAGAGCCTTTCTTTATTGCGGCAGGGTACCAGCTTCATCAGGGGATTTGGCTAGGTTTGGTTGCCGTATTATTAGGAGGCTTTATTGGGGATCAATCAAGCTACTTCATTGGTCGTAAATTTGGGGTTCCTGCGCAAAGAAAATTAATGAGATGGTGCCCTAAAACTCGTCGCCCTATTGCTCGATGTCGATATTTAGTGGCGAAAAAAGGCAATTATGTTCTCGCGTTTGCTCGATTACTCGGGCCTATCGCTTGGGTTGTTCCCTTTATTGCAGGAACAAATAAAACTACATGGGGGCGATTTACTTTCTATTCGACCATCGGCCTAGTTCTTGGAATCGGACAGTTTGTTATGTGGGGATACGCCATCTCTTATGGCATCGATAATTTACCTTTCATTGCTGAGAGTAAAGCGATCTTGATTGAACACCAAGCGACATTGATTGCTTTGGCAGTAAGCATTATATTTTTTCTCATTGGCAAGCGGCTCAAGTGGCGATTCATGTTTACCAAGTTTACGGTTATCGCTTTATTATCGATGTGTTATGTAAATTATGCGCATTTCTTTTATTTCTCTGATGATTTTTTGGCCAAGAAGCCCGCGCCTACTCAGGTAATGAGTGTTAACAATGTGAATTTTAAGGCGTATCCGGGGAAGTCGCCAATATTTTCTGCTCAAGCGGTGAATGTGATTTATTTTGGCCAATCGCCACGGGATCTGATGAACTCGCTCGGCTGGATTGAAAACGAAACGTTTTCCCGCAATGACATTGAACCTTCTGGCTATATTAAACTGATGCAGAATCGCACGCCGCCAGTATCCGACTTATTTTGGAATGGTGTACCACAAGATATGGCTTTTCAACTTCCTGGAGATTTGATGAAACGTAATCATATTCGGTGGTGGAAAGGCGGGGTAGACCCTACTACTCAACAGCCATTTTGGGTGGGTGCGTTGAGCTATGATAATGGGTTGAAAATGACCCTATATTCTGGAATTGTAACCGTACTACACAGTATTGAACCAAATGTCGACGTACAACGAGACAAATTGGCTCAGCAAATGATGATGGCAATACCGTCTCAAACCGTGATATACCAACGTTTAACATCTCCAACGGCGCTAGATGCAGCACATGATTATTACAGTGACGGACGCATTTTGGTGATTCAGACCAACGTGACACCCACAACGTTAATTTAGTATTGTTTCGCTTAGAGCTAATTTACTTAGAGCCAATTCACTGAGAACGATTCCACTGAATGTCACTCCACTTAGTATCATGCCACATTGGATTTGTGGTTTCAGGGTTTGCTTGGAGTGGCTCTTTAGTCCCTGTATTTACCGCGCAGCGATTTAGTACTAGACCGAACGCTCTTCGCTTTTAACCGGCGTTCTTTGGAGCCCCGTGTCGGTTTGGTCTCGCGACGCGTCTTTTGCACTACAGTGGCCGCTCTGATGAGCTCAGCTAAACGATTGAGTGCATCTTCTTTATTTTGCTCTTGAGTACGATATTGCTGCGCTTTTATCGTGATAACGCCCTCCTTAGATATCCTGCTGTCGTTTAATGCCAATAACCTTTGTTTGTAGAAGTCAGGTAGAGTGGAATGGGGGATACTAAATTGCAAATGAATGGCAGAAGAGACTTTATTAACGTTTTGCCCACCAGCGCCTTGAGAGCGAATTGCGGTCAGTTGGATCTCCCAAGTTTGTAGAGTGACAGTGTTGGATATTTTCAGCATACTGGGTGGCGTTGATTAAATGATTAGGACAACGAGAATGTACATTGATTTGGAAAAGTATCAAGGCCTCATTTTTGATATGGATGGTACGTTAATCGATACCATGCCAGCGCACTTGCGTGCTTGGCAGCTAACCGCAGGCGAGTTTGATTTTCCTTTTAACCAGCAATGGCTATATAGCCTTGGTGGAATGCCAAGCAATAAAATAGCACTCGAAATCAATAAAAAGCATGGCCTTACACTGGATGCCGATCAAGTTGCTGCGTTCAAAATGGATGTGTTTCTACATATGGAAAGCCATGGTGAGGTTATTGATGTTACTCACGATATTTTACTGCGCTACCGAGGTCAGAAAAAGATTGCAGTCGGTACAGGCAGTCAGCGGAACAGCGCGCTTAAATTGCTTAAAAACAGTGAAATATTGCCAAAACTCGATGCATTAGTGACTGCAACGGATGTAGATAAACACAAGCCAGAGCCCGAGACTTTTTTATTAGCGGCTAAAAAAATTGGGGTTGCACCCGCTGATTGCGTGGTGTTTGAAGATACGGCACTCGGCATGCAAGCAGCACACGCAGCTGGAATGGATTGTGTTCTGATTGAAGGGCAGGATCTCTCTTATCATCCTTGTTCGTAACCGAATAACTTGCTCGTAACCGAATAAAGATAGCCGCCTGATTGGCGGCTATCTTTATATTTAAGTAGGTTAGAACTTGTATTTGAGTAGGTTAAAGCTCGCGAGTTAACTTTTAACACCCGCGAGTTAACGTATAACAACTTAACCTACTCACTTCCTAGCAAATCAATTATTTAACTTCGAGCAACTCAACATCGAATATCAAAGTAGATGCGGCTGGAATCGTGCGAGCACGTCGACGGCCGTAGGCGAGGTGATAAGGAATGAATAAGCGTACTTTTTGCCCTTCCACCATATACTGCAAGCCTTCACGCCACCCTTTGATGACTTGATTCAAGCGAAATGAGATAGGTTCGCCACGCTCTACTGAGCTGTCAAAAACCGAACCGTCAATTAAGGTGCCATGGTAATGCACCTTGACCGTACTGGTCGATTTAGGGTTGAGCGCTCCGGTGCCTTCTTCAAGCACCAAGTATTGCAGGCCACTTTCTGTCACTGTCACGCCTTCTTTCTTGGCGTTTTCTTCTAAAAAGGCGTGCCCTTTTTCTATATTGGTGTTGGTATTTTGGCGGCGCTGCCAGCGGCGATAAAGCATAAAAAGCAGTAGCAGGAATAAAATAACCGATAACACGGTGTTTAGCTTGTCCATTGTGGGCCTATTACAGAATGAGTATTAGCCCGATTATCGATAGTTAGGTAAAAAGGTCAATCATTGATTGAGGATGTATTACAGTTAAAGTATCGACAAATTCGCCGATATAGAGCTTGTGACTAATTTATTTATTCGGTGCTGCAATGAAGTTCATTATCTTATCGATAATTCTAATGATGCTAAATGGCTGTGTCTCCATCCCGTTTGACTTTTACGGCGATCGTAACATGTTAAAAACCGCTCCAGCCCACAGTACAGACCTTATGTATCCATCATGGGGCAAATCACAGCAAGCAGCATCCACCAGTGTTTCAGGCCCATATCAGCAAGCTCATCGCTCCTACCGATCGCTAGAACACTTTTTGCAGCAAAATGGGATTGATTATGAGGTCTTACCGGGTAATCACATTATGGTGAAAGTGATGGATACGATACGATTTAATACTGGCTCGTCGGTGGTCTCTACACAATCTTCGATGTGGCTGGACACAATGGGTCGATATTTATCCACTAAGCCAGATATTGACGTCGTGATTTCGGGTCATGCGGACAGCACTGGCCCTATGATGTTCAACGATCGATTGTCTTTGAAACGGGCGAAAGCGGTGAAGAGTAAACTCGTTGGGCAAAGTGTCTCAAACGAATCTATTTATACCCGAGGCTTTGGTGAATATGTTCCGGCATGCACTAATCGCACTCGAACAGGAAAAGCATGTAATCGCCGTGTGGAAGTTACATTTATTGTTTCCAACTAATTGATTTTTATAATCTATATATCACCCCTCGTCTTCTAGTGTAGTTGAACTAACCCCCGCCAAAAATTATTAGAAACTCTCCACCATTTTGCGTCTTAGTTTCCCATTTTTCCAAACTAAGTGGTGCTACACTTATCAGCTAGTTAGCGTAGCTACAGAACTAGCAAATAAGAGCTAGATCAACGTGGTTTGAGTTTGGAAGCTTATTTACAGCATAGAAGGGAAGAAAATGGAACTTGGCGGGAACACGGTATTAGTAACAGGTGGAACAAGTGGTATTGGACTTGAGCTTGCTAGACAGCTATTGAATCACGGTAACAAGGTCATTATTACAGGGCGAGACCAAAAAAAGCTCGATGCAGCCCAAGATCAATTAAATGGTGTGGTTGCGATTCAGAGTGACGTGTCAGACCCAGATGATATTAAAAGCCTGTACCAGAATATTCAAAAAAATCATCCAGAATTGAACGTGCTGATAAACAATGCGGGAATAATGAAAAAAATCAACCTGCAGCAACATGAGCTATCTGCGCAGGAGTTGACTCAAGAAATTGATGTGAATGTGAAAGGCCCGATTTGGATGACGGATACATTTTTGCCTCACTTGAAGGAAAAGCCCAAAGCGGCAGTCGTGAATGTCAGTTCTGGGCTGGCATTTGTTCCGTTGCCCGTTAGCCCAGTGTATTGCGCTACTAAGTCTAGCCTGCATTTCTACACGCTTTCTCTTCGAGAGCAGCTTAGTAACACCAATGTATCGGTATTTGAACTTGCTCCACCAGCCACGAAAACAGATATATTGGGAGCATTTAACCAAAAAGATCTAGATGGTACGGCAATTATGTCGACGCAAGACATGGTGGCAGATTTCGTTAAAGGGTTTTCGAAAGATAATTATGAGATTCGGCCGGGCCAATCCAATCAACTAAAATTCATGAGTCGTTTTTTTCCGAATTTCATTCTTAAACAACTGAGTAAAAATATAGCGGCAATGCATGCTGATATGCGGTGATAATTGATTAGCTTACATAGCTTACATAGCTTACATAGCTTACATAGCTTACATAGTTGCTCCTGCTTTGTAGGCGATTAGTTTGAGGTGTAGGGGTAAAGTACAGCCGTCAGAAACGGCCAATGTGCACAGTACGTATCGTGTGTCACATACCTCTTACCGTTCATTGGAGCATTTTCTACAAAGCAATGGCATCGATTATGAAGTCTTGCCCGGCAATCACATCATGGTCAAAGTCACGGATACCATTAAATTTAGAACGGGCTCGGCAGTTGTTTCTCAGCAGTCTTCAGCGTGGTTAAATACTATGGGTCAATATTTGTCAACGACACCGGGTATCGACATTGTTATATCTGGTCACGCCGATAGCACAGGCCTGTTAATGTTTAACGACAAGCTCTCATTACAAAGAGCCAAAGCCGTGAAGCAGAAACTGACAGGACAACGAGTCTCTCAAGATGCTATCTATACTCGTGGTTTTGGTGAATACGTACCCGCTTGTACCAATCAAACTCGAACAGGAAAAGCTTGCAATCGCCGCGTTGAAGTCACCTTTATCGTATCGAATAATTAGTTTAGTTCTTTAACTTTCCCCTAGTTATTTCTTCAAGGTTTACGCCTGAAAAACTTTATCTTTACCCTGTGTTGTTTCACTATTTGTTCAACCACTTATCAACGATCCGTTGTATCGTGCCATCACCTTTATACTCAATGACTTTGTCGTTTACCGCATTGATGTGTTTTTTAAATAGCGACTGCTTGGAAAAAGCAAAGTAAAACTGCCCTACATAGAGAGGCGTGTCTAACGGAACAATTTCATTAGAAAGTCCCTCTTTTTTGAGTTTAATTAGGATGGGATAAGTACCATAGGCAAAATAGTCAATTCGACCGTTGCGCAGCTTGCCTATATTTTGATCCATAGTGTTGACCAGCTGATGTTTTATATGGTGTTCTATCAGGAAATCTTCGAAGTCTTGACGATATTTATCCCCGCGAACCTGTCCACCTGTTTTTCCTATCAAATCTCCCCATTGGCTAAACTCAAACTGTTTTTCTTTCATCACGAATATTGATGCGGGGTTATCCATGAACGGTGTTGGAATATAGTCTAAGTACTGTTCGCGAGCTCGGTTCTTATAGATACCCACTATAAAATCTATGTCCGCAGATTCTGCTCTTTTTTGCACCCGTTTCCATGGTCCAGCGTATATAGATTCTGTTTTTATATTGAGTTCGCTAAAGATTTTTTCAGCCAGTTCAACCCCGATACCGATAATTTCTGAGTCTTGTCGATACATTACGGGGTTGAAATCCGGATGACCTGACATGATTAGTGTGTCTTTTGCAACACCGTTGACGCTAAAAAAAGTCAATGAAATGAGAATGATAAATACATTGCTACGCATAGAATACGCTCTGAACAACCATGATTTAATGCTTATTATTCCGTGCTTCTCAGATAAAGGAGCGAGTGGTATAACTTGGTCACGAGTACTTTCCTTTAGTCGGGATCTAACTATTCAAGTGTATCAGAACTGGATGAAACTGCCTTTCTCTCCATAGCACGGGCATTTTTTCTATTCGAAAAAACAAAGCAGAGCCGTGCGGTTCTGCTTTCGGAACATCAAAAAGGTAACTTCTGCACTCTACATTAAGTCAAACCTGTCGGCGTTCATTACTTTCCCCCAAGCCGCAGAAAAGTCTTGGATAAATTTTTCTTTGTTATCGTCTTGCGCGTAAAACTCAACATAAGAACGCAAGATAGAATTTGAACCAAAGACAAGGTCAGTACGTGTGGCTTTCCATTTTACTTGTCCGGTTTGTCTATTTTGTATTTCGTATAGGTTTGCACCACAAGGGACCCAGGCGTAAGACATATCCATTAAGTTGACAAAAAAGTCATTGCTAAGGGTGCCAACGTTGTCGGTGAAGACACCGAGTGCCGTCTCGCCGTAGTTGGTACCGAGAACACGCAACCCGCCAACAAGCACCGTCATTTCTATCGCGCTAAGGCCTAACAGCTGTGCTCTATCTAGCAGCATTTCCTCAGGACTAACAGCGTATTCTTTTTTCTGCCAGTTTCTAAAGCCGTCAGTTAAAGGTTCGAGTACAGAAAAGGATCCGATGTCAGTCATTTGTTGCAAGGCGTCTCCGCGCCCTGATGAGAACGGAATACTAATGGCAAAGCCTGCTTTTTTCGCGGCTTGCTCTACACCTAGATTCCCAGCAATCACGATAGTATCTGCGACACTAGCTCCGGTTTCTTGCGAGATCTTTTCAACAACGTTTAACACCTTGTTAAGTCTTGTCGGTTCATTACCTGGCCAGCTAATTTGAGGTTCAAGACGAATACGAGCGCCATTGGCTCCACCTCGTCGATCTGAACTTCGATAGGTTCTGGCGCTGTCCCATGCCGTGGATATCATTTCGCCTATGCTTAGATCACTTTCAACCAATCGCTGCTTAACTTTATCTACATCATAATTGGTAGAGCCTTTCGGGATTGGATCTTGCCAAATGAGATCTTCAGTTGGGATGTCACTTCCTACGTAGGCCGATTTTGGTCCCATGTCGCGATGAGTCAGTTTGAACCAAGCTCTAGCAAAGGTTTGAGAAAAATATTCAGGATCATTACGAAAACGCTCTGATATTTTCCTAAACTCAGGGTCAACTTTTAATGCCATATCAGCATCGGTCATCATAGGATTATTTCGAATGGATGGGTCTTCTACATCTGTAGGTTTATCTTCCCGATTGATATCGACCGGCTCCCATTGCCAAGCTCCTGCGGGGCTTTTGGTTAATCCCCATTCATAATCGAACAACAAACGGAAATAGCCATCATCCCATTGGGTCGGGTTTGTGGTCCAAGCGCCTTCAATACCACTTGTCACAGTGTCACGCCCGATGCCTCGGCCAGATTTTGCGTTCCAGCCTAAGCCTTGTTCTGATATGTCGGCGGCTTCTGGCTCTGGTCCTAAGTCGGACGCATCGCCATTGCCGTGCGCTTTACCGACGGTATGCCCACCGGCTGTTAACGCGACCGTTTCTTCATCGTTCATGGCCATTCGAGAAAAAGTCTCTCGCATATCTTGGGCTGTTTTCAGCGGGTCGGGGTTGCCGTCTACACCCTCTGGGTTGACATAAATTAGCCCCATCATGACCGCAGCGAGTGGGTTTTCTAAATTACGCTTGCCTGAGTAACGGCTATTTTTAGAGTCACTTTCTGCAAGCCATTGTTGTTCCGCACCCCAATAAATATCCTTTTCAGGATGCCATATATCCTCTCGGCCAAATGCAAAGCCGAAGGTCTTTAACCCCATTGACTCATACGCAATATTGCCAGCAAGAATCATCAGATCGGCCCAGCTGATCTTGTTACCGTATTTTTTCTTGATTGGCCACAAGAGGCGTCTTGCTTTATCAAGGTTTGCATTATCTGGCCATGAGTTGAGAGGAGCGAAACGTTGGTTCCCTGTACTTGCGCCACCTCGCCCATCTCCTTCACGATAAGACCCAGCTGAGTGCCATGCCATACGGATCATTAAACCACCATAGTGTCCCCAATCAGCGGGCCACCACTCTTTGCTCTCGGTCATTAAGGACTTTAGGTCGCTTTTAAGGGCGTCTATATCAAGGGTTTTGAGTGCTTCTCGATAATTAAAGTGAGTGCCTAAAGGATTGGTCTTGGTGTCGTGTTGGTGCAAAATGTCTAAGTTTAAACTTTTTGGCCACCAGTTTTTGCTGGTTTTTTCTGAAGAAGTGGCACTACCGTGTCCAAATGGGCAAGTCCCTGAAGCGGTATGATCTTTACGTTCCATAAGTATTCCTATTACATAACTCTATGTTTTTGGTTATTTAGATACACATTTGTAGACTGTCTATAATTATAGTTGCTCTGTTGTAATGAGTGTTGCTTTTATAACTGTACGTTATGTTTTGTCTTTTTATGTTAAGGGATGTCTGTTTTTCTTAATGTGAAATACATCGTGATTTTATAATTTCTCATTATTACACGATGCCAATTGGTGTTTTCTTTATAAGGTGAATATCTTTGTTTCTCAACTTATTCTAATGTTTGATGTAAAAAATAATCCTTATGTTTTATAACTCCATGATTTTATGTTTAGACGTCGTAGTGATATTAGTACTTATTGGTTTTTTTTGGTGGTTTAGATAAAAATTAATACTCAATTGTTTGTAACCCCAACGAGTTGATATATGCATTGGCTCCATGTTTTTGTGGTGCTTATGACCGATATACAAATTCCTTGTGGGTTTGTGAATAAACTAAGGAAGTGAGAAAACATAGAATCGACTCGATAGATATCATCACTTATGATGTTTCTTTAAGGCAAGGAGGGCTTGCTGAATACACTGTTTACTGATATTGCCATATCCCAGAGTCAGCTAGTCGATTGGAAAAATCATGTTGTGATTTAGTCGGTAATTATGAAAATTATTACATTATATAAAAGATCTGGTTAGTTTTTGAAAGAAGTTGTCGTGGCCCTGTGTTCTATTGTCGTTGGCAGCATCTAATTGATAATTTATTGTGGATGGGAATGAGGTAACAGTAGCATCTATAGGTGGTGCTATTATCTTCAATAAATATAATTTTATTGTTCACGGTGGTTAAATGATAGGGTGTGAAAATAATATATATTGGGTATGTGGTAATTTAAATTAGGAGTATATTAAATGAAAAAATCACCGATTAATATCAGCATTAGTATTGCGTTAACTGTCGTATGTTTTAATACATTTGCTGCGGATAAAATAACATCAACATCAACATCAACATCAACATCAACATCAACATCAAATCAAAAGTCCATATTTGCTTACGGTACATACAAAGAAGTAAATGGCTTACGTGTATTTAGCCCTAGTACAAATGAAAGCCAAGTTACGCCACAGGCGTTAACAGCCAGCAGATCTCCTTCGGAACGAATGGCGCATACCAACACTTTATATGTGGCTCCTTTAGCAGGTGCGAATACGTTGTCTCCACAAGGGGTGAGCCCAAGCAAACTACATTCTGTTTATCAAATAACACCGAGTGGAGCGGGGAAGACAATAGCCATCGTTGACGCTTACCATGACGTCAACGCGGCAGCGAAATTAAGTCATTACTCGCAAACATTTGGTCTTCCTGAGGCTGATTTTTCCGTGGTTTATGCATCCGGCGCCAAGCCTCAAGCAAATGCAGGGTGGGCTGGCGAGGCTGACCTTGATGTTCAAATGGCTCACGCTATGGCTCCAGATGCCAAAGTTGTTTTGGTTGAGGCGGCAACCGCCAATTTTAACGATATGTTTGATGCGGTAACCGTGGCGACCCAAATTGTAGAAAATAATGGTGGGGGAGTTGTTTCTATGAGTTGGAGTGGTCAAGATTCAAGCGGTGAAAGTGCAAAAGATAGCTACTTTGATAATCCGGTTGTCTATATTGCTTCGACTGGTGATGATGGAGGTCAATCGGGCTACCCAGCGACTTCACCAAACGTTATTGCCGCGGGAGGGACCAAAATACTTTCTGATGGTAGTCAAGTTGCTTGGAGCTATGACGCTAACTCCAATTGGGGTGGTAATGGTGGAACCAGCTCTTATGAGTATGAACCACAGTACCAAATTGATAACGCCAAAGCACATAGCATGATAAATGGTATGAGAGGAACACCAGACTTATCGGCTGATGCCGATCCAGCGAGTGGAGTGTCAGTATACACCAGCAGTGGATGGCAAGTTGTCGGTGGTACAAGTGCTGCAGCACCAATCCTAGCTGCTGTCATTGTGAATGCGAACGTATCTGCTGACTTAACTTCTTATCAAATGTTAGAGAAAATCTATAATGCCCCTTCTTCCAGTTGGTACGATGTCACTTCAGGATCTAACAAATTACATGAATATGCAGAACCAGGTTACGATCTCGTGACTGGTCTTGGGGCTCCATTGGGTGTTTCTGGATTTGAGGGGTAAATTATGAATAATTTAAGAGCTCGTTAGGGCTCTTAAATTTTAGGCGGGAAATTAATACTCAACTTACTTGAGCCAGGGTTATCAGCTTGGCTAGCTGTTCATGCAATTCGGTGTACTAAGTTAAATTGCACACTGACTCTCAATCAATAATCTTTTGGTGCGAACTTTACGTTCTAACGTATAATGACTCTCTTTTCTGAGCCGCTAGAAGAAGCTAACGATACTCTCGCTGTTTATTGTATCGTAACTTTCAACCACGTATTACCGATTTCATCGAGAGCTAAAGTGCCAACAAGATTCATTCGACTATGGCTTTTCGTGGTCTCCATCGCTTTGTCTTCACCTTTTCGGTTCCAACCATAGCTGATCTTGGTGGCTTGAGTCGGGTGGATAGCATCTAAGAATAAGATTGGGTGACTCGTCCCTTTTAGCTCATCGCAATGTTTTATGAAATTATGCTGTTTTTTCTCATCAACCTTATGTGGTGTGCCTATAACTAAACCCGTTGTGATGAGCCATTGTCTCATTCCTGATACGGTGTAATTGATATCAAATTCTGCTTTACGTAAGAAACAATTTGATGGGTATGGTGGTAGAGCTGCGTTGAAAGGTATTCAATAAGCGCTATTGCCTGAGCGACAGAAAGGTGGCGATTAGACCCACCATTTTCAGGCTTCAGCTTTTCCAATTACTCGAAATCATTACGATGACAAAGTACCGCTGTTTCATGAATACGTAACGCTTGAAAGATCAGCCATCTTCAATGAGGACGGGTATAGTACCGAGTCGCAACTTCTTGGCACTTTTGATTTTCTAAAAGACTGTGTAGTTACCCGTATTAGTTCGAATTAATACAATTCAACATAACCCCAAATGAAGCTCACCTAAGCGGAGAAAAAGAGCTTTTCTAAGCTTAAAATCTTTTTCTGAGTAATGTCGTGCCCCATTCGATATTCAGACTCCAGTTGCTCAGCGGCCTCTGATAGCAGAGTAAAACCACCTAGCGCAGCTGACCCCTTGATCGTATGAATATGGTTCATTAATTTCTCTGTATTACCAAATTCATGATATTTTAATGCTAAGTTAAGCTGTTTTTTAAGATCAGACATCAGTTTTTTGTTCATTTCTGGGTTGTTGGATTGCAGCAGCCTTTGATCTACACCAACCGCTGGGGTAAAGTCTATTCCCCTAGAAACTTGTATATGATAAGCATTCAATATTACTTGATGTAGAGCGTTCATTTTCATCGGCTTTTGTAAGTAGTCATTGAAGCCAGCCTGCTGGATATGCTGTTTTTCTTTTGGGTGAGTATTGGCGGTTAGCGCCGCAATAAAACAGTCAGGGTCGAGTACTTCTGCAAGGCTTCTCCATTTTTTAATTAGTTCGAGTCCGTTCATTCTTGGCATTCGAATATCCATGAAGACTAAGTCAAAAACTTTCCTCTTAGCCATATTGAGCGCATCGAAGCCGTTGGATGCCTTATAAACATTGTGTCCCATCTTTTCTATCATTTGCCCGATGATATCTAAATTCGCTTCGATATCATCGATGATCAATATTTTTAGGCGCCAGAATATTTGTGGTATTTCTTCAGGTTCAGAGTCGGGTTGCGAAGTAATAAACATGTCTTGAACCGTATGGTAGAGTCTACCGCATAGAAACTCAAAATCTGGATTTTGTAGCGGACTTTCATTATCTAGAATGGGAGTAATGCCCCATAACGATAATTGTGAGTGCAACGCTAAAGGTGCTCTGATAGGAAAATTAGGAAAACGTAAGGGGTGTAAATCTCCTTTTAAGGGGATATTTACTGAAACGGTTGTCCCGTGTCCCAACTCGCTCTTTAGGTTAATCGTCCCACCCATTAAGCCTACTAATGAACGAGTGATGGCCAAGCCTAACCCAGATCCTTGGCTATCATCAGTACACTGGGTGTAAGGTTGAAAAATTTGGTGTTGCATTTTTTTCGCTATACCAACCCCTGAGTCTTCAACAGAAATATGAAGTTGATGCTCAGTGCTGTCTACGTATAAAAATATAAAACCTTGTTCAGTAAACTTAATGGCGTTACCTAGTAGGTTGATTAGTATTTGTTTGACTCTAGTTGGGTCGACAATGGACTTTTGTGGGACCTGCTTTGTAGCCAATATTCTTAACTGTATATTTTTATCATTTGCTTTCGTCGCTATTGTTAACATAGCTTGGTCAAATATTGGCAGAAGTTCAGTGCTTTTCATAGCTAGTTTCATTTGTCCAGCTTCGATTCTAGAAAAGTCTAATACGTTATTAATGACCTCAAATAATCCATCTGAACACTGAGCCGCAAGCTCTACGAGATAAGATTGAGAGTAATCGAGATCTGAATGCTTAAGGAGTTCTAAAGCTCCGGTAATACCATTTAGTGGTGTACGTATTTCATGACTTATTGTTGTTAAGTACTCACTTTTAAGTTGACTTTGTAACTCCAACTGTTTTTTTTCACGAACTTGTTTGAGTGTATGCCTTTCTAACGGAATGAATAATGCCAGTATGATGACCAATAAGATAAATATATGAATAATATGAGTAGGAAAAAGTTCATAATAGAGTGGGCTATTACACATATATTCTATGGCTTGTAGGTTGATTTTTAACGAGTTCCCATATTGATTTTCTGGAATTGCATTAAATAACCCCGCTAGGTCGATGATAAAAAGGATGATCAGAAATACGTAAACTAATCGAAATTTTCTTGTGAACCCAGCCACTTATGAACCTCTCTCTGAATGAAACTGTTTGCATTATGACAAATGGTGAAAGAATGAGGCTTTTAAATTTATGCATTCTATTTTATCTAAGGTAAATACCTGATAGGAACCTCTGGGGGAATTTTAGAAAATAAGGACATTATTTGAAAGCGGAATGATTGAATGAGACATTCCTCAACTTGGCAATCCCTTCTGAACTGCGATTTAGTGTTGATGGAATCATGCCTAAAAAATCAGGCCGTCTTAGATATTTCTGGCTGCTACGCCAAAGCACTTCAGGGCGAATTCGGTTTGTGTGTCGGCATTGAAATACAGTTCGAAACCTTTAATCAGGTAAGTTTAAATCGAGCGTGTTTACTATTGGCGGCCAGTGATGAAACCTTAGACCAAACCATTCTTCCCGATTCAGAACGGTGGTTTCTTTGGCAACGCTACCATGAAGAATTATCCACGGACGAATTGACTCAACATCTGGAAACTCATCATTTATTGGCGAAATATATTTCTTCCGGATTGTGCCAAAGCACAATCCAAAATCGAGAAGATATTATTGAGCTTATCAATTTGGTTTAAAGGGCCCCACATATGAAGCGTTTACTCTTATTTTTACTCTGTTATTGCTGCTCTTTAACCACAATAGCTGCCCCAATTCCCTGGAATGGTAGTGATTTCATCATGATTACGCGAGGCATGAGGCTCTCATCCTTGTTAGAAGCGTTGGGTGCCAACTATAACGTACCGATGATCATTGACCCAAGCATTAAAGATACTTATATCGGACGAATTGAAAGCGAGTCGCCAGAAAATATACTCCAATATTTATCTCTCACCTATAATTTGGCCTATTATTACGATGGTTCATCTCTTTATGTTTATAAATCCAGCCAAATAAAGCATCAAATTGTCAGTCCTAAGTACATGCAAGTTAATAGTATTCAGGCATATCTAAAGAATATGGGGGTTGCTTCTTCTAAATACTGCTCATTTAAAAAAGTGCCGCAAGTGAACGCCCTAGAGATCTCAGGTGTACCTATATGTGTAAATAGAGTCACTCAATTAGTGACCAGCCTTGATGAGAAGGTATTACAACAAGCTCAGAATAAAGAGACAATTCGTGTATTTCCGTTGAAGTACGCTTCTGCCTCGGACAATGTCTATGAGTATCGAAATCAGAAAGTGACAGTGCCTGGTGTTGTTTCAGTATTAGAAAAAATGACAGAAAATCGCTCTTTACCGATTGATGGCAAAGCCAAACAATCCTCTTTGTCAGGGGCGAGGGTACCCATATTTTCAGCGGACCCAAGGCAAAATGCGATAGTGGTGCGTGATAGGCAAGCAAACATGCTTTTATATAAAGATTTGATTAGTCAACTTGATAAGAAGCAAACTCAAATCCAAGTCACGGTAGAAATTATTGATGTTGATACCAGAAATCTTAATAGTCTCGGTATTGACTGGTCTGTGTCGGCAAAACTGGGTGGTGGACATGTTGATTTCAATTCAGGATTAAGTCCCGACGACGGTGGTTTTTCAACGCTGGTGAATGATACAGGTAGCTTCTTGGTGAAATTAAGTGCTCTAGAACAAGACTCAAAAGCCAAAGTGTTATCAAGGCCTTCTGTGGTAACGCTAAACAATGTACAAGCTATCCTAGACCGAAATATCACGTTCTACACTAAAGTGTCTGGTGAGAAGGTAGCGAATCTTAAATCAGTAACCACAGGCTCTTTGCTTCGTGTCACACCGAGGTTAATCAATGACAAAGGTGGTAAAAAAATACTTTTGACATTGAATATTCAAGACGGACGCCAAGTCCCTAAGAAAACCAGTGAGCTCCCCCAGGTACAAAACTCTGAAATTGCCACGCAAGCGACGCTTAAACCGGGTCAAAGTTTGCTATTGGGTGGGTTCGTTCAAGATGAAGATACAGAAGTTAAGAAGAAAATTCCTCTATTAGGCGATATCCCTTTGCTTGGCTATTTATTTAAGAGCGATAGTCATACTAAAAGTAGTGTGATTCGTTTGTTCCTAATAAAAGCTTCGCCAATTTCGCTTGGATAAGGAGAAGATATGCGCTCTGGGTGGAAATTTCTGATTCTTACTGGGCACTTGAGGGGACGTGAACTCAAGCTTCCTGAAGGCGAGTTTACTATCGGTTCGAAAGACGCGGATCTCTCAGCACAACTGGACGATGATAAGCAAGTGACCTTGTTGGTCAGTGAAGAAGAAATTCGAGTCAAAGAAGAGTCTGTACCAATGTGGTACGAGGGGGAAGCTCAACTCGCTGCCTCCTCTATACCTCCTTCCACTATCATTGACTTAGCGGGTTTTTGCTTTCTTCTAGGAGCTGGAGACCAAGAATTAACATTAGCAGATGTCCCAGAAAGACAGAAAGTCATCAAGAGTAGTGGAAAGAACTGGTTAGCGATAGTTTGCCTGTCTTCGTGTTTAGTGTTTGCGATTGGGGTAGCGGTATTCTCCTGGATGAATCTCAATACGCCACCAGTGATAAAGTTGGATCCTAAGGCATGGATTGAGCAGCAAGTTCAACAAACTGGTTACGGAAACCTAGAGTTATCTTGGTCGGACAACGGCATTTTGACCATAGGTGGCTATTGTAGAAGTGTTTCCAAGTATCAGTCTTTGCTAGGAAAGCTGAACGGCTTAGGTATTCATTATAAAAATCAGGCGTTATGCCAAGAAGACATTGTGCACAATGTGTATTTTGTGCTGCAACAAAATGGTTATTCACACGTTTTAGTTCATTCAGGCAAACGACTAGGCACGGTAGTGATTTCGGGAGATATTTCTGCAGATAAACAGTGGGAATCGGTCAGCCAGCTTATCGCTCAAGTGAACGGGCTTCAGTCTTGGAAGGTGAGGAGCGAGAAAGACGAAGGGCTTAGTGAGCTTGTTGAAAAGCTTAGGGAAGCTAACTTACTCGATAAATTAAGCCTTTTACGTAATAACAGTACTATAACCATCACAGGTCACTTGTCGGATGAAGAAGAGTCAGAGCTTAGTAAGGTGCTTAGCCAATATAGACGTGATGATATAACTAAACATCGTGTTATATACCAAAATATACCGATAAGTCAGTCGATGCTGCGCCTGTTTCCATCTGCTGTTCGCAGCTTTGCTGGTAATGCTAAAAACCCATACCTTATTTTGGCCAATGGTATGAGAATTCAGATTGGAACCCGTTTACCCAACGGATTTGAAGTCTCTAAGTTGAATACGACAAGTGTTGAGCTTGTAAAAGATGGTCAGGTCTTACATATCCCTTTGGCCCTATAGAGGTATTTCATGGCAAGTATTACTCAATTGGAAGACAAACTGAAATCAGATGATTCAGGATTACATCGTCAGGAGTTGCTTACTGTCCTCGATGAACATATTGCTCGTTTAGAGGCGTGTTGTCGAAAAGGAAGTGAGCCTGACGTCTACGAAAAACATCAAGCGCAAATTCGCGCGTGCAAAACGTCAAAGCAGGTAATTACGACGCTTTGGAGACGTTATCATGGATAAGGAGAGAAGAATATTACCTTAACTTACAAGATGTTGGATCTAAGGTGTAGACCTGATAGAGCTTCTTGATAAGAAAGGTCATTATACTTCATATCAATAGGAATCATTAATTTCGACAGTGGGGTTATCCAATGAAAACAATTCAGTTTATTTTTTGTAAGGGACCGACTCAAGTCGTTGTAAGAGATAAACCTTATGCTTTCACGCAAAATAGCTTAGTCGTCACTGATGACACGGCTTCAGTATCGGGTGCTGGCAGAGATAACTGGGCGAGCTATTTGTTTTGTATTGGAGACTTTCAACGAGTTTATCGAGACCTATATGACCTTTTGGAACCGAGTTCGTTTACTCGCCCCAATGCTTGTGAAGTTTACGATGTGCCAGTTGATAGTGAGTTTATCAAAGTCTCTCAAGACCTAGGACAAGTTAGTAGAAAGACGCTTTTGCAGTTTATATATTCCTATTGTTTGGGGATGGATAGACAGTACTTTTCTCAGCTACTGCACAGATTAGTTGATGCGAACAAAGAATTTTTCGAGTATTTGGAAAGCAGTTTTTTAAACCCATGGCCAGTAGCGCGATACGCAGAAGAGCTAGGAATTACTGTTAGAAAGCTAAATATTTTGTTTTATGAAAAGTTTGGAATATCGGCCAAGCACTGGCTGATTGAAAGGCGATTGGAGCACGGGCGAGAGATGTTGCTCGCAACTAGGACCAAAATCTCTGATATTGCAATGGACTGCGGATTTAGCAACCACGCTCATTTTTCTGACTGTTTCAAGAAAAAGTATGGGTATTCACCAACTCATATTCGAGAAGTGACTAAAGCTAACTGAAACTTCACTTAGCATTTCGTGTTGAACAAATGGAGGTAATATGGACTTACAACAACTTACAGGTCAGTTATCAACACTTGCAGGACAAGCATCGCAGGAAATTCAGAGCAAAATGACTGCGACCGATCTGCAAAATCCAGACAAGCTGCTGCAAGCGCAATTTAGTGTTCAGCAGTACTCGACGTTCGTCAACTATGAGAGCGCTATTATAAAGACGATAAAAGACATGTTGAGCGGGATTATTCAAAAGATATGAGTGAGGCGGGAAAAGAGTTATCAAAGTTGCTTGTTGAGGTCGCGTTTGCTGCCGTCAATAATAACCTCCGACGCGAAGCGGAGCAATTTTACGATGTTATGCCGAAAGTGGGGCTTAGTGAGACGTTATGTAAGCTTTGCCAATCGATCCTGTGCTTTGGTATGCGGAAAAATACGCGCGCATCCGAGCTAATTCAGGGGTCAGGTATGATCGAAGCGCAAGCGATAAGAATCATGCTTGGTGAGACACATTCCCTTGAATTAGACAAGTTCAGTGACCAAGAGCCAGCAGTGCACCTTATCAAATTGTTGTCAAAATAAAGAGAGTGTTGATATGGACGTGACTATGATCCAAAAAGTTGCTCAGTCTACCGGTGATGTTGGCCAGGAGTGGTTGGATCCTAGCCCCCATCATGTTGACGCATTTAATAAAATGATGGCTCCCTCTGCAGAGAAGAGTCCAGCGGAGAATATGATCTCCGGAATACAAGAAATCGGTAAGCATATTGAATCTACTTTTAAAAGTATAAATGTCGACTCGATTCATCAGTTAGATCCAGAGAAAATGGTAGCGACTCAGCTCAACGTTGTTCAATCTGTTGTTGAAGTTGAGTTTGTCGCAAAAATGGCAGGTTCGGCTTCACAAGTTTTCACTAAATTGACGAGTATGCAATGAAGTTAGTTCACTTTCGATGGAGCTTAATTTTAGTGGTATTTCTTTTGGTTGGTTGTAAAGAAAACTTATACAACAATCTACCGGAACAGGAAGCGAACCAGATGTTAGCGCTCTTAATGTTAAATAAAATTCAAGCCGCCAAAGAAGTGGACAAAAATGGGACTGTGTCGCTCGCGGTGGATAAAAACCAGTTTATAAATGCGGTTGAACTACTGCGACAAAATGGTTTTCCGAGACGCAAGCATGTAGATATTAGTCAAGTTTTCCCATCCGGGCAGTTGGTGACGTCTCCTGAACAAGAAAAAGCCAAGATGAATTACTTGAAAGAGCAGCAGTTGGAACAAATGTTTGCTGACATGGATGGCGTTATTGAAAGCAGTGTATCCATAGCGTCGGATAAAACAGATGACACCGGCAGGCAAAAGACGGCTCCATCTGCAGCTGTATTGATTAAATACTCACCGGAGGTGAATATCAGAGTTTATCAGGATCAAATTAAAAGCCTGATTCACGATAGTATCCCTGGAATCAGCAATGACAATATCAGCATAATGATGGTCCCAGCCACCTTTAGATATATTTCAAGTGAATCTACAACGGGGAGTACACAAATGTATTCTGATAAAACGGATACCTTAATTCTGTATGCTGGTATCGGTGGCGCTGTATTTGCTTTATTTAGTATCTTGCTACTACTCAGAAGCAGGACTCACTAAGTATGGAATTGGATTTAGCAACGTCACGCTGGTATCAGTTGGCCTATACACCTGGGAAATGGATGTCCTCGTCATGGTGGGAAGCTCTAGAGCTTTCTCAGTGGAGAGGGTTTTATTCGCAATCGCTTCAGTGCCAACAAGCACTGGATGAACTAATATGCACGAAACGAGGCTTTCCCAACGACAACCTATTTCGACCATCGACGAATTGGCAAAAGACCTTGCTCGAAGATATTGAAAGGTTGCCTAAATTACTCACCGCGCTGGGCCTAATTAGGCTTGCGAGGCCCGATTATCTCATGCTTCGCCGTTTTAAAACTGCGCTACAGGTGTATTTGACTATCGAAGAACTCGAACAATTACTGACAATATTTCCCGAAGAGCAGTTTATAGATAGCCGGTTGAAGGTACAAGCTGAACCGATCAGCGAGCAGTATTTGCCTCAGTTGGCGCTGTATCTTGGTTGGTCAGGCATTTGTCAATCTGATCTGATTTGGCAAGCAGTAGCCATTTTATTTCCAGCTCATTTCGTAGCTGAGGGGGCAAACGATGATGCCTTTGGCTTGTTGCAACGATGGTATGTTCGCCTTCGGAGGTTATTATGAATCCGTTTAAACTTTCTGTATCTCACTTGCAGGAGTGCAATTATGTTGGAGATATTATTTCTAGAGAGGAGCTTGAACAACTAGAAAATGCACAAACCATCTTGGATGATGCCAAACGTAAAGCCGAACAAATTCGTGCAATTGCTGAATCTGAGCTAAATACAACAAGGTCAGATATTCAACAAATGATCCAACAAGCGAAGGTAAAAGCAGAGAAAGACGCAGTACTCATCGCACAGGAGGCTACCGATCAAGCAATTGCTGATACTATTCAATGGGTTGTTGATGAGATGTCGTTAGAACAACGAGTGGCGGCTAATATGAACGAGAGGATACGCTCTCTTGTTGCTCAAGCAGTCACACAGTACTCTGCGCAGCAAGACGTCAGTGAAATATTGGTACGCAGACTTAGTAGGCCAATTGAAGAGCAATTATCGCAAGGGAAAGTTCAACTTAAAGTAAATTCACAGGTCCTTCCTTTTATAGAACTTAAATTATCTAAGGTTAATGGGTTGGAGCTTATCGCTGATGATTCCCTTTCTGAAAGGCAAGCGTGCCTTGAAACCATGTTGGTGAGAATGGACTTAGATTTGGATCGGCATCTGCATTCGGTCTTAGATAACTTGGTCGGTGAACCAAAATCACATACTTGTAGTTCATATTGAGCTAGGAGAAACGTCATGGATAACCCAATAAAAACGACTGGCTTTTCCAACCTTCAACTCTTTACCAATCCGACCGATTCATCGGAGGCTAAAGGCGCAACACAGCACTTCCCTGGTAGTTCAATCCAAGAGTCGGTTCAGGCTGCTTTGGTGGATATTAAGCAGGGTGCAATTGAAGAAACAATGGAGGAAGCGAGTTTAGCATTAGGAGGGAAGCTTAAAGATTTAAAATTAGACAAGGACAAGTCACGCTCGAAACTAGATAGAAGCAAAGAGCTGCTAGACAAGTTGATTAAACAAATTTCAGGAATCGATCCCGCTCAACTCACGCAACTCGTTGCGAAATACCCTGGTGCCTCGGATTCAGAAGATCCACTGTCCTTTTTACGACAGGCAGGTGCATCTTCTTCCGAAATCGCACTCGCACTTAGCTTCATCCTAAGTCAGGGAGGCTTAAGTCCGAAACAAAGGACGCGTTTAGAAAAAGCTCTGAGAAACATGCTAGAACAGTCTGGTGGTCTTGGTATTGAACTGTTTACATATCTAGACTTTGGCCCAGCTATGCCGCAAGTCGCCGCTCAATTGAAAAAAATCTATCAGCAGGCGTGTGATGAAGGACTTGAGTTAGCCGAACTATTTATGAAACTAAAAGACTTGCCGGATCGTCGTAAGAAGTTAAAAGCATTAATTCGAGGGCTTGCCTACGAGCTGTGTTCTCAAGGTGAAGTCGCGCAGGGAAATAAACTTTCTTCGATTATTAAAGACCTGCGCAAACTGTTGTTATTTTTTGGTTTGGATGAGCAATGTGAGAAAATTGCCAATCAGATGACTAAACTTGGCGGACACTTAACTGGGATAGACGTAGTGGAAGAGCTCATTATAATGACAGATCAGGCTTGGGTTTATGCCGATTGGATAGATTCAAGAGTTCAGCAACTAGGTCTTACAGAGTTTCCACATAAAAATAATTACTTACGAAATGTTAGGGATGTTATTAAGTATATGCCTGACCCTTGTTTTAGTGAAGAAGACCAGCGTCAGCAAATTGTAGAGTCTTGTTCTGAAGTACTTTCAATGTATGCAGATATGGAATAGCAGTTTACGTATAATTCTACGGGGTGTTGTTGCCTAAAAGGATTTTTTGATCTGCTTCAGCCAGACTGGACATTTCATTAAGCGAGATGGCCTGCTCAGGAAACGCTCGACAGAATAAAGTCATAGTGGACTAGAGTTGCGGTCATTCTGGTATTTATAGACCAACCGATTGCCTACAGTGAATAAATAGCCAAATACAACCAACCTTTATTTGTGGCGATGTCGCTGATGTCACCCGCCCATTTTTGATTCGGTGCGATTGCGTTAAAATCCTGAGCTAGCAGGTTCGGAGCGATAGGCATTTTATGTTTGCTGTCTGTCGTACACTTAAATTTGCGTGCGGCTTTCGGTATTAGACTTTGACGCTTCATACTGGCGGCCATGGTCTTAATATTATGGCTATTACCATTCTCAGCCCGTTCTTTACGGATGCGTCTAGAACTATCCTTTCCTTTGCTAGTATTAAAAGCCTCTTTGACCTTTGTATCAGCATTTGGCGAATAGCTTGCCGTTGGCTGGTACTAGTACTCCCCGTTACTGCTTTACGCCAAGCGTAAACCTGAGAACCATGTAAGGAAAGCTGCCTTGCTGCCGCAGTTACGCCGACTTTATCTGCCAACTTCAGGGTTTCCGGCTTAAATTCAGGAGAATGGAGTATACGTTTCTTTTGGCTTTTTATGGTTCACCTCGTTAGTGCTTGTACTCACTTAACTCAGTGTCCAAAACTGCCGGTACGGATCAACAACGCCATTCTCAGGTTTTCACCTGATGGCTTCCTGAGTCAAGTAGAGCGAAGATACACTCAAAGTGGAATCAAAGTTGTGGACGGTATGGATCTAAAGACTCAGCGCAATTTGGATAGATTTATGGAGCTACTAGGAATAGAAGACGTCATTGCCGATGAGTACCTAGAGCTGAGCAGAGAAAACGAATGCCTGTTCTTTGAGCAAAAGGCAAATCATGTGTTGTTTTCAGTTGCATCACCTATTGAGTCTGATCTAATTCAGAAAGCCCAGATGTGGATCATGCCGCGTTTAAATTTAGAGCGTACGTATGGATTACCGATTCGCTGTTTCTGTTTACGAGAATTGTTGGTGTGTTCGGTATCGATACCTCAGGAGAAGTTTAGTGGTGATTCCCTATATCCTCTATATCAATACCTGCACCGACTGCTAAATAAATGTGTAAGGAATAATTGATGAAACGGGTAAGTCAATTTCTGTCAGCTGTGGCTGGTCGGCAAGATATTATTCTAATTGTCATGTTGATGGTCGCTATCTTCATGATGATCTTACCGTTGCCGACCGAGTTAGTTGATTTACTCATTGCAGTGAATCTCACATTCTCTATTATTCTTCTTATGATCGCGGTGTATATTCGAGAGCCGCTAGAATTCTCAGTTTTTCCATCAGTGCTATTGATTACCACGCTGTTTAGATTGTCGTTAACTATATCAACAAGTCGATTGATTCTACTCCAACACGATGCTGGGGAGATCGTCTATACCTTCGGTAACTTTGTGGTTGGTGGCAATCTGGTCGTTGGTATGATTATTTTTGCCATCCTCACGATTGTGCAATTTATTGTTATCACCAAGGGTTCGGAAAGGGTTGCCGAAGTCGGCGCACGTTTCTCGCTTGATGGCATGCCCGGAAAGCAAATGAGTATTGACGGTGATATGCGTGCGGGAATCATTGATGCAGCAGAAGCTAAACGGCAAAGAACGCTAGTCCAAAAAGAAAGTCAGCTCTATGGGGCCATGGATGGCGCGATGAAGTTTGTCAAAGGCGATGCCATTGCAGGCATGATTGTCATATTGGTTAATATTCTCGGCGGAATTACCGTCGGGGTGCTGCAGCATGGAATGAGTGCGTCTGAAGCGGCATCGACTTACTCCATTTTGTCGGTAGGGGATGGATTGATCGCGCAGATCCCAGCGTTATTAATTTCTATTACTGCCGGTATTATTGTTACACGAGTACCTGGAGAAGAAAAACAAAACTTAGCGAAAGATCTTACCAGCCAAATAGGCCGTCAGCCTCAGGCATTACTTATTGCAGTTGGCGTTTTGCTGATATTTGCCGTCATTCCAGGTTTTCCATTTTTCGTCTTTCTAGCACTCGCAGGGCTACTGCTTGGCGCGGCCTTATGGCTGATGAAGCGCAATAAAACCCAAGTCATGGGAGGTCAGGCATCATCGACACAGGGAGAAGAGTTGGGAACAGGTGTAATTTCGCCAGGAGCTGTGCCGTTAATGTTGAAAGTGTCGGCTCAGCTTTCGAAAGAAGGGGATCTGTTAATAGCTGTAGATGAGTTGCGATGGCAGAAGTTTGAACGTCTCGGTGTGCCATTGCCGGAAATTATTCTTCAACAGGACTCAAGTTTATCAGGCCGAGCCATGTCTATATTCCTATACCAAGAGCCCGTACTAACGGTTCAATTACCTGAGAATCAGGCTCTTGTTGAAGGAAGTGCCGAGTCTTTCGTTAATGCGACAGAGCAACCATTACATTTTGGTGGTCCCCGTTGTTGTTGGGTCGATATCGCTCAAGGCGAATCTATATCGGCTTTGGGGACCACTATTTTTAAAGGACCAGAGCAAGCCATTACGCTCTTATCCCGCGTATTAGACCGATTCGCTGGTGAGTTTATTGGAGTACAAGAGTGTCGCTTTTTGATGGATGGTATGGAAGGAAAATATTCCGAATTGGTTAAGGAACTACAAAGGCAGTTACCTATTGGTAAAATCGCCGAGATTCTTCAGCGCCTTGTCGCTGAAGGTATTTCGATTAGAGATCTCAGAAGTATTTTTGAAGCGCTTTTGGAATGGTCACAAAAAGAGAAAGATGTAGTGTTGCTAACGGAATATGTCAGGGTTGGACTAAGACGTCATATTGTTGGACGACATCAGAAAAATTCTGCATGGATTTATTGCCACCTTATTGGCGATGGCATTGAAAATATGATTCGTGAGTCTATCCGACAAACATCAGCAGGTGGTTATTCAGCCTTATCGCCACAACAAAACGAGCTAATACTGGATAAGATTAGGCAATATACTCTTAACAGTGACGTTGAAACTGTGTTACTCACGGCGATTGATATCCGGCGCTATCTAAGAAAAATCATAGAGAAAGATTTATACACTTTGCCGGTTCTTTCATTCCAAGAATTGGGAGAAGAAGTGGAGCTTAAGGTTCAAGGTAGTATTGACTTGATTGGGGAGGAGCTTTCTTATGCGGCTGCCTGATATGAGTCGTATAGCCGAGCAACTTAGCCTAAATCTTAGTGCTAAACCTCGGCTGATACCAAGCATGGTGGTCGCAGGTCGTGTTACCTCTGTTGGACAAACTCTTATTGGTGCACATATGCCTCAAGTAGGGCTGGGGGAACTATGCCAAGTTGGTGAGGGTTTACCTGCTGAGGTGGTCGCTTTGGACGGAGATGAGGCATTGTTGTCTCCTTTTTCTGAGCCCATAGGCGTGCGTTGTGGTGAAGCAGTGTGGCCACAAGGGAAAGGCCATCAAATTGCGCTAGGGGACTATTTAATGGGTTCTGTTGTTGATGGGCTCGGTGCATTAATCGATGTGGGTGATAGACCAGTAGAAATAAAAGAGCATCGCTCGATTATTGCTGATCCCCCAGCACCGCTGGAAAGAGGCTTGATTGAAGAAGTATTGCCCTTAGGTATTCGTTCTATCGATGGGCTACTCACGTGTGGAAAAGGGCAAAGGATAGGCATATTTGCTGCAGCAGGAGGCGGAAAGAGTACCTTATTGAGCATGATGACTGCTGGATGTAAAGCTGATGTCGTTGTATTAGCACTAGTAGGTGAAAGGGGGCGAGAGGTACGTGAATTCTTGGACCAAGTGCTGGGAAAAGAGGCTCGCAGAAAATCGGTCGTCGTTGTATCAACTTCTGATAGGCCCGCTCTTGAACGTCAGAAAGCGGCATTTACTGCAACGACCATAGCGGAGTATTTTCGAGATCAAGGTAAAAACGTGCTGTTAATGGTGGACTCATTGACACGTTTTGCGCGAGCATCGCGTGAAATTGGTCTTGCTGCTGGTGAACCGCCAGCCGCTGGTGGGTATCCGCCGAGCATGTTTGCACAACTGCCACGACTTTTAGAAAGAGCCGGACCAGCACCTATAGGTAGCATTACGGGGATCTACACTGTGTTAGTTGAAGGAGATAATATGAATGAGCCTGTTGCCGATGAGGTTCGCTCCATTCTAGATGGACATATTGTGTTGTCTCGTCAATTAGCAGAAGAGAATCATTATCCCGCGATTGATGTTTTAGCTAGCGTCAGTCGGGTCATGAATCAAATCAGTGATCCGATACACCGCAAACACTCTGGAAAACTCCGTCGTCTGTTAGCCAGTTATCGGGAAATAGAACTTTTAGTACGAGTGGGAGAATACCAACGAGGTCAAGATCCACATGCGGATGAGGCGTTAGACCGACATGAAGGTATTAAACGTTTTTTATGTCAGCAAACTAATGAGCTATTCAGCTTCGAACAAATTCAAACTGATCTAGCTGCCTGTGTGGAGGGAACATGCTAGTTAGGTTGCTACAAATCAAAAAGCATAAAGAGCGAGGATTGAGGGGGAAAATTGCTCAAATCGATTATAGGAATAAAGAGTTAAAGGCTCTGCAAGCAGAATTAAAGACTATTCGGTTGAATTTGTGGGAAGACTGGCGAAAGAGATGCAACCAATCCGGTGTATTAGACCACAGCAAATTAATGACATTTAAATCGGTTATGGCTGATCTCTATCGTCGCGATTTGCAAATGGGCGAGGAAACTAACAACTTGCAAGAGAGGCGACAAAAATTGATGGATGACCGCTTGAATCTTTCATCTGCACTACAAAAGAACCGAAAAGAGCAAGAGAAGCTGAAATACCTAATAGAGGATGAAATGAGTGCAAATCACCGAAAATAATCATTCGTTTTCTAGAAGTACCAAAGCCAGTGAAGATCAAACTAGCTCTGACTCTGATCGACAGGAAGCGTTTTCAAAAGTGCTCAAGAAGAAGTCAAAACCATCAGGTGTTGAGCCTGTACCGATGGCTGTGCTGTTTATGCAAGAAATAAATAAGCAGGCCATTTTAGAAAAAAGTAACGATAAATCTTTTGGAGTGTCAGATAGAGTCATTGCGTTACAAGCTGTTGGCTGCGTCTACCACTCTAAAGATATTTATATAAAACGCGTTGGTCATCAATCAATTAATGTTCGATTGATGAGTGGGCCTTTTAGTGGGCTAGAAATACAGGCCAGTATACACGTGGGCAAGATTGAAATGCGGTTGAAATCGGCCAACGACACGCATAAAAAACAGTTAGCTAGACGATTAGATAAGCTTGAATGCAAGCTCAATCAGTTTAGCCAATATCGAGTTGAAATACAGTTGGAAAAAGTACATGGAAAATAGCCAAGCCACTTCGAACGGTAATTTACAGTCAACGACTATCCAATTGGCAGAATACTCGCGAGAATTATTAGCGGCTTATCAGATAGTCGGGCACGGCTTGTGTTCTTTTTCAGATTCAGGGAGCGAGATTGAAATATCTATTACACCGATAAAGGAAAAAAATTCGAGTTGGTTGAGTATAGGTATCACTTTATTGGGAGAAAAATGTACGTTTTATTGTCTTGAAAACCAATGGCTTGAATATATCAGTGAAATGTTACCTATCGATAAATTTGCTAATATACCTTCTGAGTTGTGTGGTGTTTTGTCTTCAGTGAGTTTCGCTGGACTATGTGCTTGGGCTGCTGAGGAAGAGCTGGAAGTTGGAGATATTGGCTCGATTCAAGCCGGTGATAAAGAGCAATGGAATCACAGCGAAATCCGTTTAACCTTTACGTCACCATTTTGTTTAGACAAAAAACTCAGTGGTTTTCTATGCGGATTTTCAAACGAGAATTTGAAGATCATGGCACGCCATATGTCGCCGAAGCAAGGTCCAGCAGAAGGGGTGAAACTACCTATACCTTGCGCCGTCGGGCTTAGTGTGTTGACTCTAGGCGAGCTAAAAAGCCTTGAGGTCGGTGATTGTGTTTTATTGAATTGGAGCAGTAACTTTTATGAAGGAGAAGTATTACTTGTCCAAAACCAGCCGATTTCATCCATTAGATATCAAGAAAGCGGGAGTTTTATAGTGGGACAGACGATGAATGAATTTGATGATCTTTTGGATCTATCCGCAGACGACACATTTACAGGGTTAAACCATGAAGAAAAGCCTGTGAACTTGGATCAACTCATGGTTACTTTAGTGTTGGAAGTCGGGCATGTGGATCTGGCTATCAGTGAGCTAGCCACTCTTCACTCAGGAAAAATTCTTGAAACGGAACTAAAAGCGGAACCAAAAGTACGTCTAAAAGCAAATGGCAAAGTCATTGGTTTGGGGAGTTTACTGCAAGTAGGCGACCGCCTAGGAGTCCGAGTCGATCAATTGTCCGATTAAGTCATTTTTATTGAGACTAATAATCGTTAAAATTTGAAAGTGTATTAAGTATTCTAGGAGATAGTGCACCATCATCCTGTTATGATTTTAGGTCGATTTAAGCGTTCGAGATTCTACTAAACTCAATAATATAGTTACTTACTTGTTGGTAATAGGGGTGTTAATATGAGAAAACACCTTGATTATTGAACTGGATAAAGAAGGTTTTATGGAAAATATATCTAGCGTAAACAACGGAAGTATTTATGATAACACCACTCGGTCAGCTGGCCTGTTGGGTCATTTACTTTCTGCAAAAGGACTTGATCATAAATATAACGATACTCAGTTGACAGCAAGAATCATACTTGATGGACTACATCGTTCAGCAGAAAATAATCACTCTGAAGCTATTGAGCTTATCATAAATATGGCTTTCGGCTTAGGAAATGATGGCCTAGATCAAGGTCGAGCTGAAATACAAGTATATGCCCAAGAAGCATTGGCAAGTCTCGCTCTCGATAATATACAAGCAAACGATACCAGTACCGCTCTTGCCATCTCAAAAACACAGGATCTATTGATTCAAGGTCAATCCTTTCAATGTGAAAAAGATAAGTCAAAACTTGTTACAGACAAGTTTTTAGCAGAGAACACCATGTTGGTGGCAATCGCATGTAAATCAATAGGTAATATTCCTACTCCAGACCGGATCATAGAAATAAGAAATGTTGTAGATAACATGTTATCGCCTTATGAAGATAATATAGACATGTATAACGAAAAGGCTATCGAACCAAATTGGTGGAGTGCCTTTATGCAGGGGTTATCACCTTTATTTGACTCTCTATTTCCTAACTCAACATTTAGCTCATCTAATAATTATAGTGGTCGAGATTTAAGGTGTTCTTCAATATCAATATCCTCAACTAATACTTATGATGAGGAACTGGAAGATATGTATTGAAACGAAGAACTTATATTTTAAGAAAAGGGGCTAGAGTTTAAAGCCATGGAATGGGTCATGTAAAAAACTGGTGAGTTAATGTATCATCTTTCTCTTTATATGGTTTTAATTATGACTGTCATTGAAGTGAAATGCCATTTTTGAGATTAACCTCGTTAAAAAGTACGGGGTAGACCTTCGAGACATCCAGCGACATCAGTGCTGAAGTCAGTTTCGTCCATGCAGGAAACAGTGAAATGTTTACCCATACTATTCAATTCTCTTCGAAGAAAGGTTCATACGGCATCGGGCGACGGAGCGTACGACATAGAGGAGTACTATAACGTGTTACAATGAAAAAGAATAACGCCGCCACTACGAAATAATGCGGGCTTCTGGAACGAAGGGGAGTCCAAGAAACGAAGCGGTTAAAGCGCTAAAAAAATCCATTCGACTGCGGCTTCCTGTGCTCAGCATCGCTCTATCTTCACGTTTTCGGATCCAACTTTCAGTATTCCTCTTTGGGACGCTTGCAAACTTCTCTCTATATAAGGTGTTTAACGTATAGGGATTGAATGAGAATAAGCACAAACTTAGTGTGAGTTCATACAGAGTCGGAAAATTTTATGTCGTTACTGGATCATCCACTACAGCTGATCATCATACTTTTTGCGCTATCCGTATTACCGCTGTTTGCGGTGATGGGCACATCTTTTTTGAAGCTTTCAGTTGTATTTTCTTTATTGCGCAATGCGTTGGGGATCCAGCAAATCCCTCCTAATATGGCGATATATGGGCTGGCACTGATTCTAACTATGTTTGTGATGGCGCCCATTGGTTTTCAAATTGAAGATAACTTTAAACAACATCCGGTGGATCTGACTTCAGATCATTTCTTTCAGCAGATCGATAGCGGCGCACTAGAGCCCTATCGAGAGTTCTTAACTAAGCATACCGATCGCAAACAAGTACGTTTTTTCAGTGAAGTTGGACACAGGTTATGGCCGAAATTTTACCAAAAAAAACTCAATGAGGGGTCGTTATTGGTGATGATTCCAGCGTTTACTGTCAGCCAATTAGTGGAAGCATTTAAAATTGGTTTACTGCTATTTTTGCCATTTGTTGCCATCGACCTGATTGTATCCAATGTGTTGCTTGCGATGGGTATGATGATGGTGTCTCCAATGACCATCTCATTGCCATTTAAACTTCTTATTTTCGTTCTTATGGGGGGCTGGGAAAAGCTACTCACTCAGTTAATGCTGTCGTACTCATGAGCCAAGGAATAATTATCCACCTCACTTCGGAGTTACTTTGGCTAATTTTGCTTTTGTCTTTACCTGTGGTCGTTGTCGCGTCTGTTGTAGGTGTCCTGATCAGTTTGATTCAGGCCCTTACTCAGGTTCAAGATCAAACCGTTCAGTTTCTAATTAAACTTATTGCGGTGAGCGTCACTCTGGTGATCAGTTATCATTGGATGGGAGGAACTCTTTTGAATTATGCGAATATGGCCTTTGATCAAATTAGTCATATGGGGGTGCAATGAATGAGTTGATGATATGGATTTCCACGTTAGCGATATGTACGTTGCGCCCGCTGGGGGTAATGCTACTTTTACCGTTGTTTTCACAGAAGTCTTTAGGTGGGATATTAATTCGTAACGCTTTAGTGATCCTTATTGCGCTACCACTACTGCCTGTGTACAAAGATCTACCCATGTTAACCAGTCCGAAAATGATACCATTTATTGAACTGATGCTACGTGAAATATTTATTGGTTTGTGCATTGGATTTTCTGCGGCTATTCCATTTTGGGCGATCGACATCGCTGGATTTGTAATCGATACGATGCGTGGGGCATCAATGTCTACTGTTTACAATCCACTACTCGGCACACAGGCTTCAGTCTTCGGCATATTGTTTAGCCAAGTGTTGACGGTATTATTTCTTGTTACTGGCGGTTTTAACAAGCTATTGAATGGAATATACGGGTCTTACAATAACTTACCAATCGGGAAGAATATTGAGCTTAGTAAAGGTTTTTTTATCTTCTTAAGCCATGAGTGGCATCTTATGTTTGATTTGGCCATCAGCTTTGCGCTGCCTGCTATGGTGATTATGTTGATGGTGGATTTGGCGTTAGGTTTGATTAATCGATCAGCTCAGCAACTCAACGTGTTTTTCCTTTCAATGCCAATAAAATCCGCCATGGCTATTTTGCTGATTTTATTAAGCTTAAACTTTTCCTTTGGCCATTTTTTACAGCGTATGAATTTATTTGAACATCAGGTTCAAAATTTGATCTTGAAAATGCGAGGTGGGGTCGATGGCTGAGAAAACTGAAAAGCCCACCCAGAAAAAAATAAAAGATGCTAGGAAAAAGGGGCAAGTTGCTAAAAGTACCGAAGTGACAACAGGCGTACAGTTAGCCGCTATTTTGCTCTTTTTCTACTTCCAAGGTACCGCATTAATGGTGGGAATGCAGGATATTATTACAGTGACACTTAACTCACTCAATCAACCGCTTGAACGAGCGTTTGGCAATATTCTTAGTGTGTTTTTTGGATTTGGACTACATTTTGGGGTAGAGCTGGCCTTAATGCTGATATTTATCACCTTATTTACAATCATTGCACAAGTAGGACCTCTATTCGCTCCCGAAGCTATTCAGCCAAAAGGTGAGAAAATAAACCCAATGAGCAATTTTAAGAATATCTTTTCGATGAAAAGTTTGTTCGAGTTGTTAAAGTCTTGTCTGAAGGTATGTTTGTTATCCATAATTTTTGCTTATATTTTAAATAAATACAGTAGTTCACTGCAATTTTTACCTCTGTGCGGACTAAGTTGTGGGCTGTCTGTAACCACTACCTTATGCCGTTGGTTGTGGGGCTGCCTTATTGGCTTTTATATAGTTTTTGGTGCGCTCGATTTTGCGTTTCAAAAACACACTATGATGAAGCAACTTAAAATGTCAAAAGAGGATATTAAACAAGAGCATAAAGACTCAGAAGGTAACCCAGAAATCAAGCAGAAGCGTAAAGAAACGCACAAAGAAATTCAAAGTGGTAGTCTGGCTGACAATGTAAAAAAATCATCTGTTATGGTCCGAAACCCAACACATTTAGCCGTTTGCCTATATTACCAAGAAGGGGAGACACCTCTCCCTAAAGTACTCGATAAAGGCAAAGGAGAAATGGCACTGCATATGAGCAAGCTGGCCGAAAAGTTCAATGTACCGGTTGTAGAAAATGTGCCATTAGCTAGGGCTTTAATGTCAGGAGTAGAAGCTAATCATTATATTCCGGAGCATCTATTCGAACCTGTTGCTGAGTTGCTTCGAATGGTGAGTGGTCTTGACTACGATAGTGATGATTAAACTACCTATACATTTTGGCTACTTAGAGAAACTTAGCCATTAAAATTACGTCGGAATAACTCCCATCTTGCATTTTTTTGGCGTTCTTACGTGTGCCTTCATGTACGAAACCAAATTTTTCGTAGCAGTTAATAGCCCCCTCGTTGGATGCAAGAACTTCTAGTTCAAGTTTTTCAATGCCTCTTGTTTTAGCTCGTGTAAGGATCGCTGAAATAAGATTCGATGCAATACCTCGACCTCTATGCTCTTTAATTACAAAAACTGCCATCACACCAATATGAGGTGCTCCTTCGAACTGACGAGAGTATATGTCACAAGATCCGATTAGAGTGTTTCTCTCCATAACAACCAAATGCAGTAGGTTTTGACTAAGGTTTCGTTCGCACCACTTCTGAACCAAATCTAGTTTTGGAGTCTCAGTATTAATATAGTAAATACCTTCGTTAACTATTGAATAAAATGAATAATAAAAACTCATTATATGAGATCTAGAGAAGGGGATGATGTTTATCATAATAAAATTTAATTTGTCTACAAGCTCTAGTATGACGAGGAAGTATCGTTAGAACAAGTCAATCATACTTCCATGAAAAGTCCATTGTAGATTCCTGATAGTGAATGATAAAAATCATAATTTATCTGAAAAGTATGAATATGAAAGTTGGATATTTTAAAGGAGAAGGTCTTTTATGTAAGACCAGGCCAATAAAACTAATTATAGTTAAACTATTTCACCCCAATAGGAAAGAACGCATGACTGAGTCGGTAACTAGTTTAAATGCTGCACGACAATTGACTATGGAACAAGTCAATGCTCTAAAAGAGAATGGACAGGGGACAATAAGAATAAATATAAGTGGCAAAATAGATAGAGTAAAAGAATATACAGTTACTGTTAATGATGATGACACTGTTTCTGTTCAGCGTCACTTTAATGACAATAAAAAGGGTAAGGCTTTAAAGTTTTTTAATCAAATTTCAAGAAGTTATGAAAATAGGAACGGGCCAGTTCCAAGGTGGGCAGATCAAATAGAGACTGCACTTAATACTAAGATAAATTGCGAAAAAACTAGAAACGAATTAAAAGAAAATTGTAATGAGTTACACGATAGGGTGAGTACTCTGAACCTTTTAGGAAAAAGTGGAAAAGGTATCGTTAAGGGCATGTTTGGACAAACAAACCTACCGCTTATAAAAGAATTACAAACGCAGCAAAATGCATTGATCGATAGAGTTTATGCTCTAAGTGATAGAATTGATAGTACTTCGGACGAGGAAGTTGTGGGTTTTGATAAAGGCGCATTAGCTAAAATCAAACAAGATATAGAGCGACTGGAGAGTTTAATAGGTCTTTCAAGTAAATCTGCCACTGGATTTAAACTTTTTGCCCTATCCGCATTTGACAGAGAGGTTGACTACAATCGTGCTCAAGAGACTCTTGGTTCTCGTTTCAGGCATATGACAGAGGAGTTGACTAAGTGTGCGAGTAATTTATCCGAGTTGAGTAATGATCAAGTAGAGGATTTGAACAGCAGAATAGCAAGTCAAAATGATCTCAGTGCGTTGTTATTATCGAAATGTGACACTATTGGAACCGGTGAGACGTATTTGCAAGTTGCCAACCGACTACTCAATAGCAAGATGAGAAATGATATACATCTACATTCAATGTGTGAGAAAGAAGGCAAAGAATTCATGAAGGCTGTTCATAAATTAGATGCAGTAGTTCGTGATACGAAGGCTACATGTGAACAGTTTAAAGATGCATTTGAAGGAGCAAACCGCGCTGAAGAATTGTTTGTGAACGCTATTCAACATAAATCTATATTAAACCGGATATATGAAGTGGAAGCGCAAGTTTATCGTGGAGATCGCAAGCCTGGATTTGATGATTACCGCCAAAACATCCAAGCAGCAAGTTCAGGCTGTGAATTGCCTTTCAAGAAGCACTATTACGAAAAGCAAACACAAGTAATGATTAACTCTGTAATAAATGATGTGGAAATGTGCAAGACCAATCGTCTAAGCTCCGTGCAACTTCAAGAGGTAAGAGAGAGGGTTGATAATCTTGAAGACATGTTGAAAGAATCAAATAGTAAGAAAAGGAATAAATATGCTGGCCGTAACCGACACCATCCAGCGACAATAGAGAACCCACTTCACAAAGCCAGGAAGGAACTTGACGAGAAGTTAGATAGAAAAATAGATGAAATAAACGAATTAACAGATCAGACTAAGGCAACTCTATCAGATGCTATTCATAAAGCCGTGAAACGAGGTGAGATAATAGATACCGTGAAGGAGAAGTCAGCTCTTCTTAAGGATACTTCTAAAGTATTTGACGAAACCGCATCGAAGCTAGAAAAGCAAAACAAAATTGATTCTTTATTTTTTGGGATACCTAAATTCTTCAGGTGATATCTAGGAAAGAGGAAATATGATTAACGATCTAAGAGATAAATGGTTAGCTAGCTTGAAGCCGACTCTAGGAATTAATAGACTTTGTTTTTCATCTGCTGGAGTTTGCTATATTAACTTTTCATCTTCAGTGTCGGTTAAATTAGAAAAGTTACCTAACAATGATGGGGTGTTTTTTTCTGGTTGTATTGATGCTTCGAATTTATCATCAAGCATGATGAAGGAGATGCTAATTGACAATTTCAAGAGTATTAATCCTTTGCTCCCAATATTATCGTTGGAAAGGGATGGAAGTATACTAGAAGCTCACTGTGCAGTACCCAATAGCTTGTTAGAGCATGGAGAAGAGGTTCTGGAGCAACTCGTAGCATGTATCGAGTATTGGAAGTTGGAGTTAGATAAAAATATCAGTAAAACTAATACATAGCCCATTAATAAATTAAGTAATGAATTATAGAATGGATTGCGCCGTTTATATAATGTAAGCGGCTTATTGATTGTTTTATATTTCACAAATCTTAAGATGAAAAACATTATATTTTTCTAGTGATATAGGAAAGGATTATGCACGACCATAGAGATGATTGGCTGCTAGAACTCGGCAAGTCAATCGGAATGCCAAAACTGAAATTCGATAAAGAAAGGTTTTGTAATATTAATTTAGATGAAGATATATTCCTATCAATATTTAAACAGAATAATAATACTGATCTGGGTTTAATGGGAGGGTTCCATGTTTCAGAACTGCAAGAATATGTTTTGAAAAAGATGCTTTTGAATAATAGAAAAAGTAGAGAGCAAGATCGCCCAGTGCTCTCACTCTCTGAGGATGGGAGCTTTATAGGAGTGCACTTAAATATGAATTACTCTCAACTACATATGAATGAACCTAGAATTGATAGGATTGTAACGGAGATTGAATATTGGAAATCAAAATTATCTAATTTTAAAAACTCAAACTCAAACTCAAACTCAAACTCAAACCTAGATAATTTCCATCATGGGTTAAGGTTTGTATAATATTCATTTCCTTTTGATTTTCAATACGATCTAATACATATTTACTACCATTCGCCACAATTGATGTTATTTGAAAGATTATTGTTATTTATATTGATAACCTAGTTGTGTAGCTTAGTCAATCTGGAGGTATTAAATGACTACATCAACATCAACATCAACATCAACATCAATCGACAAGTCAATGGCAGATCTAACACGGCAGCACAATGAATTGGAAAAACTCATTAATGACTTTGAGTTATTACGTGTCGAAGTGCAATCATTGGAGTCAAAAGCGAAACATAGCTCAGCCTTTTCGGAGAAACTTATGCAAGTTCACAAAGTCTTGGAAAACCAAGTTGGTCCTAATGGAGAAGTGGTAAAGGCTGCGTTTTCCGACATTAAGAAACAGTCTTTGAAATTGCAACAGGACTTTGAGTTTTCTAATGAGGGTAGAGAGTCATCATCGAATGATAAAGGCAATAAAAAGTGTAAGCTGAGTCAGCTTGTTTAATAATTTAACTTTTAATTTTAGCGACTGAGTATAAAGCGAGTAAGCCTTATGAATAATGTTAATAATAATGGCGTGAAAGGGGTTTCCAATATATCAAATGGAGACATTTCTACGTTGGATATCAGTTCAATGTCTATCGATAATATTTTGCAGTATGTTGTATTAACTCTAATGCAAACTAGGGATAATGCTGCTAAGTCGATTCAAGGACTGATGGCCTCTGTTCAAGCCAACAATAAGAATGCAAGTGATATACAAAATAAAGCCTCGAAAGTTCAGGGGCTAATTCCATCCAAAGACACAGATACTGTAAGCAAGACTTCCATTAATACGACCATTAATGAGTGTGGAAACCTTGGAGTTAAACTAAACGGGAAGACGCCACAAGCTTGGTTAAATAGTAAATCAGACCCACTTAAAAAGTCTGATTTAGTTGAGTTGAATGGATACTTGAACCAAGCTGCTTCAGACGCAAACCAAGTTGGCCAAAACCAGCAAACCATGTTGTCTCAAAATGTACAAAACTTGGGAAATATTCAGAAGAATATCTCGGCGGTACTTAGTAAGCTGATTGATATTCTAAAAGATATTATTAACATTATTCGGTAACGTTGACATGAACGAACTTGATTACGCATCGCGTATTGAATTTATGAATCGTGGAGGCTCACTTAAGATATTGTGTGAACTTGATGAATCTGCATTAGATTCTGTCTATAACTACGCATTTCATTTATTTGAAAGTGAGCAGATAGAAGAAGCGCATCGTTTGTTTTATTTTCTTGCGAACATGGATCAGTGGAACTTCGATTATCTTTTGGCACTAGGTATATGCTATCAAAAAATGGGGGAGCATGAACAAGCTATATATTGCTTCAGCCGTTCTGGTCAGAAAGAAATTTCAGATCCTAGATCGTCTTATTATGCAGGTTTAAGTTATCAGTGCCTAGGAAATAAAGAGTACTCGAGGAAGGCATTTAATGCATCGGTTCGATGGTGTAGTGATAAACCTGAATATCAAGATTTAAAAGTAAAAATCTCAGGTGCTCTTGCACGAACTATGTTGGAGGTTTAGTATGACTCAAAATATAAATACAAGTAATGATTTGAGACGGGTTTTTATTGATCAAAATTCCTCACCATTGAATTATAAAAGTAATAATGAGATGGGAGGTATAAAACTCAAACCGAGTGCTTGGGTCAATGGACGTTCTGAAATTTTAGACAGAAACACGTTAGGAATACAATTACCGGAGCCAAAAGAAAGAAAAAAAACTTCTCAGGAACAGGCAGATAAAGCACTAGGCTTGATTTTGCAAAGTCTACTTATACCGCCAGGTAAACTCCCTCAAGGATCCACTTCTGATAAGTTATCTGGTTTGTCGATAGACTCTTTGACATTATATATTTCCCTTATTGTAACGGATGGTCTTAATTCTCGAGCCAAGGATATTTTAAAAGCGCTTGATGCATTGCATGATACTCAAAAGAGAGAAAGCTCAACAAAATTGCAAGATCAAATTGACGCTATTAATAAAAATATTGAGGCATCCCATCAATCGCAGAAGCATAATATATTTACCACAGTGATGGATTGGGTGGTTGCTGCTGCAGAAGTAACGATGGGGACACTAAAAATAGTTGGGGGAGTGCTAGCGGGTAACCCTCTAGAAATTGCAGGAGGAACCGCCGAGTTATCTGCCGGTGTTCTTGGAATGGTGAAAGCGTCTTTAGAAACGGCAGCATTATGTGAAGATGATCCTGAAAAAGCTGAAAAACTTAGAGATATTGCTGAAAAAATTGGTTACGCGCAAATGGCGTTAGAGGTCGTAGCTGCTGTTCTGGATATAACGGAAACAGCGCGAGCGATGCAAGCCGCTTCAAAAGCTGCAAGAGCTGGAGAAATGGCCGCTAATGCAACTAATGCAGGAACGAAAATTGCTGCTGCTGTTGCTGCAGAATCTGCCGGGGAGATAACGAAAGCTGAATTGCACGTTATTTTGGAGCAAATAGCAAAGGAGCTTGCTCGTGAAATGGCGGAGGAAGCCGTAAAGAATGTCTCAAAAAATGTCGCAGAAGATCAGGCTAAAGAGCTGACTAAGCAAGCTGCTAAACAAGCTGTAGAGAAGTCGGCAGAAACAGCTTCAAGAAAGCTTGCCAAAGAGGGTTTGGAAGTTGGTTCCGATGCTCTTAATGAGGCAATAGTCAAATCGTTGAAATCTTCACTTAAGAAAGAAATATTCCAAGGAATTAATCGAATTAATATGTCGGTTTTCAACCGTGTTATGGCGGCAACTAAAGACGTTACTATTGGAGCGCAGTCAATTGCAGACTTTGCAATGAATCGAAAAATGGCCCAGCTACGTAAAGAAATTAAAGATTTGCTTGCGGATCAACAAATGGCAAATGCATTTCTTGAAGTTCTGAATCAGCTTATGGACAAGCAAAGAACTCGTGTAAAAGAAACATTGAAAATGGTAGCAGACTCACAAAGCACTACCCAAAGCAATATTCAACAGCTATCAAGTGCAAACGGCATGATGGCTGGCATGATGGCAAAAGTTTAACTCTATAAGGAAGGGTATTATGCAAAACTCAATTATTCACACTAACAATGTTCCAGGGGCGAAGCCGAACGCCATTGGCGCTTCTGCTGATTTGAATGTTGGTGTCAGCCACCAAAAAAACATTAGTAACTTAATTGATAACTTATCTTCACTTGCTGCGTTAGTTAATAAAGCGTTACAAATGATTCGCGAGTCTATTCAGGAATGGCGTGACACCTTAAGTAATTCTCAGGCAAAGGGGATGATGCTAATGCTTAACCAAGCTGTATCCAATAACAAGATGCAGAAAGGTGCAAACCAGAAAGAGTGCGATGCCGCTTACAGAGAATCATGGGCAGATTTGGCGAAAGGTGTCGCCTCTGTAACTGGCGGTTTTGTTGGTGCTGGAGCGGCTTTCCGAGCGACAGACGCAGCGAAAGGCGTAGCTGATGTTTCTTCTCAAATCCTTACTGGGGCTGCTGAAATAAATAAGTTTTTTGCAATACGAGACGCAGCGTCAATGACTAGAGATGCGAAAGACAAAAGTGCAGATGTACAGCTACAAAATAAAATCTTGGAAACGTGGGAAAAGCAAATTTCTCAGGTAGCACAGCGTGCGGGGGAGATGAGCAGCCAGCTTGGTTCTGTAAACGACCAGCTCCGCCAAAGTGTTAGTCAACTATATGTTCCAATTTCACAGTAACGCGTGATATTTATGGGGTGGGTGGCCACCCTTAGGAGACGGCATGATTACCAGCAATGATCCACTTAGTAACCTTCTAAAAAAAAGAGGTTATAGTCCTACACCACACCGATATTACGGAAGTGATTTTATCAGTGGTATGCAAGTGCAGATTAACGACTTAGATTTGATTTATAGTGTTGAAGGTGACGTGTTAATTATTAGTCAGATTAGATCTATCGATCAGTCCGCTGGGCTTGCAGGTGCAGTGCTCAACTTTTTTAAGCTAATTCGTTCACTTGAAAAAATGGACACTGGAATTTTGATGGTTAAAGGAATGGTTTTGGATTATCTAGGAGGTATTGAAGACATTCAGAAACTAAAACGTCTTCAAGACGCATATATTAGTCACGGTGCTTATTATCAACAAGAGGGTAATCTAACGTGGATAATATACAATTTAGGAAAATGAATCCTTTGGATTAGGTAAATAAAAATCATAAAATGGTCGGAAATGTAATAGATATTACTTTTGTTTTTCATAAAATAACTCTTATGAATTAACTTTTATATTAATGGGTATGCTATGGGAAACACGGAGACATTCAATCAATTGATACAACAGGTTTTTGATTTTTATGGATTTACCTATGCTCCTTCGGATGTTTACCATGTAAAACTTGATTCGCCACAAGTTAACACTATGCTCGTGGCTTTTTTTTCCATTGACGATAAGTACGCTGCTTTGGTTTCAGAGCTTAGAGTACCTTTTGTACCCAACACAATGTCAGAATGGTTGTTGCAAAGAAATAGTTATAAACAACAGATTGACGCAACTTATTGTCTAATAAAAGATGATGTTAGCAATTCCATAATCATGGCCCAAACTAAATTCAGCTATCAAAACCTTGAGCTTCCTGAAGTATTGAGTTTGTATGAAACATTTACTCGCGAAATTATCACCTGTAATGGTGAGCTTCAAGCAATTAACGAAGGTCGCTAAATATGAAAAACAACATACTAAATGGAAGTATAGACGTGCCAGTTTTGGCAGGTAACGTAAATGATGAGTTTGAGATTTTTAGTCAATATGACCGAGACAAGGAACTTGTCGTTAAATACATCGCTGAGATTAACTGTGGACTGGACATAAGAGAACGAGCTGATCCAATAAAAATAGTGATGTCACTACCGAGCCTCGATGGAAGTGATTCTGGGTTAAAAGGTACCAAAGAGATAGTTCATCAATATGCTCTATCGATTCGTTCAGATTGTTCGGATGAACGGGCTAGTAAAGCGTTACTCGAAGAGAGTGTTAAACAAGCTATTCGGATAGCGAATGATGCTGAACATGGCCTGGGAAAGATTCAAGGTGGTGATATAGGGGAGAAGTCAATCTCTAATGACTTCGCTAGTGCTCCCTATGAACGGCCAAACCATTACAAAGTAGATTCTATACAGGTAGCCGAAAAAAACGAAGTTTTTACCCGAGGTATTACTAATAAAGATGCGAAAAATGTACGAGGGATAAATGTCCACAGTCATTTTTTGGGGAACCCAATACTACGTAAGGTGCAGGTAGAAGGGAGAGAAGAAATTACTTTTGCTAGGATGTCCGCTTTGTCATCCGGTCAAGGAGGCTTGTTTGCTAGAGGGGTGGATAAAATCCAACATGTTCATAGTGCTGAGGAGAAGGCTCTTCGCGTAGGTCACCTAGATATTAGATTGCTTGACCCCAAAAAAGAGCGTTCTCTCTACCAAACGCATAAAGAGGAAATAGTGACAGCGAACCGCTTGTCTGAACGTGAAGCGGATAGGGAGATAACAACTTGTACACTACCAGTTAACTCAAATGACATGACCAAACCGGAGATGGTTGGTCGGGGTCTTGAGCTCGCATTCAGCAGACACCCTATTCTGATGAGTACGTTGGGAGTAATCGGTGGATTAATCGCGGTGGCGGGCTTTATTGTTTCCATACCTGCCATATTTATATACCTCAACAACAAACAAAATAAATTTAAGGATGAATGGAACGAAGCTAGGCAAGGAATAGATGAAACGCTCAATGACCTTCAACAACGTATTTATGACCTAGAGGATCGTGAAGGGGCAATCCAGTTACTTGCTAGAGCTAGAGAGGTTTATGACAACATATACGATGGGGAAGGCGATACAGCGACAAAAGCAGCTTACGGTTTAGATGGTATGATGCTTGGTGTGCTGATGTTGAAATTAGCTCACGCAGTAGATATGACAGCGAGTTTCGGTTGTAAAAGTAATAAAGATAGGGCCACGATGCTAGATGAGGTGATTCAGGCACAAGAGATAAAATGGGCGAAAAGTTGCGATGATGTTGGCAGCGTAACTCAGAATAGCTTGCTTAATTTCAGTAGCCTCTCAGACCAGGAAATTTTTCGCAGTGTCATTTCACAGTCAGACACTCGCCATACAGGTGAACGTAATACAGGCCGACCGGGAAATATGTATTTCTACCGTGGTATTAAAAAGGACCTAGGTGAGCAATATAAGCCATTTGTAGATAAATCGTTAAAAAACCATTCGTAAATTTTATTCTAGCTAGGTGTTTGAGTCTGTAATCATTGATTAAATATGTTAACGGAAATGGATTTTTAAGAGTTTTTTGTCGACATTGTTGATATTGTTTTGTCGTTAGGTCTTAGAAAAATGACCATAATTAAAATCGTGAAGAGAGGCTCGATATGCAAAATGTGTCAAACAATAGTAACCAAGTAGTAAAAACATACGTATCATCAGGCGACGATGTATCTACATTGGATATGAACTCTATGTCAATTGATAATGTACTACAGTATGTCATTCTTACGTTAATGGATACGCGAGATAATGCGGCTAAATCAATACAAGGTTTGATGACGTCGGTCAGTGCTAACAACAACACTGCTGCAGATATTCAGGTTCAGGCTTCGGTGGTCCAAGGCTTTAAAGGTGGCGCATCAGGAGGTGATATAGTTAAGTCGCCAACATGGATAGTGAATAGAGCTGAAAACACTATAACATTGGATAATGGTTACAGTATTACCTTTGATAAAGGTGCACATACAAACGAGAGCCAGTGGCAAATTCACACTCCACAAGGGAAAGTTGTTACGATTTGGGGAGATCCTCATATTGAAAAAGAAAATCAGGACAATATTGCTGAAGAGACTGAGTTCTTCAAGAATTCTACGTTTGTACTTGGCGATGATACTAAGATTAGCGCTAATTTAGAGCAAATCGGAACAACTGGTCATTACTTGACATCAGGGTTAACGATTACCAGCGGTAACCAGTGTATCAAAGTGCAAGGTGTTAATCATGGACATAGCACTAATCCCACAAATCAAACATTAAAAATGAGCAATGTAACACTTGATGGTATTGATCAAGACGCTAATACTGTAGATGGTGATATCTATAAGGTGGGGGCCGAGGGTTCAGTCACTAAATTTGTTGCTAACCAGTCCTATGTCCCAAAATCTGAAGTGCAACCTATAATCGATAAAGTGAAAAATCTAAACGTTAAGTTAAATGGTGAAGACCCTCAAGAATGGTTAGATAGTAAAGGTCAATATCTTAAGAAATCAGATATTATTGAGTTAAATGGATATTTGAATCAAGCAGCATCTAATGCAAACCAAGTCGGTCAAAATCAACAGACCATGTTGTCACAAAATGTACAAAACCTGGGTAATATTCAGAAAAATATATCTGCAATTCTAAGTAAGTTAATCGATACTCTGAAAGATATTATCGGTATAATTAGATAATTTTAAGGGCTCGATAGTGCTGAAATATCTATTATTTAGCTGCGTTCGATTAACAATCATCTGTACCTTTCTAAGTTATTTTAAAGCTACCGAAGCCCTAAGTTGACTTATATATTACTCGTTTAAGGTGTTATTCTATAAATCTACCGTTACAGCGGGTAAATAGTATCCTCCTCATTAGTTGTTTCTATTTCTTTAACTTTTAATATTATAGAAATCGCTCACAACTCCAATTCTTCAATCTTGTTCCCACTGTATAATCTTCAGTGTAACCCTTGTATTTCTATATAGCCATCGTTAACGTGAAACCTTGGTCTTCCTTCAGTTTTCCTATAAACAATGCTCTTTTGTGAATAAGGAAAAACAGCATTGGACCTGGCATGCATTGGAACCAAAATTTAGATGTATCGCTTCTCACGTATCTAGAAAACTAAACAGACAATTTTTATGCAGTTACAACGTTTACTGCATCCTTTTTAACAACTCTTTCTGCAGCGATGGATTTTATTCCTATGTTTCTAACCTTCCTGTAAAGGTATATTGTGGGAAACGTTACACGCAGAGAATAGAGCGAGCTAATTTCACGCTGCAAACTCGCTTTAAGCGATTGGCGAAATAAAATATGGGACTTCTCTAGCCAGAATCCGTGTACGATAAGATGAATGGTACTTTTATTGCGCCATTGAACCAGCTAATTGGAGTAGTGATCCCATCATTCTCTCAGGTTTACAATGCAACTACTTATTAATCAAGGTGTTATTAGGTGCTGTTTTAAATAACCATTAAATGGAAGAGGCTGTATCTGACTACTATTTTAGTCCTAATTCAATATGGTGGTAGTATCATAGCATTATCGTTATTATATATAACAATTAGTTAGGTACATCATCTATAGATGTTGGGCAATGAACGTTTAGAGGGTATTTTATTTTGAGTGATAGTTTGCGATAAAAAATAAGTTTGGTAACATGATTTAGTGTGATTAATGACAAAAATTCTTTGTTTTTCCTTGACCAATGGTATAATTGACGGTAATTTTACATAACTTATACTTTTGTAAGTTAGATGTTTTTCACTAAAGATACTGCTGGGAAATAACGAATCCTGCTTATAATATGTGTGCTTGTAGGAATTGATTATTATGAATATTTGTCAGAATAAAAAGACTAAATTACTTGTGGTGGATGACCACGCTCTTATTTCTGATGGTATACGCAACTTACTTTCGCCTTTTACTGGTGTTAGTGTTGTCGGACAGGTTGAAAATGGTTTAGATGTTTATTCAAAATGCCAATCCCTTTCCCCGGACGTTATACTCATGGACCTTAACTTACCAGGCATGCGTGGAGTAGACGTGATTAAACGAGTAACGAAGCGTTGGCCGAATATGATCGTTTTATGTATATCGGCGACATCGGAAGAATATAAGGTTAAAGAAGCACTAGAAGCCGGAGCGAAAGGCTATGTCCTGAAAAAAAGCAACCAACAAACCTTGTTAAGTGCTATTGAATCGGTAATAAAAAATAAGGAATTTATTGATCCATCTTTAGATACTGATTTACTTTATTCCTCTTCGTTAAATGAAAAAAGCTTTCTACCTAGTCTTACTCCTAGAGAAACTCAGATTATGAAACTGATTAGTGAAGGATTGAAAAATAGAGAAATATCAGAAGCCTTGGTTATCAGCTTAAAAACAGTTGAAACACATAGATTAAACCTGATGCGAAAATTGGGTGCACATAATATTGCTGACGTAGTTCATTGGGCGCGTAGAATGGGCCTTTAACTTAGTTAATCTAGCATAGAAAATGGTCATGACTCCAGTTCGTTGAGATATAACGCAATATCATACTTTGAGAATGGTCATGACCATCATTTTCCCCCTCTGCTCTTACCCTTTCTTTTGCAGGTGAATTTCGTATACATCAACTAATTTTCTGAATATTTTGAAGGAAAAATGGACCCCGAACAGCCCAAAAAATCACGTATTCACTCTTCAATATCTTCTTTGTTACACTTTGTGTGAGCATTACTAGAGCGCAGTTTCGTCTTTACGTTCATAGCTATATGTGATTGGTCTTGTTGTGGGAGGCAGCTTGAATCTACTCCTATCGAAGACAAGTTTTTGCACATCATCTGCGTATTTTCCCTAACAAATTTGGCAACATTTTATTCCCTGAATGGTCGCTTCATATAAGTAAGTTAGATGATAGCTTATCAAGGTGGCTGTGGGGGCTTGTAAAGACCATTGAGCAGAAAACCTAGCTATACTTTCGTCAACTATCGGTGAATATGCTTCGTAAAGATAAAAGTAAGTTCAGCGTGGTAAGTAAACAGAAGGTATGCTGGGTGAAAGCAGACTCTCTTGAACAGAACTTGTACACAGGGTTGGTGGTTAATAGTATTCATGTAGTCGCGTTGGATAAACCACAAATAATATGAGAGATAATATTAAAGCATGAAGGTATCTTGGAAGTCCTCTTTCGTTACTCGGTTAACTATACGCTTAATGGTCATGATCGCCTTCTTATGGATCGTGACCCAATTTATAGCAATATACAGTTATTACAATGTCTATGGATTTAAATGGAAGCAAATCGAGCTCTACAATTCTAAGCTTGCTACCCTAGAAGCGGCAAAAGAAAGCATAGGTCTTGAGAATGGCGAAATTGATGTCAATCACCTTGGTGATTTGTGGATAGAATTACGACTTAATGAGGATTTCGATTTGCCTAGCATTGAGAATTGTCGTTATAAGGTGTTAGGAAAAAAACGAGTAGATTCCGATATTAACTTTTATCAAACTAGTGCCCAAGCAATACAAATGATTGGTACATCGTCCCCTAATGCATATTCGAATGGTTTTGTTTACAATAAAGGTAAGTGGGTAATAATGTATTCTCCTCGATTTTGTGATTCTTATGATGGGACCGAGACTAGTAACTTAAATGAACGTATTGAAAATCTTTATAGTACTCAGAAAAATTCTCGGGGGTTTATATGGGGAAAGCCTTATTACGACGAAAAGTCCAAGTCATGGTCTGTTATGGTAGGGAGAAAGATGTTAGATCGACATGGAAGGCATTTATTAATTGGATATTCTATTTATTTGAAAAATTTCCCACACCAAGGACTGTCATCGACTAATAGGTCTTTCAATGTAATTATTGATGAAGAAGGGAAACTGCTGTCACTTCCAAAACCTAGCTTTAATCAATCTTCACTTGATAAGTTGCTGTATGGAAGGAGTATAGCGGATCGAAGTTATTGGCGAACAAAGGACAGTTTGATCGCGATAGCGAGCTATTATGGACCTACGTGGTATTTAGTTCGGATTGCACCAGAATCCGAAGTGACTTCAATAGAAATTAATCACTTTATTTCTTATATTCCCTATGGAATTGGCTTGTTGGTCGCCTTAGCCTGTATTCTGTTGATGACGCTTCACTATGGGCTTGCAAAACCACTCCGAGAGTTTATCCGTATTATTAGTTCAACCAACGCCCGGGACTTTAAGTATCGTTTACCCTATGAGCGCCAAGATGAATTGGGGATGATTGCTAAAGCATACAATAGGCTGTTGTCCACCATTGAGTTCAATTATCAAAATCTTGAGGCTAAGGTAGCGTTAAGAACACAAGAACTTAAGAGCGCTCGTATTGCAGCTGAACAGGAAAATGAACTCAAGAGTATGCATCTCGCTATGATCAGCCATGAAGTGAGGACGCCTCTTAATGGAATCATAGGGGCTCTGGATTTAATAGAGGCTAATCCAGTGAATCACAATCCAAACCTTGTCCATACTGCAAAACGCTGTTCTCACTCGTTACTTGAAATGATTAACAACTTGCTTGATTTTAGAAGTATCGAGCAAGGTCAAATGAAGGTAACCGAAAGTCAAACGAAACTACTATCGTTGATTGACATGGCTGTATTGATGATACAGCCAAGGCTGCAGGAGAAAGATGTCCAATTTTCAGTATTGGTTCGGGAGGAAGTACCTCACAGTTTGAAGTTGGATTCGCTGCAAGTTAGGCAAATTTTGATTAACTTGTTGGCCAACGCGCTTAAGTTTACTGATAAAGGTTCTATCCAATTAGACGTTCATCAAGAAGACGATCAACTCAAATTCAAGCTTCGGGATACTGGCATTGGTATCTCTAAAGAGATTCTCCCGCATATTTTTGAACCCTATATTCGGGAACACCTAGAGCGTGTTGGAACGGGGTTAGGTCTACCAATTTCACGCTCTCTAGCCCTACTTATGTGTGGCGATATTACCGTAACGAGCCAAGTGAACCAAGGCTCAGAGTTTATCTTGACGCTACCTGTAAAAGGTGCAACTTACGGGGAAAAACTTGAAGGCACAGTGGGAGCTCCGGCACACCTTCGTGAGCAGTTGGAAATTTGGGGGTTAACATTTGAACAAAGTGATGAAGAAGACTGCCCTCTTTCTTCTTTGGATTACGTATATTTACCCAATATGCTACGTAAACGCGTTGAACAAATCTTGGAAGGGGTAGAAGGCCTTGATAGTCACTTTCAGAACATACCAATTCAACCATGGTCACTGAAAATTCTTTTGGTTGACGACGTAGAAAATAATCGTGAAATCATAGGACAAATGTTGGAGTCGATAGGCAACAGTGTCACAACGGTGTCTAACGGGCAAGATGCTTTAGATAAAGGTAGAAAGTATATTTATGATTTGGTACTGATGGACATTCGAATGCGGGGCATGGACGGTGTCGAGACTTTAAGCCATTGGAGGAAAGAAGAGACAGGGATTCTTGATCCTGATTGCCCCGTTATTGCACTAACCGCTGATACTAAACCAGAAGAGCAGGCTCGTATCTCTCAATCAGGTTTTTTTGATTGTGTAACTAAGCCCGTTAGCTTAATGAAACTAACCCAAACTATTTCACAAGTCATCGACTTTCAACAAGTTAGATTTATTGATTTGATTCCAAATGAAAAGCTTAATCAACCGCTGCTCAATCAACCTGAATTGCGAGAAAAAGCAAAGAGTCAACTGATTGGGTTTATTTCTGATCTCAGGATCGCGATTGAAGCGATGGATTGGAAAGAGTGTGAGCATGTACTCCATTCTTTTAAGGGCTGCGCAGGACAGAGTGGGTATCGTGATCTCTATCAGCAAGCGGAAGAATTTGATAAGTATTTAAATATTGAAGGGGAGTTAAGAAGCGATCAAGTAAATACATTGGAAAGCTTAGTGAAAGATAGTTAATGATTTTTATTCAGGCCTGTAAATAATGCCGTGTAACTGTCGAGGTTACTTATCAATTACCGCAACTTGTTGATGCAGTTCGAAGAAGAACTAAAAGTGGAGTCGCGTAATAGTAAGTAATATTTCGTCATTGAGCCCGCCTAGTTTTGTGCGATAGGCTCACACTCCTGCTGCTGGATCTGCTACATTGCTCATTAGCAGCTTTTAGTATGGATTGGCAGAAGGATAGATAAACATGGAACTAGGCGGTAATACAGTACTGATTACAGGCGGGGCCAGAGGAATTGGTCTTGAGCTCGCTAAGCAGTTTTTAGCAAAGGGGAATAAAGTCATTATCACAGGGCGTGACCAGAAAAACCTTGAGAAAGCGCAAGACCAGCTCAATGGTGTCGTGGCCATCCAAAGTGATGTTGGTAACCCAGATGACATTCGTGAATTATATCTTAAAATCGAGCAAGATCATCCCGACCTGAATATCTTGATCAACAATGCAGGAATCATGAAAAAGGTAAACCTGCAAGAGCACCAGCATTCACCTGAGGCTTTGACGCAAGAAATTGACATCAATGTAAAAGGGCCAATATGGATGACGGATATGTTTTTGCCACTTTTGAAAAAGCAAAAGAAGTCTGCGGTGGTTAACGTCAGCTCTGCCCTTGCATTTGTACCTCTTCCTATTAGCCCAGTGTATTGCGCCACTAAGTCTGCATTACACTCATACACTTTGTCACTCCGTGAGCAAATGCGGAATACACAGGTGTCTGTGTTTGAGCTGGCTCCTCCTGCGACAGAGACCGATATATTGGGCGAATTTAGTGAGGATGACATGGAGGGCACGACAGCTATGACTACACCGGACATGGTTGCTATCTTTATGGCGGGCTTTGCTAAAGATAATTATGAAATTTGTCCTGGGCAGTCGAACCAGCTTAGGTTTATGGGTCGATTTTTCCCTAAGTTTATTTTGAAACAATTGAGCAAAAATTTGGCGGCAATGCACTCAGCGATGGGGCGTTAATTTCCGTATCAGCCTATGATAGTTTGAGTAGAAATGAACTGAGACTGAGGACGTATGATGCTCAAGAGTGTATTGATAACAGGGTCGAACGCTGGGCTTGGTAAAGAAAGTGCCAAACAGTTAGCGATTCAAGGTGTTGAGAAAGTTTACTTAGGTTGCCGAAACGAAGCCAAAGCGAAACAAGCCAAGCAGGAACTAGAACAAACTACCGGAAAATCAGTATTTGAAATAGTACTTCTCGATGTGTCTAACTTAGAATCCGTTCGCTCCGCTGTTGCAAAGATTGAAGATCCTATTGAAGGCCTGATCATGAATGCTGGAGGGATTGGTGGCGCTAGTAGCGTGAACAAAACGCGAGACAGTGTGACGCAAATTTTCGCGGTGAATGTACTTGGGCATGTTGTGTTGGCAGAAGAATTACTGAAAGCAGGCAAGTTAACCAAAGTGGGTTTGTTTGTCGGTACGGAAGCGTCTCGCGGATATGCCGATATGGGGATGAAAAAACCGGATCTTGCCACCTCTTCCCCAGATGAATTTGCCTCTATTGCCAGTGGTTCCTTCTTTTACGGCCCAGATGCTACTGATCCTATGGTTCAATACGGACCGGTTAAGTACGTGGGAACCATGTGGATGTCATCATTATCACGCCAGTACCCTGATGTACGACTCATAACGATGAGTCCGGGAGCGACAACGGGGACTGAAGGAACCAGTGCAATGGCGTGGCACAAGCAGATATATTTCAAAGTGATGATGCGTGTTGCTCAAATGATGGGCAAGATGCACGGGGTTGAAGTGGGCGCGAAACGGTTAGTGGATGGTGTGCTAGATGACTCCTACAAAACTGGGATATTTTATGCCAGTAAAGAAGGCGCGAGCGGCGAGATATGTGACCAAGTTGTCCACCTTTCTGATTTGGCAAACCAAGAGTTTCAAGACAATGCAAGGCAAGCAGTGTTGCGCTTTATCTCTTAACTAACCCAAACATTGTCAAGAAACCGGGCTGCCTAAGGTTGTATGTAACGGACGTTCGTTATCAAACTTTTTTGACAGGGTGTATAGGAAGTGCCAAAAATTTTATTGCACGGGCATATTATTGTGCCAAAAGAAGATCTTGTTGCGGTCGTGGAAGCCCTTCCTCTTCATATCCAACTTACGAAGAAAGAGCAGGGTTGTTTGCTTTTTGAAGTGCTCCAGAGCCAAGAAAACAAAAACATGTTCAGCGTTTATGAAGAGTTTATTGATCTCGAATCGTTTCAACTTCATCAGAACAGAGTAAAAGCTTCCGTTTGGGGAAAAGTTGCAGCCAACGTTGAGCGTCATTACCAAATTAGTGAACTTTAGGCAGATTCGCACTTAAAGTAACGTGTTGATTAAATGATCTAGTGAAATCAAAGCTGCGTCAGAGCGCTTAGCTAGGCATTACGTTTATTTACAAAGGGATTTAAATATGAATATCCTTCAAGCGACAACCGATCACCTTGACCATGTAGCCCGTTTATTTAACCAATACCGGGTATTTTATGGGGTTGAAAGCGATTTGAAATTGGCCCAAGAGTTTATTGGAGAGCGTCTCTCAAATAATGAATCGGTTGTTTTCCTCGCTCTCGATTCAAACGGAGAGGCCGTCGGGTTTACTCAGCTATACCCGAGTTTCTCATCAGTGTCAGTGCAAAAAATATGGATTCTTAATGATCTGTTTGTAAACGGTGATTTTCGAGGGCAAGGAGTAGGGAAAGCCTTGCTGAACGCTGCAAAACAGTTTGCAGAGGGGACCAAAGCGAAAGGGATAGCACTTGAAACAGCACATGATGATGTATCGGCACAGCACCTTTATGAAACACTTGGTTATCAGAAGGATACGAGATACTACCACTACTTCTTAACGCTATAGGTGTATAAGAAAGTTGTATTTGTTCGATGAAAAGACATCAGGGAGCCAAATTGTTTGATTGTGCTCCCTGATTTTATTCATTGAGTCATGTGACTCGCGTGCTTACCACATTAAGTCGTCAGGCACGACAAAATCAGCGTACGGGTCGTCTTCTGCTGGGATTTCTTCGGTAGCAGTGTTGTTCTCAATGATGACTTCTTGGTCACGCAAGGCGATTTTCTTGGCAACTGAGTTTGGGATTACAACATAGCTCTCTCCAGAACGGGCAATGGCTAGGATACCTTTGACCAACTGGCTATGGATTAGGGGCTCAACGTGGATTGACTTGATGAACTTACCGTCGGTGAAATTATATTTCACATCACCATCTTTGAGCTCCAGCTTATTCATGTCAATCAGTTGTTTGATTTGCGAACGGACTTCTTTTGTAAGCTGCTGCTCTTTTAGCTGTTGGTTGAGCTGTTGATCACGCTCTAACTGTGCCGCTTTTTGAGTTTCAACGGCTTCACGTGTTTCACGAGCTTGGACACGGGATTTCTTAGAACCTTTTTTGGCCTTTTTAAGTTTTTTTTCGTTTACCAAACCTGCTTTGAGCATTTGTTCTTGAAGCGTTAATTTTGCCATGACTTAATCCAAAGAAATTTTTGGCACAGTGTAGCGCTTAGCGAAGAACAAGAAAAGTCTCTTAGAAGGTGTCAGTCTTTCATGGCTATTTTTTCATCGTAGGGAAGGGACAACTACCGAAGAGTTGTCTTAAAAAGCACTCCAAGTTAAACCCTAAATATCAACAACACGTTATTGATAAGATCCAAGGTGTTTATAAAATCCAAGGTGTCGCTTCGATAAGTGGCTGAGCACCTTTATCTTCTGGCGTGCCTTGTATATCAATATGATAATTGGCGAATCCCGCTGCACGCATGATCTTATCGTAAGTTCCATCCTGTTTTAGCATCTCTAATCCAGTATTGAAGTCGTCGACATATTGTTTTGCATTTGGCGACTTCTTAGAAAATAGGGCGTAGGTCGCATTGGAAGATAAAGGAGGGCTAATTTTCTGTAGTTGGTTCTTTTGATTAGTGAAATGATGATTCATAACGTATATGGCTGAAGGTTCGGGGATAGCAATAATGTCGACTCGTTTCTTGAGCAATTTATTGATGCTCTGTATATAGGTGTTTGAATTGGTTATATACAAAAGCTCACTATTATCAAATGCAGGTCCATGTGAGTTCCCTCGCACAACATCAATGCTGTAATGATCAAGCTCTTCTAAATTTTTAATCCTCTTGGGGACGTCACTGTCTTTACGTACCAATAAAATATCGCGACTGGTAAACAATGGGAGACTGTATAAGCCGAATATTGTGCGTTCTTTCGTGAAATAGGCACCTATCACGGCATCCGCTTCACCGGATTCTACCAATTTGACCGCTCGCGCCCAAGGGGCGAATCGAATGGCTACATTATAGCCGACTTTGTTCATGCTTTGTTTCGTCAATTCGACGAGAAAACCTTGATTTGGAAGATCTTTACCTGAAAAAGGTGGATAAGGAGAAGTGACAAATAGGATGCTATTTTCTTTGGCGATACTATGGGGAGACCATCCAATGAGTAAGCAACAGACTATGATAATGATAAACTTCATGAGCTGTTACCTGCAATAGCTTATAGGTGTTTTCCTTTCCCGTTAGCTCAATTTAAGTTGAGAGTTGATGGCACGTCAATATTCATCATGAATAGAAAATTTGAATGGTATAAAAAATCCCCCAGCTTTTGGCTGAGGGATTTGAGTTGTCGTTTATGCTGTTATGAAAGCTTACGCTAATAACTCGTTAGCAGTATCAACAATGTTCTCAACGGTAAAGCCGAACAGTTTGAATAGCTCACCCGCTGGTGCAGATTCACCGAACGTTGTCATACCAATCACGCGACCTTCTAAGCCAACGTATTTGTACCAGTAGTCAGCGATGCCCGCTTCAACTGCGATACGTGCCGTCACGTCTGATGGCAGAACCGCTTCACGGTACGCGGCATCTTGCTTCTCGAACAAGTCAGTCGATGGCATAGAGACTACGCGTACTTGTTTGCCTGCTGCTGTGAGTTCTGCGGCTGCATCCACAGTCAGTTGAACTTCAGAACCGGTTGCAATCAAGATAAGCTCAGGCTTGTCTGCGCAATCTTTCAGGATGTAACCACCCTTAGCGATGTTTGCTACTTGCTCTGCGTTACGGTCTTGCTGAGCAAGATTTTGACGAGAGAAGATAAGTGAGCTTGGGCCGTCTTTACGTTCAATCGCTAGTTTCCAAGCCATTGCAGATTCGACTTGGTCACATGGACGCCATGTGCTCATGTTTGGTGTTAGACGCAGAGAAGCCACTTGCTCAACCGGTTGGTGAGTAGGGCCGTCTTCGCCTAAGCCGATGGAATCGTGCGTGTACACTTGGATATTTTGTACACCCATCAGTGCCGCCATACGCATGGCGTTACGCGCGTATTCCATGAACATGAGGAAAGTGGCACCGTAAGGAACAAAACCACCGTGCAGCGCGATACCATTGATGATGGCCGTCATACCGAACTCACGCACACCGTAGTGGATGTAGTTGCCGGATGCGTCTTCAGCCGTTAGTGACTTCGAGCCAGACCAGATAGTCAGGTTCGATGGCGCAAGGTCGGCAGAGCCGCCCATGAATTCAGGGAGCATTTGGCCAAATGCTTCAAGTGCGTTTTGAGACGCTTTACGTGAGGCAATGTTGGCTGGGTTAGCTTGTAGGTCAGCGATGATTTGCTGAGTCTTTGCTTCCCATTCTGCTGGCAAGTCACCGTTTACGCGGCGTTTGAATTCTGCAGCCAATTCAGGGTGAGCAGCCGCGTAGGCAGCGAATTTCTCATCCCATGCGGATTCTTTTGCTTGGCCAGCTTCTTTCGCATCCCACTCAGCATAAACGTCCGCTGGGATTTCAAATGGACCGTGTTCCCAGCCTAGGAATTCACGCGCTGCTTTGATTTCTTCCACGCCTAGAGGTGCGCCGTGACAATCGTGTGAGCCTGATTTGTTTGGAGAACCAAAACCAATGATGGTCTTAGTACAGATAAGCGTTGGACGTGGGTCTGCTTTAGCGGCTTCAATAGCAGCATTGATTGCGTCTGCATCGTGACCGTCTACTGCTGGAATAACGTGCCAGCCGTAGGCTTCAAAACGCTTAGGGGTATCGTCAGAGAACCAACCTTCAACGTGACCATCGATAGAGATGCCGTTGTCATCCCAGAATGCAATCAGCTTACCTAGGCCTAGCGTACCGGCTAGTGAGCATGCTTCGTGCGAGATGCCTTCCATCAGACAGCCATCGCCCATGAATGCGTAAGTGAAGTGGTCCACGATATCGTGGCCATCACGGTTAAATTGCGCGGCCAGAGACTTCTCAGCAATCGCCATACCGACAGCATTGCTAACACCTTGGCCTAGAGGGCCTGTGGTGGTTTCAATGCCCGGTGCATAACCAAATTCTGGGTGACCCGGAGTTTTTGAGTGCAATTGACGGAAGTTTTTCAGCTCTTCAATTGGAAGCTCATAACCGGCAAGGTGTAGCAAAGAGTAGATAAGCATTGAGCCATGGCCGTTCGACAAAACGAAACGGTCGCGGTCAGCCCAGTTCGGGTTGCTTGGGTTGTGGTTTAGGTGAGAGCGCCAAAGTACTTCAGCGATGTCAGCCATACCCATAGGCGCACCAGGGTGACCAGAGTTAGCTTGTTGAACGCCGTCCATGCTGAGAGCGCGGATAGCATTTGCGAGATGTTTGCGGTTCATAATTAGTTCCGAAGATAAAATAGTGAAATTCTTAAATTAGATACCCGCTAGGTTACGGTGTAACCCAGCGGAAGAAACATTAAGACTTGTCGGCGATCATTAAAGCTTGTCAGCGATCATTGTTTCTAGCTTGCCTTGGTCGATAGCGAAGTTGCGGATGCCTTCAGCTAACTTTTCAACAGCCATTGCGTCTTGGTTGTGTTCCCATAGGAACTCAGAGTGCGTCATTGCTGCTGGGCGAGCGTTTGAAGTGTCAGTGTCTTTTAGTTTAGCGACCACTTCGCCTTCTGCTTCTTCTAGCTCTTGTAGAAGTGCAGGGCTGATTGTTAGACGGTCACAGCCTGCAAGCTCTAGAATTTCACCAATGTTACGGAAGCTTGCGCCCATTACGACTGTTTGGTAATCATGCTCTTTGTAGTAGTCAAAGATCTTAGCAACAGACAATACGCCTGGATCTTCTTGTGCTTCGAATCCACGACCTTCTTTGGCTTTGTACCAATCCATGATACGGCCAACGAATGGAGAAATCAGGAATACGCCAGCTTCGGCACAAGCACGCGCTTGAGCAAAAGAGAATAGTAGCGTTAGGTTACAGTTGATGCCTTCTTTCTCTAGGATCTCAGCTGCGCGGATGCCTTCCCAAGTAGAAGCTAGTTTGATCAAGATACGGTCGTTTGAGATGCCAGCATCATTGTACATTTTGATAAGCTGACGAGCCTTAGCCACACTGCCTTCAGTGTCGTAAGATAGGCGAGCATCAACTTCTGTTGAAATACGGCCAGGAATAGTGGTTAGGATTTCTTTACCGATGTTAACCGCAAGCATGTCGCAAGTGTCTTGTACTTGCTGCGCTTTGTCATCACTTTGTGTTTTTGCGTATTCGATTGCTTGGTCTATCAGTGGCGCATATTCTGCAATCTGAGCGGCTTTGAGGATTAGAGAAGGGTTGGTAGTGGCGTCTTCTGGTTGGTACTTTTTGATAGCGTCAATTTCGCCAGTGTCTGCTACTACGGTTGTTAGTTTGCGAAGTTGCTCTAACTTGTTGCTCATAATCGATGATCCTATTTCCTGGGCTAACCAAACCGGATATTCGGCTTAAATTAGGTTCGGTTGTTATTCAACGTATCGCTTTCTCAATCTATATGAGGAGCGCTGTCGTTAATTTAAACAAAAATCAGCACATGTAACATTTGCTCTGTGCATATGTTCAATTGCTGAGTAAATGATGGCTTCATATATATCGTATCTCGGAGAAAAGTCAATTCACTATGCTTAAGTAAAGTGACTGAATTCTTGTAAATCGAGAAAATACCCGTTTTATTTGTGCGTGGACATACATTTCGTTGTGTTTTTAGTCAGTTTTGGACATGTTTTTTACTAGGATTTTTATGAGAATATGTAACAATGCTGATCAGATGTAATTAAGAGGTGTTGCTTTTATGCCGGTCGTAAACCCTGAATCTCCAAGCGAACTGACTGATCTTCTCACAGAAATTTCTGTGGCGTACTATCAAGAAGGAGCCACTCAAGAAGAAATTTCTAAGAAGTTTTCTATCTCACGCGCCAAAGTAGGCCGAATGCTTAAGCAAGCGCGTGATGAAGGTATAGTGGAAATCACAGTAAAGTATCACCCAGTGTTTAGCGCTAAAATTGAGCAGCGCATGATGGAACGTTTCGGCGTTAAACGTGCGCTCATCGCACTAGACCAGCCAAACGAAGAGTTGCAACGCGAACAGGTCGCGGGGCTAGTGTCTAAATACCTTTCAAGCACCTTGAAGAATGGTATGGTTGTATCAATTGGTCAGGGGCGAAATGTTTCTGCTGTAGGACATTACACTGGGGTAATTAGCCCCAAAAATTGCAAATTTGTTTGTGGAATTGGCGGTATCCACCCTAGGGGGGGAGATTACAACGCTGACCATATCTCTAGGCAAATGGCCAAGAAGTATGGTGGGACATCTGAAACTCTGTATGCACCCGCTTACGCTGAAAACCGAGACCAAAAACTCGCTTTCATGCAAAATGCCACGATCAAACAAACCTTAGATCTAGCACGGAAGGCCGATGTTGCGTTAGTCGGTATCGGTGACATGAGTGAAAATAGTTATATGGTTGACCTTGGCTGGTTCACTCCAGAAGAAGTCGTACAATCTCGTTTGAAAGATGGGGTAGTTGGAGATTTTGCAGGCTACGATTTTTTTAATATCCAAGGGAAAGTCATGAATACCGCGATGAATGACCGAGTTATTGGTTTAGGAATGGACGAGTATCGAGCAATTTCACAAGTGATAGCGATCGTGGCAGAAAACAGTAAACCGTTAGCATTATTGGGCGCATTACGAACAGGCGCAATTGATGTCGTCGCAACGAGCGTGAGTAATGCGTTGACGGTGCTCAATCTAGATGAGCAGTTTAATTCTTAGCGTGTATTAGCCCTAACTTCAATTTTCCCTAAGGCCTCCCAGATCGTACCTACGGCTAACATGTGTTAGAAGAAACGTTTTCACACGTTCTGGGAGCTTACCCATTCTTAAACTACAATTTACTTAGAAACATGCTCAGTAATCGAATGGAATGGATAATGTGTAAGCTGCTTATTTGCCTATTACTTTACTGGCCAATAGTCAGTAACTCTCAAGAGATCAAAATCGCATACAACAATTCTTGGTCACCATACTCATCAGGTATTAACGATTCGGATGGAATACTTGTCGCATTGGTGGAGCACATCATCGAAACCAAATTAAATACTACTGTTGTCAATACTGGTTTCCCGTGGAAACGAGCACAACTTATGGTGCACAATGGAAGCTATGATGCCTACATCACAGCCGCCACCGAGGAAAGGCTTAAATTTACATATAAATCCAGTGAAATTGTTTATCAAATCAAATTAAAGTCGTTTATTAGCGGTAGCTCCCCCATACGAGAGCAACTGTTAAGGTTAAACACCCCAGAAGACTTAAAACCGCTCCGAGTCTGTGAGATTTTGGGCAATGGATGGGGGGAGAATTTCTATAAAACACACAATATTTCCTATCATACCGTTAAAAATCTGCAAGCGTGCATTGGTCTAGCAGCCAAAAATCGAGTTGATATATTTATTCACTCAGAATCAGCCGCTTACTATGAAATAAGTAAAATGGGGTTGTCTGGTAAAATAGATACGATACCTAAAGTGTTCGGACAAATGGACTTCTATCTTCTGTTATCTAAAAAATCTGATTTTGGGAAAGAGTTTTTGGCTAAATTTAATGACGCTGTACGAACAATGAAGGAGGATGGTTCATACCAAGACTTGATAGAAAAGCTGAAATTAAGATACGCAAGGTTTTGATGTTTTATTTCCTTACACTCGTTTGCTAATCGAATGTTAATTAATCTAGGTTTGGATATTCTGGATTCTATATCCACTCAACTTGAAGGTTCAGGTTTGAGGATCTGAAAATTATCATTAATCCGAGATGAAAGAGTGTCGGCAATATCAGGTAATATCGCCGTGAAAAAATGTTTTATTGTTGACTCGAATTCTCGTTTATTAGCAAAATGAACGTTATTTCTAACCTGCTCATTCATTACTTTCCAGATCTGCTTAATTGGGTTTAAATTAGGGCGATAGGGGAGGAATATAATGAAGTTCAATGTTGAGAACTTTCGCCGCATTTTGTACTAATTCCGTTCAGTGATTCCCGCACAATCTAAGATAATGTGAACTTTTTGTTCTAACGGGTGGTAATGGCACTCTTTTTTGAGTTTCAGGACTCCGTTGCAAAGTTCCTCTAACAACGGAGCCCTAAGTCAGAAACCATGCACGACAAGGTGATTGGTACTTTCATCGAGTGAGAGTTTTATTATTAGCTCAACCAACTGGAGTCACAACCCATTAACAGGCTCCTTGGCACTTTTCCTTTCAAGGGTAGTGGTACGCCTGTCTTGATACTTGCCTATGATTTTTTCTAATGAACCATCTTTCCTCGCCTGAGTAAGCAGTTTATCAATTTGTTGGTATTCATATTTTTGACTTAGCGGTATAAGTATACTTTTGTCATGAACTGTATGAGGTTCTTTTGAGATATGAAACTTTCTTTGACCTGTGTTTTTTATGTAAAGATCTAGGTGAAATTTATTAACAATCGATATATCAACCCGATTGAAAATAGTAAGTTTAATGTTAGTTTCTACATTATTAACATCTTTTCTAACGATACTCCCCGCTTTAACGAGTGGATCGATATTAACGTAGTAATGTCCTCTTATCCCACCTAATGTCAACCCGATCATGGATTGAGGCCCACGATATTCGAACTTACGTTCTAAGCTTGAAATGATTTCATTCTTATCGGTTAGTATAGCTCGAGTCCAATAGTATTTTTTCTGTTCTACATCATTAAACCATGCTGGATTCGCACCTACAACCCCGAATTCGAGAAGGTTAGTCTCGATTTGGCGATTAATCCTCGCTCGTGGAATATGTCTAAGCTCATAAGTATTGTTAGGGTCATTAGCACTGAAATAATCAATCAAATCATAAAATAGGCCTTTTCCTTCGGAAGTTTCAAAGGGGATTGATTTTTGATAAAAAGAGAGAACAATGTGTTTAGCCGTAGCTTGATTGGTAATGACTTCTGCAAGAACAAGTCCAAGGACACTAAAAATAAGAATATTTTTTCGTAAAGCACTAATAAACATAACTGATTATATAATACATTTTACCCATACAGCCTAAGTATAGCTATCAACGGCGTTGTTTCTTAAATAAATTAACTTTTTTCACTCTCAATGAGACGAACGGTCGTGACCCCAACCCCAACCCGTTAAGTTAGGTGCAATACTCTTGTTCAATAAAGGTCCCGATGAGCTTATCATGCATCGTTTATGATTTGGAATCACAGGTCGTTTTACGCGCTAATCGCTTCAGTCGTGTTCGTAAGGTCAAGTTGATGCGCTCAATTCTCGGCGTGTACCTTTTCCCAACAATATGCTTCTCTCGTGGCAAAGTGGATGCGTAGACAGCGAAGCCGTCGGTGCAGTAAAAATTGATTGGAAAAGAGGATAAGAGCCGCAATAGGTTTTGGAATGCTTGATTTTTTCTTTAACGTCGGGCTTCCACGCTTCGTATTCATCATCTAGTTGGAAGGTACGTTTACACTCGAAGCAACGGTAACGCTGTTGCCCAGTTGAATCTGTATCGTGTTTTCGCACAAGGTGAGCCTGCGAACAGAATCGGCAGGTACTTCAATGGTAGCCATGGTCACGTGCCTAATTGTGGAATTATACCATATATCAATACCTTGGAGTTATGCACAAAAACTAACGTAACCAACTATACTTAAATCTAACTATTTTTTGTCAAAGGCTACAATACAATATGAATAGAGTTACATTTAGTATTGTCTCTCTTGTTTTTTTGATACCCGGAGCATACGCAGAAACTAAAATCAATGTGTGGACCTACTATCCTTCGCCTCCATTTTCTGTGCCCAAAGATGGGCTAAGTTTAACCCAGATCCTTTGTAAAGAACTTACCAATAAAAGCAACGGTAAATGGGTATTTGAACCAAAATATCTACCCCGAAAGCGAATAAATCATAATTTAGCACAAGGGAAAAGTGGTATTGTGTTGTGGGCATCGCCGGTATGGTTTGGTGACAAAGAGGAAAGTAAATACGATTGGACGGAAAGAGTCGTTTGGGGGCAAAACGAGATAGTGTCCCTCAAAGGAAGCAGCATTGAATATACTGGCCCAGAGTCAATGAAAGGAAAGCGTTTTGGAGGAGTGTTTGGCCACTACTATAAAGATATAGATGAATATGTAGAGTCAAAACAAATTACTCGCAATGATACTTCATCTTTTCAACAAAATTTTGACAAATTAATCAATGAGCGATTGGATGTAATCGTTATTCCTCGCGGAGAACTATTTCATATAATGAATAAAAAAGGGGCAAAGAAGGATATCTATATATCTAAAAAACCACATCAAAAATATCAAAGGAAAATATTAGTCACTAAAGACCTTGTTGATGTCAGAGATTATATAAATTCTCAAATATCAAAGGGTGGCAACCAAAACTACGAGAACCTACTAAAGAAATATGGACTTTCTAAATAGCTCAAGGTTCTATGTTTTTAATTGTTAAGGGTTATAAAATGGACAATGTGAAAAAGTTACCATCAATTATCTTAACCACCAGTTTGCTTTTCTCCAGCACTTTGTTTGCGAAGTCTTTACCTACCGCTCCATATCTACCGTTAGAGCTCGCACAAGCTGCTGCAAACGCCGCGATGAAACAATGCATAAAAGATGGATACAACGTCTCCGTCGCAGTTGTTGCCCGAACTGGTGAAACTAAAGTGTTGCTCAAAGGCGACAACACTGGGCCACACACCGCATCTAGTGCCATAGGCAAAGCATTCACTTCAGCTAGTATGGGGAGAGACACTATGGGGTTAGCGAAATTCATTTCGGATAGAAGAGATATGGATGGACTCCGTGATATGGATTCCCGAATGGTGATTCAAGGAGGAGGGCTTCCAATAGTGATTGATGGGTCTTTAGTTGCAGGTATCGGTGTGGGCGGAGCACCAGGGGGAGATAAAGACGAGGCATGTGCAGCCGTTGGTGTTAAAAGTATAACTCCGTAGACTCAGATAAGCCCGTCACTATATTGCGCAAACATCTAAGTCTATACGCTTTCAACTTGAAGGTGTAGGTTTGAGGGGCTGAAAATTATCATTAATTCGAGACACAGAGAGCTGGCGATATTCGGTAATGCATCTGTAAAAAATTCTTTATTGCAAGCTCAAGCTCTCGTTTATTTGTGCGGGGTGGCTTTGTTGAAATGTTCACATCAAAGTTGGATGGATATTGAGCACTTCAACAAAGCCCTTTATCATTGGTTCAGTTTGTTCTCAAAATAGACAAGATACTTCAATGGTGACCATGCACATTTTTTAAATATAAACCAGAGGCGTTGATGTTATGGGCGCACCTCCCTTCTAGCGTCGTTGTATCAAACTTAGGCTCCGTTGCAAAGTTTGCCTGTTGAACCAAACTGAATAGATATCTTTTTGCTCGGGGTTACCATGTCAGACTTTAAGGGTCCTTTGGAAGAAGTGCACCTCATTGAAAGTGAATTTACCTTCTAAACAGATAGAAAAGTAGGAAGCTCCGTTGTTAGAGAAACTTTGCAACGGAGCCGTTTATTTAGATTATGTTTATTTTTAGTCATCAGAGTTACTTCAATAGTAGAGTAGAGTAGAGTAGAGTTGTCCTATTTTACTTAAAATATAACATCTAAAACGAGTGCGGGCCTATAACGAAGTGTGTTTTTGTATGATACTTTCGATTGCGCCGGTTTCGTACATAATCTTAAGCTCTTTCGATAGTTTATCAATTACTTCTGGAGGGGTATTTTTGTTGCAAGCTAACCCTCTTAGCGTGGTTAAATATTCTAATTGCTTCTTAATTCTCCCTCGCATGTTAGTGCTTTCAATTAGATAGTTACCTACCATCGTATCAGTTGCCCATACATCTATCCGATTTTTATCTAATTTGTGAATGTTTTGACTGTCTCTAATTGTTTGCTCAGCCTTGAAACCTTGACTAGTTAAATATAAGGCCGTTGCACTTCCTAAATAAGTTCCAATTGTTAGTTTTTTAACATCATTAAGAGTCCTGATTTTGAACGGTGAATTTTGCTTTGTATAGAAACCAGAATGTGAAATCAATATTGGACTAACCCACTGGAAGAGCACCTCTCTCTCTTGGCTTCTCTGTGCTGGAAATACACATGAATACATTTCGCTCAAAGCAGCATTATAAGCTCTTTTCCAAGGTACAATTTCAACCTTAAACTGGATCCCTGAGTTTTTGAAAAGTTGAGATACTATATCAATTGCCACTCCAGTTAGTTGATTTCCGACTTTGTCGGCATATGGCGGAAGTTTCGCAGTAAATAACGTATAACTTTCTGCCTTCGCAGATATTGAATAAATACATAGCGTGACTAAAGCCAATATATATAGATACCTATTCATAATTTTCTCGATTACTTTTCCCACGCTTTTAAAGATTTTTCGTAGGATAGAGTGACTCCTGGAGGCTTTTCATTTTCAATTTTTGGCTTAGGGGCTCCATCTTGAGATAGCCAAAATTGAGCGTCTTTCGGGACATTAAGTTTCGGAGCGCAAGTTATTTGTCCTTTATCAGCAACTTTTCTTAGTCCATCGTCCATTTCAGAAGCCAATTTATCCATCGCCGCTTGTGGTGAAAGTTTGTTATTTGAGACTAGGCCAATATTTTTCCACCATAGCTCAGCCAAGTTCGGATAGTCCGGTACATTAGTCCCTGTCGGCGTCCAAATATTTCTAGCGGAGCTACGATAAAATTCAACCAAACCACCATATTTAGGCGTGGCTTCGCTCATGATGTCTGAATCAATATCTGATTTACGTATGGGAGTTAAACCAACCAATGTTTTTTTTAGCGAAACAGTTTTAGAAACGACAAATTGTGCATACAGCCAAGCCGCTTTACGACGTTTTAATGGTGTACTGGTCAAAAATGTCCAAGCCCCAACATCTTGATACCCCAACTTCATTCCTTTTTCCCAATAGACGCCCTTGGGGGAAGGAGCCATACGCCATCTTGGAGTACCATCTGGATTTGCTACCGGTAAATTAGGATTGGTTAACGATGCGGTGAAAGCGGTATACCAAAAGATCTGCTGAGCTATATTTCCTTGTCCAGGTAATGATCCTGCTTCAGAAAAATTCATTTCCTGTGATTTCGGTGGAGCGTACTTCTTCAACCATTCTATGTATTTACGTATTGAGTATACGGCTGCGGGACCATTTAATGCTCCACCTCTAGAAATGGAAGAGCCTACTGGATGACAGCCTTCAACTCGTATCCCCCATTCATCGACAGGAAGACCATTTGGTAAGCCTTTATCTCCTGCACCGGCCATTGACAGCCATGCGTCAGAAAATCTCCACCCTAACGATGGGTCATATTTACCATAGTCCATATGACCATAAACTTTTTTTCCATCAATTTCTTTTACATGAACAGTAAAAAACTCAGCAATATCTTCATATGCAGACCAGTTCTGTGGAATATTTAATTCGTAGCCGTAAATTTTTTCAAATTTGGTTTTTAGGCCTAAACGTGTAAACCAGTCATGTCGATACCAATATAAATTGGCGAATTGCTGATCAGGGAGTTGATAAAGTTTACCATCTGGAGCTGTAGTGAATGTTAACCCGATAAAATCGTTTAGATCTAATGTTGGGAGAGTAACATCTCTTCCTTCAGCATTAATGAAATCACTTAATGCTATTACTTTACCTGAGCGATAATGTGTTCCAATTAGGTCGCTATCATTTATATACGCGTCATAGATATTGTAATTTAGGTCGATTTGAGTGGATATTTTTTTAACAACATCATCTTCTCCAGTTATTTCATGAATAACCTTAATTCCAGTAATATCTTCAAAGGCTTTAGTCAGTGTATTTGCTTCATACCAGTGAGTATCAATTCTTTCAGAAACAACTTTTATCGTCATGCCGTGATATGGTTTAGCTGCTTCAATAAACCAAGACATTTCTTTAAGTTGTTGATGTTTGGTTAATGTGCTTTGCCTAAATTCACTCTCGATCCAACGTTTTGCATCGTCAATTCCAGATGACGAAAACTCGCTATAAAACATAGAAATACACGCGGTCATCACTGGAATACACACTTTGCAAACATTTATCACTTTCTAAGCATCCATCATATATTTTGGTTACTATAAAATAGTAGTACTAATGCTTTGATTTTGTAATTGATGCTGAAAGGAGATAGCAACCTAGTCGAGTTCTGAAAGGATTTGATGTTTTTCTTTTTGAATGAGTGGACAAAAATGTGTTTAACCCTAGCCTTCCGTGCATAATTCCGTTGTAACGTACGTCTACAGTCGAGATAACGGAAATGCCGATGCCCAGTAAGTGATGCTTAGTCCATATTTTTCAATGGTTTGGCTTGCTCAAAAAAACCGGCAAGGCACTGCAATGGTGGCCATGACTATTGTTGACATATGGAATCCTAGCATATGTCAACGAGCTGGAGCTGAGACAGTATAACCTTGTAGTATATAGGTTTACTCCATATCTACACTTAGCTATAATCCGCGTGATTTTAATACACGCTCTGGATTTACGTTCCAGCTCGCTGAAGGAAAAACCATGTCTCAATATGTTGTATGTGCGCTATATAAGTTTGTAACACTTAATGATTATAAAGAAATTCGTCAACCTTTAACCGATCTTCTTGAAGCAAAATGTATCCGCGGAACTTTGCTACTCGCTAGCGAAGGGATTAACGGTACTGTTGCAGGTAAGCGTGAATCAATAGACGCTTTGCTCCAATGGTTCAAACAAGATACTCGTCTAGCGGATGTTGTTTACAAAGAATCGTTTAATGAAGAACAGCCTTTCAACCGTACCAAGGTCAAACTGAAAAAAGAAATCGTGACGATGGGAGTAGAAGGTATCGATCCTCTCAACGTCGTTGGAACTTATGTTAAGCCTAACGATTGGAACGATCTGATTTCTGATCCAGAAGTACTATTAGTTGATACTCGTAACGACTACGAAGTGGATATCGGTACATTCAAAAATGCTGTGAACCCTAACACCGAAACGTTCCGCGAATTCCCACAATACGTCGCAGACAATCTAGACCCAACCAAGCATAAGAAAGTTGCAATGTTCTGTACTGGCGGTATTCGCTGCGAAAAATCAACTGCTTACATGAAAGAGCAAGGCTTTGATGAAGTGTACCACCTTGAAGGTGGGATTCTTAAATACTTGGAAGAAGTGCCAGCAAGCGAAAGTATGTGGGAAGGTGATTGCTATGTATTTGACGGTCGTGTTGCGGTAAATCATCAGCTAGAAAAAAGTGGTTATGATATCTGTAATGCTTGCCGATTACCTCTCACGAGTGAAGAGCAAGAGTCTGAGCATTTCGAAAAAGGCATTAGCTGCCCTAAGTGTATTGATAAACACAGCGACGAGCAAAAAGCCCGTTTTCGCGAACGTGAAAAGCAAGTGCGATTGTCAAATGCTCGTGGTGAAACCCACGTCGGCGGTGAAGCTGCTTATTCAAGAGAACAGCGTAGAAAAGAAAAACTAGCCTTGAAAGAACAGCAACGTTCAGGAAAGAAAGTACAATAATACCATTCAAGCTCTTATCGAAATACTCAATAAGAGCTTGTTTTTTTCTATGTAACTCAGCCGTTATGTATCCGAGCCGCCATGTAGCTCACCCACAATGTACGTCATCCACAACGTATCATTCGCTACACAACTTACTTTGTTACGTAACTTATTCTCCGTGGAGTTTAAGAGACTGCTAAGTGGCTGTCGTTATCGATGTTTGGCGGTTTACCTTCATCGAGCTATAGGAAATATAGCAGAGCGCAATTAACGCGTTAAACCTCAATCGGTAACTCGATACGTTGTCCCCATTCTGTCCATGACCCATCGTAGATAGCTAAATTTTCATAGCCACATTGCTCTGCTGCGAGCGCGACGATACAAGCAGTCACACCTGAACCACAAGAGAAGATGTATTGATCCAAATCTGGTGCCATGACTTCTTTGACGATCGGCTGTAATAACTCTACGGATTTTAATTTATGTTCGTCCATCAATTGGGAAAAGTGTAGGCATACAGAATTCGGGATATGCCCGCTGCGAATGCCCTTTCGTGGCTCTGGAGATTGGCCAGAAAATCGTGCTTTGGAACGGGCATCTACGGTCAGGCTTACTGGATTGTCGATATTCTCTTTGACCGATTCGGCTTGCAGGATCATTGATTCATTAAAGCGACCGTCAAAATTTCCTTGTGTTTCCATCTTGCGATAAGCTTGCTCGACGGAGAACCCTTCTTGCTTCCACGCTGTTAACCCGCCATCGAGTACAAACACCTTGTTGTGTCCCATGGCTCTAAACATCCACCATGCCCTTGGTGACGCGAAGGTGCCACTGTTGTCATACACGACAATCGTTGAGTCATTATTAATACCGAGCTGCTGTGCAAGTTGGTTGAACCGCTGCTGACTCGGCATGGTGTGAGGAAGTGGTGAATCTAAGTCGCAAAATTCTTTGTCGTAATCAAAACGCTGAGCGCTGGGAATAACGTTTTGTTTGTCTTTTTCTGGTTCACTCGGGATTTGAAATGCAATACTGGCATCGAGAATAACGATATCGTTTGAACTAAGTTGGTCATGGAGCCATTGAGCCGATACGAGAGAAGTCATAAGAGTCCTTTGGTAATTATGGGTGACAGGATTGAAACTGATAATACTGAGATTGCGTAATAGTGTTGACGGTTTTTCTGAGAATAACGACGTCGTTCAGACGGCATTGTACCTTCGGACTGACCTGCAAATTAAAAGGGGGGCCGCCGTTGATAGACAACAGAAAGTACTGTCGCATGCCATCAAGAGATTGCCTTTGCTCTTTGTGGAGTAATTTAGCGCTACTGACTCCGGGCAGGTTACGCTCGATTGGATGTTGAATGAGCACAGCGAGAAGCAGCGCTAGAGCCAATAGGCACAGGGTGTAAACCTTTGGGTTATCCATAGTTATGGGCGTTTCTTTTTTATGCTATCTAGTTATATTATGTCGTTACGTTATTTATTTACGTTATGTCGTTAGTCTCAACATACGGGGCAGGTAGCCCGTTTGTTCAGTTTGAGTTCTTGCCATTTTAAGGTCATCGCATCCAGCAATAGTAGTTTGCCAATCATAGGCTGCCCAAAATTCGCAATCACCTTAATAGCTTCTAGCGCTTGCATGCAACCAATAATACCGACTAAGGGAGCCATCACGCCTGCTTCGGCGCAAGATGTCGGTTGGTTGCCAAAGAGATCACTGAAACACTGATAGCATGGCTGGTCGTTATCGAGATACGTAAACACGCTCACTTGACCTTCCATGCGTATTGCTGCACCTGATACGAACGGCGTTTTTGTTTGGTAGCAAAGGCGGTTTAACTGATTGCGAGTGGCGAGGTTGTCACTGGCATCAAGCACCAGAGAATGTGCGTTGATGAGTGGCATCAACTCGGTGTCAGCAAGGCGCTTCGCAATCGAATTCACCTGAATATTTGGATTGAGGTGTCTGAGCGATTCTGCAGCGGAGTCGACTTTGCGTTGGCCAACATTACTATCGCTGTGTAAAACCTGCCGCTGCAAATTAGAGTGCTCAACGATATCGTCATCTACTAAAGTGAGTTGCCCAACTCCTGCGGTCGCGAGATATTGGCCAGCTGCGCAGCCCAAGCCTCCCACACCAATGATCAGGATAGAAGCGCTTTTTAGCGCTTCTTGTCCTTCAAAATCAAATTGATTTAGAGAGATTTGCCGATGGTAACGGAGCATTTCTTGGTCGGATAAAGCTTCCAAGTCGTATTCTCCTAATATAGCGCGTGATTGAACAGTTGGATTTGCACTTTTTCGCCTGCTGCCACACGGCCTCGTTCTTTTTCGAGCACAACAAAACAGTTTGCTAGGCTCATGGAGCGGAACGCACCCGAGCTTTGGTTCCCTGTGCTTTCGACAACCAGTTCACCGTTTTCTATCTTGTAGATACCGCGTTGGTAGTCGGTGCGGCCTGGGGACTTTTTAAACTGGCAACGAGTCGTGGCACTCAGAAGTTCAGGAGTTCGCCACTGTGTGTGACCTGCTAACTTAGCCAAGAGCGGCTGCACCAATACATACATCGTAATGAACGCAGAAACAGGGTTGCCGGGTAAACCACAAAAGAGAGCCTTATTTAGGCTACCAAAAGCAAAGGGTTTTCCGGGCTTTATCGCCAATTTCCAAAATCCAACTTCGCCAATTTTCTCCAAAATATCCTTGGTATAGTCTGCTTCACCAACGCTTACGCCGCCTGAGGTAATCACGACATCGGCGCGAGATTGAGCACGTTCAAACGCTTGTTGTAGTGCTTCTTGGTTATCTGGAATAATACCGAGGTCGATGGCTTCGCAGCCAAATGCCTCGATAAGTGGTGCAATGCCGTAGCGGTTGCTATCGTAAATTTGACCATCGAGTAACGGCTCGCCAAGTGGTTTGAGTTCATCGCCCGTGGAGAAGAACGCAACTTTCGGCTTACGATAAACGCGCACTTCACTCACACCTAAAGAGGCGAGCATTGGCATGTCTCGTGCCGTCAGACGTGTTCCACACTCTAAAACCAGATCGCCTTGCTGAATATCGTCGCCAATTGGTCGAATGTTGTTATTGAGTTTGACGTCTGTTTGATGAAAATGAATACCACCGTCTTCGATTTCGGTATTTTCTTGCATGATCACAGCATCACAACCCGATGGAATTTTTGCCCCTGTCATAATGCCAATACAGGTGCCCTCAGGCCAATCTTGAGAATAAGGCTGCCCCGCAAAAGATTTTCCAGCAAGAAGTAATACGTTGCTTCGAGTCAATTCAGCGCGACGTACAGCATAGCCATCCATTGCCGAGTTGTGGAAAGGAGGGACGTTGACAGGAGAATAGATATCTTCTGCGAGTACGAATCCAAGCGCTTTTGGCAGGGTTAGAGTCGTTGTGTTTTGTATTGTGGTGGCAGATGCCAGCATGGTTTTAATTGCATCGTCGATAGACATTAACCCTGGGGAATCGCAGCTGCTCATAAGAAGTCCTTTATTAACCTTGCATGTGCTTAGAGCTTGAACTGTAACATAATTTGACTGGCTCTGAATTTAGTCCTAATAAAATAAGGGTGTAATGAGTGTAAAATGCGAGTATCCTTGTCGCCCCCAGCAAAGTTGCAAGTTTTTGACCAGAGGAAATGACATGTCGGGCCTGAGTGAGTCAGCGAAGTTAGTAAAAGCCGCTCTTGCAGAATGCGGACTAGAAACCCCTATGCATGAGAACGATTTTAGCCGTGAAGAGAAAAAGCAAAAAATCGAACATCACATGAATGAAGTTTTGACGCTTCTAGGCTTAGATCTCACTGACGACAGTTTGCAAGAAACCCCTCATCGTGTTGCTAAGATGTATGTCGACGAGATTTTTTCTGGCTTGGATTATGGCACTTTTCCAAAGATCACTGTGATTGAAAACAAAATGAACGTGAACGAAATGGTTCGCGTTAAAGATATCACGGTAACCAGTACCTGTGAGCATCATCTTGTTACCATTGATGGAAAAGCGGCGATTGCTTATATCCCTCGTGGAAAAATTATTGGATTGTCGAAAATCAACCGTATCGTGCGGTTCTTCGCTCAGCGCCCCCAAGTGCAAGAGCGGATGACACAGCAAATCTTGGTTGCGCTACAAACCTTATTGGAATCTGACGATGTTGCGGTAACGATGGATGCGACCCATTATTGCGTGAAATCACGGGGTGTGATGGATGCGACAAGCGTAACCACGACGACGGCTCTTGGTGGAATTTTCAAAAAGAATGCCGCGACTCGACATGAATTTTTGCATGGCTTGCGTTAATTTTTAGTGAACTATAGTTAGCCGAAAATGCTATATAGCTAACAGCAAACAACGTTATCTCTAAGCAAACAAAAAACCAGCCGATGTGCTGGTTTTTTGTTTGCTTGAGTCCCGTCGCGATTAAGCGTCTTGTAACTTGTTACTGCTAAAGTAAGCGTAAAAGCTAAAGATGATGGCTAAACTGCTGAATACGGTCATCAGAGTGCCTGCTGGTGGTGCTAGGTCGGCCATGTCAACAAAGATGAAGTAACCCATATCTCCTAAACCTGCGACCAAAGCGGTTACAAAAATGGCTGAAGCACTTTTTCTCCACACACCAACACTACCGATGATAGCGACAACGCCGAACCAACCAAGATTCCAAGAGTGCTGTTTGAGGCTCGCAGTCACTATCGGTGCATATTCACGAATCATATCAGAGGTGAGCGGGTCTTTTGCGACAAAGCTGAGTGATAATGCTTCGTTACCAAGTGATAGTAAGTAAATCATGCCGACGCCAATCATTAAATGAAATACGCCCCAAATCAGCCAGAGTACTGAAGAAGCTTTTAGTAATGTTGATGGTTTCATAATTTGTTACCTTTATTCTATGTTACTTCATCTTAGAAGTGTTTCGTTCGACTTGGTAACTACTATAAATCTAGTGATGAATATTAAATAGCGACTAATATTTGTTAACATGAAAAGTAATTTTTATCATGTTGATGGTTTCTATGACAAATGAACAACTTAGGGTTTTAGTAGCTGTGGTCGAGCAGGGGAGCTTTCGCAAAGCGGCGAAATCGATCTACAAGACGCAGGCAGCGGTAAGCGCGGCAATCAAGACGTTGGAAGACGAATTTGGTTTGGAGCTTTTTGATCGCAGTCATTACCGTCCGCAATTAACTACTGCGGGAGAAGCGTTTTACCAGCGAGCCAAGCTGACCATGGATCACTTTCAGCAGCTCAATATTATGGGGCATCAGTTAGCCAGCAGTGTAGAGCCAAGGTTTGGCATTGTGATTAGCGCTAGTTGCCCGTTGCCTTCTTTGTTAAAGAAGTTGAAGCACGTAATAGATAGTTTTCCTTATACCCGTTTCCACATAACCACTGAGGTATTAAATGGTGTGGTTGAGCCTATCAATAGCGGTGAAGCTGATTTAGCTTTCGGCGCTGAATTTGGCTTGAATACGTCACACGAAAAAATACCGGTTGAGCCTGTCGCTTTTATTAATGTCGCCGCTCCCGGTTATTTTAAAACGACCAATCAGCGAGATATCAGTTTGGAGGAGGCGAGAGAATACGACCAGATTGCCCTGCGAGACAGTGCTAAGCGTTCCGATAAAGCTTCGATGTATGTGTCGCCGAGTGGCGAGTCTTGGAGTGTCAGTGATATGGCAACAAAAAAAGATCTGACTTTAGCGGGCCTTGGCTGGGGACGACTCCCCGAGCACTTAATCAGCCAAGAGCTCGCCTCGGGGCTGCTAGAACCTATTAATGTTGAGAGCATACCGAGACGAACCGAGGCCATGATGTATATGTTTCGTAAGCGAGATAGTCAGAAAGGGCCTGTCGCGGAGAGGTTCTGGCACGAGCTTATTCAGGCGTATAAGGCAACGTCTGAATAAGCTCTGGTGGGTGTAACTTTTAGTCCTTAGTCCTTAGTCCTTAGTCCTTAGTCCTCAGTTTTTAGCTTTTAGCTATTAGTTCTTAGCGACGGCTATTAGCTATCAAACATGTGTTGATATTCGCCGTAGCCTTCTTTCTCTAGGTCAGCCAGCGGAATAAAGCGCAGTGAGGCTGAATTGATGCAGTAGCGTAGCCCAGTTGGAGCAGGGCCATCTTTAAATACATGGCCTAAGTGTGAATCTCCAAATCGGCTTCTGACTTCCGTACGCGGAGAGAAAAACTTGTAGTCGGTGTGTTCCGTGATATAACCGTGATGGATAGGCTTAGTAAAACTTGGCCACCCTGTTCCCGACTTAAATTTGTCACGAGAAGAAAATAGCGGCTCTCCTGTAACGATATCGACATAAATTCCGTCTTTTTTGTTATCCCAAAATTCATTTTTAAAGGGACGCTCGGTGCCTTCTTCTTGCGTAACGTAATACTGCTCCTGAGTTAACTTTTGTTTAATCGCATCTTTAGTGGGTTTCACGTAAGACTTCACTTCGTTTAGCGCTTTATGGTCGTCGATAAGCATGCGTAGAGTGACAGGGTGGGTATTTCTATCTGAGCCAAAGATGTCATCTAGGTACTGGTCGCGCCCAGATGAATAGCGGTAATAGGTGTATCTGATTTTGTTACGCTTGTAATAGTCCTGATGGTAGTCTTCTGCAGGCCAAAACTTTTTAAACTCAATAAGCTCTGTTTTGAGTGGTTTTTTGTACACTCCAAGAGTGTTGATATCTTGGATTAACTGCTCAGCGGTTTGTTTTTGTTCTTGGTTGCGGTAAAAAACCGCGGGCCGATATTGTGGGCCTCTATCGACAAACGAGCCTTTATCGTCGGTTGGGTCGATATGACGGAAGAACTGGTCTAAGACTTGCTCATAGGTAGTGACTTGAGGGTCGTAGAACACATCAACCGTTTCTATGTAATGGGTCTTTCCTGAGGCAACTTGTTTGTAGGAAGGGTTATCAATCTTTCCTCCTGAGTAACCGGATACAACTTCAATGACTCCCGGATGCTTCTCTAAGTCCGATTCCGTACACCAAAAACACCCACCAGCCAAGGTCGCAATTTGGTAACCGCTCTTCACTGCCTGCTGTTCGGTAATTGCCGCATAGGCAGGAGAGGCAAAGGCGAGCGCCGTACTCACCACAGTGAGTAATTTTAGATAAATTTTTATGTTCATAGACACCTCATAAAAGACCACGATGTGTAGTTCTCTTGATATAAGAAAGGCGTTCTTGCGGATAAATTTCGCTGGTCGCAATTGCGAACAAAAATCTTGTGCTCAAAACTCGAACAAAATAGCCCACTCAGCGCATCGCTGAGTGGGCTTTGATTACCATTCTTTATTTTCTAAAAATGGTCTGCCTTCTAAAGAAAAAATATCGTCGTCGAGCGGGTGTTCCATTCGGTCTCTGAGTTGTTCTAACTGATTTTCCAGCACGTTAACAGTGCTATAGTTCCCTTCCGAACAGGCGACATAAATCTCTTGTTCCAAGGCTTTCATGCTATCGTGAATTTTCATAGCAAGCCTCCTTGTACCAATCTGGTACTAAAGCAGAAAAGTTTTACTTATTCTCAGATCGATTATAGTTCAGATCAGCAAATTTGATAACAAGGCAGGAGCTTTGGGGAGGATTTTTCGGTCTAAATCGGAGAGGCATTCAGTAGGAAAACCGAGCCCAGAATAAGGCTCGGAAATAAAACTCTACTTTCTGGTTAGTACTGAGAGTTGACCAATACTTCTTCACCCAGTGAGCCGTTGTGTGGCATCGGCTTGTTGGTGGAGTTTAGTGGGCGTAACACGCGAATTGCCTTAGCGCCAGCCGCGCGTGCGTCTAAGATATCGCCGTCAGAATCACCATAGTAAAGTTTGATGTGGTGATCTTTCATGAAGCTTGTTTTTGCGCCATGACCGGTCCCCGCGAAAATGACTTTATTCATCACGTTAGCTGGAATGTTAAAGTCTGTTTCAAGCGTTTTCGTCAGAGTTTCATGACCAGACTGAGGGGAAGGGCGACCCGTGATAAAGTACAGGTGATCGCCGCGTTGCAGGTGAAGTGCGATCAACTCTTTTGCTGATTGTTTAGGAATAGAGAATGCGTCCCAGCCGTTGCTCACCTCATCCCAAAACTTCGGGTTCTTCAGGTATGCATTTGAGTTTGGCGAAAACTTCTGTTTACCATGGAAAAATGCAGGGCTAGAGAACAGTAAAGTGTCGTCAATATCGAAACCAACCGACATGGCCGGTTTTCCTTTTAAGCTTGCAGCAATTTGCTCAACGGATACCCAATGAATTGGCTGACGGTTCGTCATTTGGTTCATCGTCACGCCAGGGTTGAGCTCGGCTGCATGTGCGTTAGCAACAGGAGCTACCATGAAGGCCGCACTGATAGACAACGCAAGGGCACCACTGATTTTTTTTAATTGTTTCATTTTTTGTCCATATGATTATTTTTGGAAATAGTAGCTAGCCAGATCTTTACGTGCCTGACCATTTTTGTTGACTTCAGCAATCCCAATTCCAATTACTTCAGTCTTAATCGGTTTAAACGATGCGCCATAGCTGTTCATAAAACTGTCGAGCTTTATCGAATCACTTTTGGGTAGCAAAGTAATATGTGGCTGGAAGTTGGCAAATACGTTCGGGCTACCGTAACGTTTAAACGATTCAAGCTTGTTTGGATATTGGCTCACCCAACTTGGAAGCTGAGGGTTGGTCGCTCTCAAGGGTTCCATCGCGAGAGTGGCTTGATCGGCTAAACGTTGTAGATCTCGGCTATTTTCTACATCCAGCATCAGCCAATCTCCTTTGGTTCGTTGCAATTCATCCAATGTGAGTGAAAACGAGTGCCAATGGCCTGCGAGTTGTTTAGCCTGTTTTTCAATCGCGGCTAAGGAGCCTTCCGGATACTCGGTGAGATACAGAGTGACATGAGGCAAATACCCTTTTTTGTATAAGGAATCGAGCTGGTGACGAGATAACCGTTCGCTCACATTCTTAACCGTCTGGTCGACGGTTTTTGCCGGAATCAAAAATACGTTATAGGTGATATTACCTGCAAAAGCAGGCAACGAAATACAGCTAGATAACAGTAAACTACCAATGATGCGTTTGCGCATGTTTAATCTCCTTTTTCATTGAACCCAGCTGACCTCAAGTTAAATAAACTCAAGTTGTTCAGGAATATGCATCTTGAAGTGCGAGGTATTGGTTCACAGCAATATCCAAATTCAAGATGGCATTTTAATGACATTGGTCACTGAGAACTGAAATAAACGCGCGAATATTATCAGAGTTATGGCAGGGAAACAGGATCGGTGTAACAAGTTAAGATAATTCTAATACCATAAAAACAGTTATTACTATTTTTGTAGGTTATGCCTGAATTCATCTGCAGTGCTTGATTTCTTCAAGTTAGCGAAATCGTGAGGGGAGCAAAGAGCTCGCCTACATTAGGCAAACGAGCTCTGAGAAGAGAGGGAAGTTGTTACATGCTCGAACTTTTTTTTTCAGCTAAGGAGTGTTGGCCTTGCAGAATATATTTCGCTATTTCCTCATCAGGCACCATGCCGCCGCCTGTCGCCCAGACGATATGTGTGCTGCCGGCCATTTGATCTGCCGTGATATCCATGCGTTTGAGGTATTCATGCTGTTGTTGAATCACACATGGCCCCCACATACCCGCTAAGGCAGAGGGTTCTAACTCAATGCCTTCTTCGTCGGCAAGCGATGCGAGAAGTTGATACATACGTTGGTCACTGATGGTGTAATAGCCATCGACCAGACGTTCGATAGTTTTTCCGACCAAACCAGAAGGGCGGCCAACGGCCAAACCATCTGCGGCAGTGACATTGTCGATGCCTATATCTTGTACCGAGATTTTATCATGTAACCCAGTATGGACACCTAACAGCATGCATGGGGAATGCGTCGGCTCGGCGAAAAAGCAGTGGATGTTGTCTCCAAAGATTAGCTTTAGGCCGAAGGCTATACCACCCGGAGCTCCACCGACGCCACACGGTAGGTAAACAAACAGAGGGTGCTGGCTATCCACTTTTATATCCATTGACATCAGCTGTTGTTCTAGGCGCTCAGCAGCAACCGAGTAGCCGTAAAATAGGCTTTTAGATTGCTCGTCGTCGATAAAAAAGCTGTTTGAGTCGGCATTGGCTTGTTCCCTGCCATGCGCGACGGCAATCGCGTAGTCTGAGTCGTGTTCGACGACCTTAGCGCCAACGGAGCGCAGTTTTGCTTTTTTCCATTCCCTTGCGTCTGCAGACATATGAACGGTAACGGAGAAACCGAGCTTTGCTGAAATAATGCCAATTGACATGCCAAGATTACCCGTTGACCCGACCACAATAGTGTATTGGCTAAATAGCGCTTTAAATGAGGCGTGTTGTAGACAGCTATAATCGTCTTGCTCAGTTAGCTTGCCATGTTGGATCGCAATCTGTTCAGCGATTAACAAAACTTCATATATACCACCTCGAGCCTTAATTGATCCAGAAATAGGCAAGTGACTGTCTTTTTTCAGCAGTAACTTTCCAGATAGGGGCAAGTCTGAAAAGGACTGTAAATACGATTGCATCTTGGGAATCGGCACAAGTTCAGATTCAATCAAACCATTGTTAGCCGCTGTTTCAGGAAAAGCTACAGTGAAGTAGGGAGCAAAACGAGATAAACGTGCCGCTGCATCCGCGACGCCTGTTTTGTTCACTTCTAAATCGGGCCAGTTTTGAGTTGAAGTATGAAGGTTCGCGTTACACCAACAGCTTTCGCGTAAAGCGATCAGGTCGTGGATCAGTGGGTAGCGGAGGCAAAGCGTGTCAATTCGGTTCAATATAGTACTTCCTTATAATCGAGCTGAGAGTTTAGTCAGTTGTAGAGCTCAGCACTATGCGGAAAAATTAGCTTGAATACTGTGATTCACAGCTCAAGGAAATAACCAAGTAGGTGGATAAAGCAGAGGTCATTTAAAATCACGCTATCTCACGCTTATTTATATCGTTTAAAACTTGCCCTTGTCGGTCGCAATCTAACCACTTGGTTGGTTTTGGAATAAAAAAGGGTTTTCTTTTCAGGAAGATGTGGCATAGTAAACGTAGATGAACACGAGGCGTGCATCGTATAATGGCTATTACCTCAGCCTTCCAAGCTGATGATGCGGGTTCGATTCCCGCTGCACGCTCCAGTTCACTACCCTATCAAACCCCTAGCAACAAATTACTTCTGTACTTACAAAAATACAGCTAAGCATTAAGCATATCGGTTTCAGACGAAATTTTCTGATTGCGTATTTTGACATCTCTAATTTAACTTTGTTTATTCGAACACACCATCCACGACCTTATTACTTTATTTCTCACCAATCTCTTCTTACCAACCCCTTTTTACCAATATCTAGTCAATTCGACTTACTTCTATTGGAGTATATAGAAACATTATGAATGTAACTATGAACGCTCGTCTTAAATACAGTGATCATTTTTTGATGATCTTGTCAATCTTAACTATTACTAAACATGAACATGCTGAGTTTAGTTAGACGACAAGGATAGGTTATGAAAAAAACGGTGATAGCATTATGCACGTGCTTTTCGTTGTCCACTTATGCGGCGACGAATGTGAAAGTATATGGGGACGATTCATACCCCCCTTACTCCTATCAGGAGAAAGGAAAAATGACAGGGATCTACACGGTTATCTTAAAGAAAATATTCGCCCAAATGCCAGAGTACAAGGTAACCATTCATGGGGTGCCGTGGAAAAGAGGGCTGGCGGAGATTAAAGAGGGAAAGACTTTTGCCCTTTACCCACCATACAAGCGTGTCGAGGCAAGGCCATATATGCAGTATGACATGCCAATTTTAGATGAGAAATTGGTTGTGGTGTGTCGTGATAAGGTTTTGAGTCAACCTCGACCTAGCTGGCCCGATGATTATATGGGACTGACGATCGGTAACAACTCAGGTTTTTCTGCTGGGGGTGATAAATTTTATGCCGCAGTAAAAGCAGGTCAAATTAAGATCAATGAAACCAAAGGAACGGAACGAAATTTATTAAAACTCATTGCTGGACGAGTCGATTGCTACATGAACGATGCGATCTCGATTCAATGGGAGTTAAAAAAATTACAGGAAACAGGTAAGTACAGCGGGTCCGGTGTTAAAGAGGGGGCAGTGATTAGCTCTGAGCAAGGTTACCTAGGTTTCGTTACCGATGGAAAAAAATTTCCATATAAGGCCGACTTCAAGCAGAAATATTTGCAGATTTTAACCAAGATGAAAGCCAGTGGTGAAATCGATAACGTTATCAAAGAGTTCATGAAATAGTCGCGACTCTTGCAGTACTTCCCATTTTGAAAATAGTGTGCAATACACGGCTTTAAAATGGGGAGTTCTTATTCACTGCTAACATGCTTATTCAATTCTAACTTTCTTATTCAGCTCTAACTTTCCAACTACCTTTATCCAGTTACAAATAGTTTATTCGTACAAACGGTTTACTCGTACAAACAGCTTACTCGGTTCTAAATTTCGCCATATGTTGGGCGATAGTTTGGCTTAGTCTCAACACTTCCTCTGAGTTCGCTGAATTTTGCAGAGCCGTCGCTGATACTTCTTCCGAGGCGTCTGAGGCTTCGACAATCGCCTGACTGATTTCTTCTACCGCAGTTCTTTGTTCTTCGGTGGCATGGGAGATTTGGCCACTTTGCTCTGATAGGGTGCTTATCAAACCTTGAACATCCGTAACTGAACTACGTGAGTCTGCAACTTTGGATGCGGTGCTCTCAAGCATAGTTGCGATCCGTGATATTTCAGACTCAACGGAATTGGTCGCTTGGTTTAGTGCAGATATATTGGTTTGGATCTGCTCGGTTGATTTACTGGTTTTGACTGCCAAGTTACGAACTTCGTCGGCAACCACAGCAAAGCCGCGCCCTTGTTCACCGGCGCGTGCTGCCTCAATTGCTGCGTTTAGCGCGAGTAGGTTGGTTTGTTCGGAGATATCGTTGATCACATTCAAGACCGTGGTGATTTTTTCGCCTTCTTCAACCAGAGTATGCATTTCGGCGTTTACGTGCTCCATCTCTTCACGCATATTCAAAATTTCCTGTGAGGATGCCTCCATCACGGTGTTGACGTTATTGGCTAAGTCAGCGGCGTCGTGGGCTTGTGACGCGTTTTCAGATACGGTGTCAGCAACCATACTGACGGATTGGCTAAGCTCAGTGGCGGCGGCAGCCACTGTCATTAACTGATTTTTTTGATTTTCGAGCTTTTCAGCGTTCCCGCGAGCAGCGTTGCCATTCGCCGTTGCTCTATCATCCAGTGATATCGAAGCCAGTTTCACATCGGTTACAATCAATTTAAGGGCGTCAGTAAACTTGTTGATGCTCGATGTAATAGCGTCAAATTCTCTATATTTCGCTTTCTCGATTTTATTGGATAAGTCACCTTCACCTGAGGAAAGCGCATGAATTCTTTCGGTTAATTGCTTGAGAGGGTTCAGTACTTTCGCGGAAAGTGCAACCACTACAGTGATACAAATGACTAGGTCTAAAATCACTAACTCAATGATATTAATCTTGAGCGAGTGTGACAATTTTTCGTTCATACTGGTGGCATCGAAATAGACATTTATTTCACCGACTTCGTTGTCTTCATCATCTTCGGTGAAAGTAAGGAGTTCGTTGAATACCCTCGTACGGTCAATATCCGAGTTCTCAGTTACAGTCGTGAGCTTCTTACGACCATCAACAATACCATGGTGTAAGAATAAGACATCTTTTCCTTCTGTATCAATAATTTGGATTGCTGATATCCCTGGGCTGTTGAGTTCAGCCGCAATAGATGATTTGGCCGCTTCTAAGTCAAAATCCCAGATTAATGATGGCAGACTCAGGCTCAACCTAAGTGCGGCATTGTTGACACTCAAGTCTAGATCCTGTTCTAGGTTGCTCTTAAAGTTATGATATTTAATGAAAGACGATATGATCAACACCACGGTCACAGATGCGATAACTTGGAGTAGAAAGGCCGCCTTTAAGTTTTTCATTTGTAACTATCCTTGTTGTATACAAATTCCGATCGAGCTCTATATGTGTATAGCAGACAATACTATTTTCGTCATATCTGCATTTGAATGGATACCCTTAAAATTTGTCATATTTTTACGTAGATACAGACTACGAATGGGGTAGAGCGGCGGAGAAATTACCTGAGTTCGAGTGAAGTAAAGTGCGTTCCAGAACCAAGTGGGAGCCTCTCATCGACTAATTTTTCAATGCGTTACGCTAACTATCTAGTCTGGTATCTGGCTAAAATTCATATGTCTCAGAATGATTCACCGTGGTTAGAACTTGTATTTAACCGAGTAAATCATGGCGTTTTGATTACCCGATGTGGCGAATTTGTTATACGCATATCGATACTGCACTCCAAAAGAGACTTTTTTTGTCGCCAACCACCAGATACCAAGTGCACCGTTCATCGTGCCTTTATCTTCCTCGTTCGCAACAGTTAAAAATTCATGTTTGCGTAGAAATTCTGTTTCGTGCCACATCGTCATCTGAAAATTTTGCTCATACGCGCTAAACTTGTAAACGCCCGTAAGGCCAGCGACATAACCATTAAACCCAGTATAACTACTACCAAATCGATTGAGATTTGAGAATAGCGGGCCAGCCCAAGGGTATAAAAACCAACCTTCTCCAGAAAAGCGGTAGGTGAGTCCTCCAACTGTATTGGAGAGGGCAAAGTCTGGCGCATCTTTCGCGTAATGCTGCGCATAAAAGCGCAGTTCTCCTAGTCCTAATTTATAATATAACTTGGGCTTATACGCAGTAGCCCAAGTCTCGGACGATCTATTGATCTTTTGTATTTCATAAAACCCATACAATTCCCCCCAGTCGAAGCTTGCGCCTCCTTCAACTTGAGGGTAAAGGTAGTTGTCTTGAAATGGAGCTCGAACTTGCGTGCCGCTCGACCAATCTAGGTAGTTAATACTGGTATTGGCCCAGCCATACAAATATTCACTGTAGGCTTGGGTAGAAAAAAACAAGGATAAGTACACGGCAGCGAATAGATTTCGTTTCAACATCTTTGGCACATCTGGGTATGACTTGAGTATTTGAAGGTATAGGCTCTGTTTCACATTTATTCAATTAGACTTCGAGGTGGGGCATAGTGTCTGTGTGGATGACGTCCGATAAATGGTGCATTTCTATTGTTTTTAAGCCTTGGCTCTGAGTCACATCCGGCTGTGTTAATTTCCTACAAACCTCACATGAATATGCTTCAAGTTTAGTAGTCTGAAAGCTTCTCTCATGGATAAGGGATTAGAGTATGTTTCGGGTATTCAAGTATGTGGTGACGGCAATGCCGTTTTGGATTTTGTTGGTCGTATCTGGACAAGCGTTTGCACATGGGTGGTCTGAATTTCCGCCTGCAAGACAAGAGTTGTGTTATGAACAAGGTGGTATTTGGAGTGGTACGCCGCCAAATGCCGCCTGTGCGCAAGCCAAAGCAATTTCAGGATCGTATCCGTTTGTGCAGCGGAACGAATATTCAATTAACATTACTGATTACAACGATATGCAAGTCGTAAAAGGAGCCATTCCCAACGGGACCTTGTGTTATGCCAATGATCCACAGAAGAAAGGTATGGGCGCGGCGAGTAGTGCGTGGACCCGCACGGATGTGAGCGCCGGAAAATTCGAGTTTGTGTTCAACGCAACTGCGCCACATAACCCTTCGTTTTGGCAATTTTATCTCACTAAGCCCGGTGTCGATGTATCGCAACCATTAAAATGGGGGGATTTGGAATTGATTCAGGAGATGGGGGATGTGCCCGTTGAAAATGGCAAGTATCGTATGGATGTCACGATACCGGAAAACCGCATTGGCGATGCGACCCTATTTGTCCGGTGGCAAAGAGAAGACTCAGCGGGTGAAGGGTTTTACAACTGTAGCGATATCACTATTGTAAACGGTAATACCCCGGCACCTGACGATCCGGATGATGAAACTCCGGTAGGCCCTTACCTAATGCAAGGTAACCAATTTATTCCTCAAGATATTACACTCGATTCCGTATTGGCTGGTGATACCGTGACTTATAAAGTATTTGGCACCTCAGGCGATGAACATGCCTCACAGCAGTTGGTGATTACTGAAGATAATAAAAATGATTGGGATCGTCTACTTGCCGCACAGATCAATGGTTGGTACGAAGCGAACCATAGTGGGGATGTGTTTCTCGGTCGATGGCACGATGAAATGAAGCACTATATGTACTTTAAAAATGATTTGTATGGAAACTACTTCAACGGCCGAGATGCCGGAATGAAAGGAGAACTTTCGATTCAGGTCGGCAATCAACAACTTGAAGCCGTTATCTCACCTAAGGTGATGAAAGAGTTAACAAACGCCACAGTGGTTAACGGCGATCTGATCGTGTTGTCTCCATCGGACAGTTTTGGCGAGGCCAGTAGTATCCAATGGGTTCAAACCAATGGAACACCCGTTGTAACCTCAATAGGGCCAAACCAAGAGCTGCTTATTGATACCTCTCAGTTGGCTGACGTAGAAAGTAATCTCACATTTAAATTATTAGTGAGTAATGGTGATGAGCAAGACGAAGCAATATATTCGTTTGTTGTTGAGCCTTCTGACGGTGGCGTACCTGTGCCCGAGGAGCCGACTAACAGTAACTGGAGTGCTACTCAAATTTACGAAGCGAATGATGTCGTATTGCACAATGGTAAAACTTGGACGGCGCATTGGTGGACGCAAGGGGAGGAGCCCGGGGCGACTGGTCAATGGGGGGTATGGCGCTAATTGCTAACGATTAGAGAGAATACTTTTCTTTATAACCCCAAAGGTTACGGTTACGCCGTAACCTTTTTTGTTGGTTCACCTGATAATAGTTCACCTATCGGATACTTGGTGACTATTTAGTAACCTATCCGAACGATTCATCAGTAAATCTTCGTGGTTAATCTATGTAATCAATGAATTTATGGTTTTTTAATAGTACACACTAGGTGTTAGTTTGCACACTTCCACTCCTGAGCTCATCTATTTTATCTAATGTCATCACTTTGTTGTATTTTGAGAAGTTTTTGAGCAGAGACTATTGAATAACGAAACCTACCTAGTTACATTAGCCACCCTTTAATCTTCGGTCCATGCATGGACATAGCGACGAGATAATAATAGATAAGGTGAATAGGAAGTATGACTATGGGAAATCGAGTGAACAAAAAACCGTTAGCTAATAAACGAGCCAGATGCCTAGCATTAAGTGTGTTATCACTACTTGCTCCAGTGACTAGCTTTGCTGCGAATGACCTTGGTCATGTTGAGAAAAGCACCACCTTAAAAGTAACGGCATCGGTTCCTGTCAGCTGTAAAGTGTCTAGCTCAGGTGTATTGGATTTCGGTACAGTTCAGCCTGGAACCCCTACTGATGTCGATAAAGATGCCACGATTACTGTCAGTGATTGTTATACATTGAACAGCGAAGAGCCCTTGATGTACGTAAAAACACCAACGGTTACAGGTGGACAAAATGATTTCACCCTAAATGATACTTCTAATGAAAGGAATGCACCTACGTTACATTATGGCCTTTATACAGATAACGCTCATAAGAATCTATTTTCTCCTTACACTGGCACAAATTATAATTCGGGAAACTTCGACTCTATCAAGATTACCAATGGTGGTGGAACGGCAACTATTTATGGACGGCTTCCGGCGAAAGAGAATAATAACTTTACGAAAGTTGCTGGTCGTTCGTTTGAGCAAACGGTGACGGTGCAGGTTGTTCTCTAAGGTGCAGAGTTAAATTTTAAGATAAGAAATTAGATGAGCATTAATGTACGAAAACTGATCCTTTGTTTGCTTGGAATGTCGCTGGTGGCGCTATCTTGTCCATCACCGGCGTTGGAAGTTTCTCCTGTGGCTTTAACTTATAAGGGTAAGAGTCGGCTGGAAACATTGCGCCTGCACAATGAGATGAGTCATCCTGTTACCTTGCAGGTCAGCGCGTATCGGTGGGTGTTGGATAATAACGTTCAAGCATTGAATCCGACACAAGATTTATTTCCGTCACCAACCATTTTTACAATTGAACCACATAAAACGCGCCATCTCAGGGTCGGTTTGTTTGTACAAAACAGTTCTGAAAAAGTGGGTACTTATCGCCTTGATCTGAAAGAGATTCCAACAGATAGCTCTAGATTAGCAAATAAGGACAAGCACCAAGTCCAAATTTTATACGATATATCATTGCCCATATTTGTTTACCCGAGCAAACCAGTAAAAGATAGTTGGCACTGGCTCATATCGAAAGATTCTGGTGCTCTGCAATTTGTGAACACTGGCGGTAGTGTACTTAGCTTACATAAACTGGTTTTTTTCGATGAAAATGGGGCTGAGCACAAGATGCGGCGCGCACGTTATGTATTGCCTGGACAATCAATCCGCTATCCATTAAAGCCGAGCTGGCATATACAAACCATTGAGCAAACAGTGAATAACTTGAAGACGAATATCACCGCCCGAGTATCACTATGAAACCTACATGGTTTAGACAGGTTAAAGAGCCTATTTGCTTTGCAATCAAGTTATTGCTTGTGGTCTTAGGGATAAGCATCACGCTAACTGGGGTCGCTAGAGCTGCTTCACATCGTCTCTCGACTGCGTGTAATCTAAACATGGGCGTGCTCAATTTTGGCAATATCTATCAACCGGCTACGCTTGACCATCAGACATCGTTTCAGATCGTATGTGGCTCTGCTAATTTAGCGAATGGTGTGGTGTCTTACAAGGTCAAAATACCTGTTCAAGGTCTAGGCTCCTTTTCCAGGCGAAAACTAGTGAAGGGGATGACTTTTGCGCTCTATTCTGATGCTAGCCACCGTCACCTCGTGGGTAATGGACGTTGGCGAAGCAAAACTATTGAAGGCGATCTCATTATTCATGACCATCATGGCGAGACACCATGGGTGCCAATATATGCCGTCCTCCATGTCAAGAAGTTGCATGAGTATACAGTCGCGACTAAGAATTTGACGGTTAACTATACGCTACAATATAAGTAACCTTAGGTTTTTCTTTGATTTTTCCCAATACGTCCCTGCCAAAAGTCGCCGAATCGCAGATTTAATGAGAATAATGATGCACGTTCACAGACAAGTGCACTATAGACGAGTGCAATCGGCGTTACTTGCTATTCTCATGCTTGTTTCTCTAGGAGTATCTGCTTCTCCAGACAATGTTCCTGCTATCTGTTTAAGCCAGCATGCTAACGCTTTTTTGCCTTCTGTATCCGTCAACGGGGAAGAATCTCAAGTTTGGCCTGTATGTCAAAAAGGACCAATAGTTTGGTTACCAAAAGAGATTTTTTCTCAGCATAACGTTCTGAATTATTCTGGCTGGCGAGTTATCCAGCGTCAAGGTCAGACTTTCGTCTTAATGGATATTCCATCTAAAGGACTGAGCTGGAATAAGGAAATACAACACTTGGCCTTACATTTAGATAGCAGTCGTTTTTCGGGCAGCGCAACTGATATGCAGCGGACTGATGGCGTGCCTGCCACCCCCACAAAACCATCGTCGGCCAGCGGAGAGTTTGTGAACTATAGTGTGATGACCACGGTGGTTAATCAATCTGGCGGGCACTTTACTTCTGCAACCGGAGAAATGGGAGTATTTCGCAAGGATAAAGGTGTTTTCCTGCAAACTGGTGTGTATACCCCAGAACTTTTAAACGAAGAAGCGTCACAAGTCGTAAGCGACACACAGGCTCCCCAATGGCTCAGGTTAGATAGCACTTGGCGAAAGGATAACTGGCACCATTTGAATACATTGGAGTTGGGCGACAGCACAACCAGCAACGCTCATTGGGGCGGCAGTGTTAACTTTGCTGGTATCAGTTATTACAAAAACTTCTCACTCCAACCTTCACTCGACATTCGCTCTCTGCCAGCAATCACTGGAAATTCAAATTTACCTCAAAACATGCAGCTAGAGGTGAATGGCGTACCCATTGCTAATTATCAAGTGAACCCGGGGTCGTATCAATTTTATAATATTCCAGTATCTAATGGTTCCGGTTTGATTACGGTACAAACAAAAGACAAAGATGGAAAAGTCACCAGTTACAGTGTTCCTTACTTTGTGGATGATGATCTTCTTCGAGCGGGGATGTCTAGTTATTCTTACCAGTTCGGTTGGATACGGCGTAACTATGGCGTAGAAAGCTTTGACTATGGGCAAGCTGTGGCGACTGCGAATTATATGTGCGGGGTTTCTTCGGATTGGACCTATGAGTTGCACACCAGTTTACTCAAACAGCAACAAACTCTCGCCTCAACACAATTTTATCGTCTAGGGAGTCGCGGAATCGTTACCACAGATACCGCTGTAAGCAACGCTTCTTCAGGAGTGGGTGGCCTTATCGGCCTCGGCTACCAATATCGTTTCAGTAGTGTTGATTTATATAGTAATTATCAATTAACGTCCTCCCTATTTACTCAAGTGTCATCGGTTGGCCTTGATAATAGCAACGGCTCTCAAACCAGTGTGGGCGCGACGTTGCCACTGTGGGGTTGGGGGACTTTTGGTGTTAGTGCCCTTTACCAGCGAGAGAATTCTGAAAGTAGCAACTCGTCCCATGTTTATACGTCTACGTTCCAAGCCAGTGTCACTCGGAACCTAAGTTTAACGGGGAGCTACCAAGCGAACTTTGGCGACAGTCACCTGTGGAACCTTGGGTGTAATATTAGTTATCAATTTGGTCAAAACAGCTCTGTGATGACGTCTTATCAGCAAGACCAAGAATCGGACACTCAGCTCATGTCATATTCGAACAACTACCGATTGCCCGGTCGAAAATACTTATCGAGTAACCTATCGGTTTCTCAGAACAGCCTTGATGATCAAAATCAGCTCAACGGTTCCATGTATCTAGGAGGAACATCAACCGGAGATTATAGCGCGCGTTTCTATCAATACGGGACGCAAAATCAAATCACAGCGACGGTGAATGGCGGGTTACTTTGGATGGATAATCATGTCTTTATGACACCTACTCTGAATAGCGGTTTTTCGGTTGCTGATACATCTGGGGTGTCTGGAGTCGGTATTTATCAAAATGGCGCGTACTTAGGTAAATCAGATAAAGATGGCTTATTTGTTGTGCCGAATTTACCCTCCTATATGGCCAGTGAGATAACACTCTCGCCAAATTTACCGCTTGATTTGAAGGCGAGCAAGCAAGAACAAAAGGTGATGCCATCCTATCGATCCGGCGTCATCGCGGATTTTGATATTCAGCATATACACCAGATCCTAGTTCGAGTGACGACTAAAGATGGCGTTCCACTGAAGCTTGGAACTGAGGTGAAAGTAGGGCGAGGCGATAACTTTTACAATAGTGTTATTGGCACCAATGGCTTGCTGTATTTTGCGCATAGTGGCCATCACTTTCACGGGGAAGTGTTATCTGGGAAAGGTAAAGGCGGTGAGTTTACTGTTGATTTCAACCCGACCGAGAACGTCGTTGTCCGTACCTCTGCCGTTTGCTTGTCTCCTACAAGCTAAAGGCTTTCTCTAGATATCCCGGATTAATTGTCAACTTAGTGTCGCTAACTATCGGTTTTATAAATAAGATTTAACTTTCATCAATCAAGATCTCTGTGAGAGGTATTTTCTCCATTTTCAGTGAAAGTGGAGAAAAATTTTCCAATCAATACGGCGTTTGGTTTGTGGTTAGCAAAGTATTTCTCCGTCATTAAACGTATATTATTCACATAATTTAAATGTATTCTGCTTAAGAGCAGAAGATTCAATAAGTGTGAAAATCATGAATAATAACAAGATGTTATTGCCAATACTGTTCTGCTCGGTTTGTTTGATCTGGGGGACAACTTGGTTAGCGATGGAAGTCGCACTGAGCAGCATACCGCCTATCTTTGCGACGGGTATGCGTTTCTTCATCGCGTCACCGATTCTTATTTTGCTATCGAAAGCGTTTAAGCAGCCATTAATGTTCCCTAAAGGTAAGCGTAAGTGGATGTTTATTATAGCAATATTTTACTTTGCGATTCCGTTCACCTTGATGATTGCTGGTGAAGAATATATTTCTTCTGGCCTAGCGTCGGTTATTTTTGCCAACATGCCGATTGCTGTGATGGCGACATCTATGGTCTTCTTAGGACTTCGTTTACAGCCGCACCAGTATGTTGGGATTTTTATTTCCGTATTCAGCCTCTACATGATTTTGTCTAATGAATTAGGAATTAGTGGTGACAACGTATTACTAGGGGCTGGCGCTCTTATTTTGGCCGTGATCATTCATTCGTTAATGTATGTATTTGTGCAAACTAAGTGTAAGGGTATCCAAGTGATTACTTACAATGCGCTGCCATGCTACATTGCTTCTATGTGCCTATTCGCGACGTCGTTTTTTGCTGAGAACGTACATTTCGCAGCCTTTACCACTCACTCTATTCTCGCGGTTGTATACTTAGGAGTGATAGCCAGCGTTGGAGGAATCGTTGCTTACTTCAAATTGGGACAAGTATCAACGCCTTTTACAGCATCGATATGTTTCCTTATTTTCCCACTGATTGCCTTGGGCCTGTCTGACATTGTGACGCACAAAACGATGTCTAGAGAGTCGCTGCTCATGCTCGTACCATTGCTCAGCGGAATTTTAGTGACTAAGCTGCCGTTTGATAAACTGTTGCAAAGGTTCAATTTGCGTTCTAGCAAGCATGAAGGTCAAATTGGCTAACTTTTGTATATTGGCTAATAGCTTTACATAGGCTAATAGCTCTGCATCAGCTAACAGCTTGACAAGCATCCCTACGAACCTGGTGAACTAGCCAGGTTTTTTCGTTTTAGCACAGGCGATCTCGTATTAACGTAAAAATGCGCGAACGAAAACAATTATCTTTATGAAATTGGCTCTTGCTACTTTCGTCTTAGTCCCAGCCGCTACTTTTTATCTTGAAAGGGCGACATTCCTTGGCAAATCCTCCTGACTAGAACACCAACTCTAATTGTTCGAAAGAGAACAAAAAAGAAGCGAAGATAGATCTTAATAACAAAAAGCATACAATGAGTTAGTAAAAGTGTGCTCGAACGCTCATTTGGTTGGTGGCAACGTTTTCTCTTATGCCAAATTATGCAAAATACACCAAGCACGCAAACTGGAGTGCGAATAATAATTACAGGATTTGAGGAGAATAGGGGAAATGAGTGTGAATAAAACGCCATCGTTGCTGGGCGAATGTATTGCCGAATTCATCGGCACTGGCATACTAATATTTTTTGGAGTTGGCTGTGTTGCTGCCCTTGTACTTACAGGCGCTCAACTTAGTCAGTGGGAAGTGAGTGTTGTTTGGGGTTTGGGTGTTGCTATCGCTATTTATTGCACTGCAGGTGTATCAGGAGCGCATCTTAACCCAGCCGTCACCATCTCACTTTCACTTTTCCACGGTTTTGATAAAAAGAAAGTAGCTCCATTCATCGTTGCTCAAGTTGCTGGTGCGTTCTGCTCTGCGGCGCTTGTATATGGTCTGTATAGTAACCTGTTTACCAACTACGAAATTACTCACCACTTTGCGCGCAGCAGCGAAGCGGCATTGGCGACAGCGGGTATCTTCTCAACTTACCCTAACGCAGCCTTAAGCTTTATGGGCGCAATGGCTGTAGAATTTAGTATTACCGCTATTCTGATGTTCGGTATTTTGGCACTGGCTGACGCGAACAATGGCGTAAACCGTGGCGCGATGACTCCGCTACTTATCGGTATATTGATTGCTGTGATCGGTTCTTCACTTGGCCCACTAACTGGATTTGCGATGAACCCTGCACGTGATTTTGGTCCAAAGCTATTTGCTTACCTTGCAGGTTGGGATTACGCCTTATCTGGTGGGAAACAAATTCCATATTTCATCGTACCAATCGTTGCACCAATTTTAGGCGCTTGTTTTGGTGGCTGGGCTTACCCGAACCTTATTGCACCTTACTTGCCAGCTAACTTGAATAAAACGACGGAAGGCTCTGCACAGCAAGAACTAGCAGATTCAAAAGCGTAAGCATTTCGATATTCAAACTAAAATTAATAATAGAAAGATAAAGTCAAACGACCGACAAAGATAAGGAAGATAGACATGACTGAGAAGAAATACATCGTTGCCCTCGATCAGGGTACTACAAGTTCAAGAACGGTAGTGTTGGACCATGATGCTAATATCGTGAGCTCCTCTCAGCGCGAATTCACTCAAATTTATCCTCAAGCGGGCTGGGTAGAGCATGATCCAATGGAGATCTACGCTACGCAAAGCTCAACGTTAACGGAAGCTCTGAACCAGAAAGATATTCACACTGATGAAGTGGCCGCAATCGGCATCACTAACCAACGTGAAACGACGATTGTTTGGAACAAAGAGACGGGTAAGCCAGTTTATAACGCGATTGTTTGGCAGTGTCGTCGTACAGCTGAAATTTGTGATGAGCTGAAAGCAAGAGATTTAGAAGGCTACATTAAAGAGAATACAGGTCTTGTTCTTGACCCATACTTTTCTGGCACCAAGATCAAATGGATTTTAGACAATGTGGAAGGTGCTCGTGAAGACGCTGAAGCAGGTAAACTGTTGTTTGGTACAGTCGACACTTGGTTAGTTTGGAAAATGACTGACGGCCGTGTACACGTTACTGACTACACGAACGCTTCTCGAACTATGCTGTTTAACATCAACACGAAGCAATGGGATGAGAAACTACTCAAAGAGTTTGATATTCCGTTGTCGATGATGCCTGAAGTTCGTAAGTCTTCCGAAGTCTACGGTCAAGCGAACCTTGGCGGTAAAGGCGGCACTCGTATTCCAATTGCTGGTATTGCTGGAGATCAACAAGCGGCTCTGTATGGCCACATGTGTGTGGGTGCCGGTCAAGCGAAAAATACCTATGGTACAGGTTGTTTCTTACTCATGAACACGGGTGAAGATAAAGTCACCTCGAATAATGGTTTGCTAACGACTTTAGCGTGCGGCCCTAAAGGCGAGCCGACATACGCACTGGAAGGCGCAGTATTCATGGGCGGTGCATCAATTCAATGGTTACGCGACGAATTGAAACTGATTGAAGATGCGACAGATTCAGAATATTTTGCAACGAAAGTCGATACAGCCAACGGCGTATATGTTGTACCTGCGTTCACCGGTCTTGGCGCACCATACTGGGACCCATATGCCCGTGGCACTATTGTTGGTTTAACGCGTGGTGCTAACTCTAATCATATTGTTCGCGCAACACTAGAAAGCATTGCCTACCAAACTCGTGACGTGCTGGACGCAATGCAAGCGGATTCCGGTATTACTTTAGCTGGCCTACGAGTAGACGGCGGAGCAGTGGCGAACAACTTTTTGATGCAGTTCCAATCGGATGTTCTAAATACCGAAGTGAATCGCCCGAAAGTAACGGAAGTGACGGCGCTTGGCGCAGCTTACCTAGCGGGTATTGCGGTTGGTTTCTGGGACGGCTTGGAAGAGCTGCAAGGTAAAGCCGAAATTGAAAAGAACTTTACCCCAGCGAATGATGAAACCAAACGTCAACGCCGTTACAGCGGTTGGAAACGTGCGGTTAAATGCGCGCAGGTTTGGGCAGAACTGCACGATGAAGAGGATGCTTAATCGCTTATTTAGTATGTAGCGATATGGCATAGTCCATAGGGAAATTGGAAGGCCTCATAACGTCGTTATGAGGCCTTTTGTGATTCTGTGCTGTAAGGGAAATTTCATTATGGGTCATGGATAGGGGCGATGACGCACATAAGCTTTGTATGCTTTGGTCAAAAAGTAGAGATTAACGATAGCGATAAAGCTATTGGTCAGGACGATTGGCCACGCACTAATGGCGAACCCATAGAAGATAAACAACGCACACCCAACGAAATTAAGAATTCTCAGTCGCACTAGATCTCGCATAGTCAACGATATTGCGACCATAACGGATGCTGCATAGCCTAAAAATTGGGTCAACTCCATAATCTTCCTCGGCGTCAGTGCTCACCTGTCATTAACGTCAAGAGGTCTTTGGGTAAGCTAGAAATAACTATAGCAGTAATTGGTCAACTGGCTTGGTGAGGGAGATTAGGTTCTGAGGAGAGTCATCAGGTTCAGGCATTCGAGAAACGGGCTTGGAAAGGTGATAAAGGTAGCTAAAGTTTAGAGCTTTAGAGCTTTAGAGCTTTAGAGCTTTAGAGCTTTAGAGCTTTAGAGCTTTAGAGCTTTAGAGCTTTAGAGCTTTAGAAGCTTGAAGCGAGGAGCCCTCTTGATAGAGGGCCATAATCATCTAATAACCGTTTAAGCAGAGCCCGGCGGCTTGCTCTGGACGAATTCAGCTTAGCGAAAGATTAACAGCCTAGGTGGCAGAAGTGATTATTTTTTACCTTTGATCGTTTGCTTATCTTCAGCGGTTAGCTCGCGGATACGGCGGCTAATATCACGGCGAGCTTTAGAAATCTCGGCACTTTTGATGATGTGATCGTCAACGCGATCTTCGTAATCCGCTTTCATGTTTTTGATGATGATAAAGATCTCATCAGTTGTCATGTCCGGTTTGATGTAATCAAGCAAGTTTTCTAGCAAATCAACACGTTTTCTGTTGTCGCGAACTTTTTTCTCGTTGTCGATCAGTTCACGCTTTAGTTTGTTTTTCTGGCGTGCTTGGCTGACAATTTCAAATACACTATTCATAGTCTGTGGCCCCTTAGGTAAATGTTTATTGCCGTTGATTAAATCACATCAAGTCTTATGAGAACAGCGATAAGATCAATACTGACCTTAGTTTGATGCTTTAATGACCGCTTTGTTACAAGTGGATTGTATTCGTTCTCACGACCGTTATATGATGCGGGTAAGCGAAGATAAGGAGATGGTTCTGATATGAAAAAGTCACAAATTTTGGTTCCTAAAGTGGCGACTAAGGAACCTACATGGGAGGAGCAATCCAAGTTTGCTAGTAGCTATTTAAGTGAAAGAGACAGGCTTGAATTAGCTGAAGTCGAGATATGCCGCAGTAAAGTGATTGTTCTGGATAGCAAAGGCAATATTATCCGTCACCCATTATTTCTAGATCACTAAATAATTTAGCGGCGGGTCTGGAAAAACTGCCCTAGAACTCTATAGAGAAAACAACAAAGGATCGAAGATGAACATTGAGCTTGCTCCAATTGAGGCGAGAATTATTGGCTGTCTGATTGAGAAAGAGATCACGACACCAGACTACTACCCATTGACTCTCAATAGTTTAACGAGTGCTTGCAACCAGAAAAGCAATCGAGAGCCTGTCATGGCACTGTCGGATGTTGATGTTCAGCAAGGCGTTGATCAGTTGATTGCGCGGCATTTAATGAGTGATGAAAGTAGCTTTAATAGTCGAACGAGTAAGTTTATTCACCGTTTCTGCAACACAGAGTTTGGTGATTTAAAACTAACTGAACAAGAGAAGGGAATTGTCTGTTGTTTACTATTGCGTGGAGCGCAGACTCCGGGAGAGCTCCGCACCCGTACAAATCGCTTAGCCCAGTTTGAAGATGTGCGAGAAGTGGAAGCAATTTTAGAAGCACTGGCTCAGCGTTCAGGTAGCCCTTTAGTTGTTAAGCTACCTCGGGAAGCAGGCAAAAGAGAATCACGCTACCAGCATCTATTTAGTGGTGCGGTTGAAGTGGAGGCTGAGAATCATTCGTCCACGCCGCTGTCGTCGTTTGAACCTAGGGAAAGTCAGCCAGAGAAAATTCAGGCACTCGAACAGCAGGTAGCCGAACTTAGAGCTGAATTGAAGGAACTGCGAGAAATTGTCAACGGATTGTTATAGGACATCATAGATGACGGACTCTACGGAGCCTCTAGACAACTGGTACATCTATCTCATTCGTACGCGGGTAAACTCACTGTATTGTGGGATCACCACAGATTTAGAACGTCGCTTCGCTCAGCATAGCGCCGGACAGGGCGCGAAAGCGCTTCGAGGAAGAGGGCCGCTTGAATTGGTTTGGCATAGTGAAGACGGCATGTGCCACTCTCAAGCTCTGAAGTTGGAATATCGAATCAAGCGAATCTCAAAAGCTCGAAAGGAAGCACTCGTTAGTGATGAACTGCACTTAAAAGACCTAACAGAATAACTTTATTGATAATTATATTATCAATGGTTTTTTAGGGTAAACAGGCTAAAGTTAATGAAATAAGATCCATTAACCGAGGCTTGGCAATGACGTTTGACAAAAAGCTCATTTTCCTCGTCGTAGTCGTCGCACTATTGTCGATGCTGCTGGGCTATTTTTTTTCCGGATCACCACAAGTGTCATGGTCGGCTCTTTCGATATTGATTGTTTTGTTGCTGGTGTGTGGGTATCGGGGAATACACCTTCTCCAGAAGGAGGTCTCTGAAAAATCTGCCTTGATGGCGGCTTCCAAAGCCGCAGAAATGGACAAGCAGAACAAGCAGCAACTGGAAAAAGCAAACGAAGAGCTTAGGCAAGCTCAACAAACGTTACTTGAGTCAGAAAAAATGGTGGCGTTAGGCTCTTTGGTCGCCGGAGTCGCACATGAAGTGAACACACCCATCGGTATTAGCATGACCGCCTCTTCTTATATTCAAGAAAACGTCGATGAATTTAAAGCACATTTAACGTCTGATGAACTATCTGAACGCTTTGTGAATCAATTTCTTGAAGATGTCAGTGAATCTGTAGTATTAATGCAAACCAATCTGAAGCGGGCGGTAGAGCTTATCACCAGCTTTAAACAAGTCGCCGTCGATCAAGCCTCTGAAGCACGTTATCTCTTTCATTTAGATGAACATTTGCAGCAGGTGGTTACCTCTCTCCGACATAAGCTTAAAAAAAGTCATGCAGAGATCGAATGGCAATGTAGCCCAGAGCTAGAGATAGATAGCTACCCCGGTGCATTTACACAAATTTACTCCAATTTAGTCCTTAACTCGATCTTGCATGGTTTCGACGAGAGCAATATGCCGCACAAGATTTCCATCGTGTTGTCTCGAGAAGAAGGGAATTTAATCATCGATTATCGCGATAACGGCATGGGTATTGATGCTGAGCTATTGCCAAAATTGTTTGATCCCTTTGTCACGACAAAGCGTGGCCAAGGTGGGAGTGGGTTAGGCACCCATATTATCTATAACTTGGTTACTCATAAGCTGCATGGCAACATCCGTTGCGATAGTGAAGTTGGAAAAGGCGCGCACTTTCATATCGTTATTCCCTTTGATGGGAAAGAAATAGCGACAGATGGAGACTCTGACTCACCCAACCTTCATATTGAGACCAAAGTTAGCTACGACTGACCGTAGAGTACCCAGAGCCTCCTTTCATTATTTACCCTCAGCTCTTATTGGTATTTACATGCTGAATCTAACTCCATGTATTAATCTTTAGTGTGAATACTAATAAAAGGTTGATAAGGATATGAAACGGATATTAGCAGTGTCTTTGGTTGGTGCGGTTGGCATGTTCAGTTTTGCTGCACAATCGGCATCGACCGTGGCGGACGGCCGCGGTAACGGAATGGGTAATACTGGCGTTACTACCGCAAGCTATGTCATGGCCCCTTTTTATAATCCAGCGCTAGTCGCGGTTTATCGAGATAAGGACAAGTTTGGCATGTTGTTGCCTGCAATAGGCGCTGAGATCAGAGATAGCGATGACACCTTGAATTTGGTTGATGATATGCAGGATACGATCAATGCCATTGAGGGGGGAGATACCAGCCAAGCAAGGTTAGATGAACTTAATGGATATTTAGATACTCTTGCAACCAACAAACCTCTCAATGTCGCCGCGGGGGCGGGGGCGGCTTTTGCTGTGCCATTTGAATTGTTCTCTGCCAACGTATTTGTACGTGGATATGCTGAAATTATTGGTACGCCCGATGTTGCGGCGAATACAGGGAGCACCTTGTCAGACGTTCAAACACGTTATCAATCATCATCGGTAGATTTGATCGCGTTTGGCTACACGGAATTTGGTGTTGCCCTCGCGAAACGAATGACAGTGTACGGGCAGGATATGGCATTTGGCATTACGCCCAAAGCGCAGCAGTTAAAAACTTACAAGCAAAACATCAACGTTGAGACGTTTGATCTCAGCGATTATGACACGACGGAAACATCAAAAAAATCAGGCAACTTGGATTTAGGTGTCGTGTGGTTTAAGGATCAATTTCGAGCGGGTATGGCAGTGAAAGATCTATTTTCGCAAAAAATTGATACGCAGGACGTAAGTGGGGTGAGTACCTATAAACTCGACACACAAGTGACTGTTTCTGGGGCCTACGCAACGCGGATGTTGACGGTGACCAGTGACTTAGATCTCACCAAGCAATCTCGCTTTATTGACGTAAATGACGACACTAAGTTTTGGCGCTTTGGCGTTGAAGGTAACGCATGGGATTGGGTGCAACTTCGCGCGGGCTATCAAATTGATATGGAAGATACGATTGATAACTCTTTTACCGCTGGTGTAGGTTTGAGCCCAGGGGATTTGGTTAGTATCGATATTGCGGGGAGCTATGCCGGAGAGCATGAGTTTGGCGTCGGGGCTAATTTAGAATTTACCTTTTAGGTCTCTTGGCTGATGATTGGTTTCTAAGACCATTTAATCGAGTTTATCCAATGCTTGGCAACATGTTGGAGAGGTCGCATTGAATGTTTCTTGGAGTAGTTGGGCCTTGAGCGAGTCAGACAAAGTGATCACTTCATTAAACTTGGCACCGATTTTGGTGCCTTGTTTTGTTACGGTCACGGACATCGCTTCGCATTGCAGCGGACAAGAGAGAAATTTATCCAGTCCGCAATTAATCTTTATCGAGTCATGTTCATGTATCTCTTCACCGTGGTCGACAATCAATGCGGCCCCCGACAGAGATATGTCGAGGATTTTGGCCTCATACATTTGGCTATCGATTTCTAGCTTTGCAGTGATATCTACCTTGTATCTTTCGTGCTCCCTGAGAGCCTTGGAGGCGAAGTTCTGTGGGAACCGGACAAACAGCAGGCCAACGGGTTTATGTAGCAACGTGAGTGTACTGGTTTTGAATGCGATGACATCGCCGTCTTTTGTATCGCTAACTCCTCGGACAACCACACGAGTATTCGCGACTTTACGCATGATAAGTTGCTCTTTGGCTTTAACAGGAAATTCTAAGATAAGGTATTGGTCGAGCTTGCCACCTAGATAGGATGAGTTGAAGTTAAAATGATCCTTCGGGCCGAATTCTATCACCCCAGACAGCTTCATCCCAGGGGTGAGGAGCGTAAAGAGATCTTGAGCTGGGGTGTTAGTCGGAATCATACAGTCTTTTTAATAAATAAAACTATCAATACTATAGACTGGTGCAGTTACTTTTTCCCGAAAAACACCCTTTTTAGTCGCCCATTATTGGATAATACGTTGATTATGCAGAAACTAAATGATCGACATCTGAACTGGAATGAACGTAGTCTTTAATCGCTTGGCATTCATCTTGTGTCAGCAGCAAATGCAACTTGGTGCGACGTTTCAATATATCTTCCGCATTCAATGCAAATTCATTCTCTAGCAGGTAATCAATCTCTATTTGATACACGGTATCTGAAAACGCTGTACCCAAATCGTCAATATGAGAAACATGCTTTAGCATTCGGTTGATACGGCTACCATAAGTGTTCGTCCATCGTTCTAGCATCTCTGAATTCAAAAATGGGAACTTTTGCTTATATTGTTTAATCAGTGCCGCTTTATCGTATGACTCTGCGCCCGGCAGCAAAGAATCGGCAGTCCAAGGTGATTCCATGTTGGCGAAAAATGGCTGGAGTTGGGTCATTGCAGATTCTGCCAGCTTACGATAGGTGGTCAATTTGCCGCCAAATATTGATAATAGCGGTGGCTTGTCGCCGTCATTGTTGAGAGATAGTGTGTAATCACGGGTTACTGCCTGCGGAGAGTCAGACTCATCGTCGCATAATGGTCGCACGCCGCTGTAATCGCCGACAATATCATCAAGAGAAACTTGTTTGACGAAATGCTTGTTGACCACATCAAGTAGATATTGACGTTCTTCATCTGAAATAGAGACTTTTCTTGGATCACCTTTGTACTCAACATCGGTTGTACCGATCAGAGAGAATTTGTTTAGATACGGGATCACGAAGACGATACGCTTGTCTTCATTTTGCAGTATGTAACACTGTTTCTCGTCATGAATCTTCGGCACGATAATATGCGAACCTTTGATCAAGCGAATGCCGTATGGGGATTTGATATCGATGTTTTCGTCGATAAACTCTTTAACCCATGGGCCTGTCGCATTGACCAGTGCTCGACAACGTCGAGTGAAGCTCGATTGTGTACGGTGATCGAACATGGTGACTTGCCAGTGTCCGTCGAGCCTTTTAGCTTCTTGCACTGAACAATAGTTTTTAACTTCAGCGCCGTATTCTTTTGCCTGCATTGCGTTGAGCACAACTAAGCGTGCATCGTCCACCCAGCAATCTGAATATTCGAAACCGACTTTCATTTCACTTTTAGTGACATTCCCAGCGTCGAGTGCCACTTTCTTACTAGAAGGTAGAGAAGTGCGCTTACCTAGGTGATCATATAGGAACAAACCTGCTCGAATCATCCAGGCTGGGCGCAAAAATGGTCGATGTGGTAAACGAAAGCGCATTGGAAATGCAATATGAGGCGCTTTTTTTAGCAACACTTCACGTTCTGCAAGTGCCTCTCCTACCAACCTAAATTCATAGTGTTCAAGATAACGTAGACCGCCATGAATGAGTTTTGAGCTTGCAGAGGAAGTCGCACTTGCGAAGTCTTTCGCTTCATATAAACCAACTTTCAGGCCTCGCCCAGAAGCATCAGCTGCGATACCAGCCCCGTTGATACCGCCTCCAACCACGATAAGATCCAGCATTTCGTCTTTCTGTTGCTCGTTTTTAATAACGCTCATGGTCATGTCTTGTTCCTTTATGTTCGTACGCGCTTTTAATGTTCGTATATAAACAAAGTTTAGTCAATAAAGGTATGATGAATTTTTTATTATTTGATGTAGCTCAACATATGAAAGCAAAAATATGTCGGATGTGCGTTCTGTGCTCTTATGTTGACAAGTTACATAAGCAAATTAGCTGGAGAGAGAGGGAGTATTGGCGGTTTTTTGAAGTCGACTTCTTGGTTTGTCGCAAGGTGATTGGAAGTGCGGTAGCAATATCTTGATAATCGGTAATGAAGTAATGAAGTAATGAAGTAATGAAGTAATGAAGTAATGAAGTAATGAAGTAATGAAGGGTACAACTGTAGGGAACTAAATGTGGACGTCGAGTAGGGTACCAATCATATCTTGATCACGTTGAAGCATATTCGCGCCCACTGAACTGTATTGGCTTGCTTGATTTAATTTGACTAGAGCATCGGTATACGACTGAGGAACATCAGAACGTTCTTCGGCCTGTTGGGGAGGAGCGGTAGCGTCGATTTTATTGAAATCTAATTCAGTGCCTTGATCCTTATCTTGGGCGACAGGTAAGGAGTTTTCTTGGATGTCCCGCGCTGCTTCTTGAGCCATCTGAGATGACTGTTGCATCATCTGGTAACCAGACTTACTGACAGACATGGACATAATTTGCGCACCCAAGAAGTAATTTAACTTTCGAAGCCAATTAGGCTCACATAAAGTTTACAATGGTATTGCAAATCTAGCAAGTTGTGCTAAGTGCATCAAATGAGTAGCTCTGCCTACGTCTAAGCGATGTTAAGCGAACAAGCTTGAAATCACATTGATTTCTTCTTCGGTTAATAGCGCTGCAGGTTTGATTGCCGGGCGACGAACTTCATTACGACTTCGAATCTCACCTTGTAATGTGTGAAGCTGCTGAGTGGTTAGGCGGTTGAGCTGAGCTTTGAAAAACTCAAATTGTTGTTGGTTCATGGTATCTTTCCTCAAAATAAATGCAGTTTGCATCATCTTGAAAGCAAGAGACGTCTCCTTTCATCCGCTTACCCTCGTACTATATGTGCACTAACTAGGATAAAAAATGAGAGCCATGGATTGTCCGAGAATTGTCAAAACAACGTATTACAATTGTTAATCTGAGCACTTTTATTGTAACTATTCATAGATCTGACGATAGAAGGTATGGACATATTGAAATGGAAAATGTCGAACCATTCTAAAACAGGTTTAGCGTCCTTTGTCGTCAGGTAATTGTGTAATGATTTCGGCAAGCCTTGGCATCAATTTTTGCATTAACAACAGTTGTTGAAGGACATTTCTGGTCGCGGGTTCTATCGGTTTATTAGCAAACGATAGGTGTCGTTCGAACCAGCTCGTTTCTAGCGGATTAGCCCCGACCTCGAGTTCTTCAACATCACCAGTTTTTTTCTCTATGGATGAGGAAGACTGAGTTTGTATTGAAGGGCGAGAAGTGAGTTTCGTCAACCTGTCATCAATAATTCGGTGAGCTTTTGATAACAACGTTAAGGCGCTTGCATCAGTGAGTTGCTCTCTATGCGCTCCCAATGTGGAAATATAACTCAACAAAGCATGATTTGAAGTGAGCAGCTGGAAACTGTTTTCTGGAGAAAATTGATGTTTTCCAGGCTCCGCCATCATATCGCATACCGTTTGAGTGAGCGTTGCATCCTTATCGTGAGCATGTCTACGGGAGACTCGATAATCTAAGTCGTTTTGTCGGCCGCTTTGATATTGTGCAATCACTTGATTGAGATAGTTTCTATTGCTATTGATTGCTTCGCTAATCGCGGTCATTAATTTATGGGATTGCCATGATGGAAGGATATAAGTAACGGCAGACGCAGCAATAATACTTCCAAGCAGTGTGTCAATGAGGCGCGGTAAGATAACATCGAAGCCTTCCCCAAGCTGGGTAGAACAAAATAATACCAGTAAAGTGATAAATAAAGTGGCGAGGCCATAGCGTCTGACGCGGAAAGCAAAGAAGAGGACACCTGATATGACTATCATGGTTAATTGCCCTTCAGGAGAAGGGAATAAGTACAGTAATGGTAGGCCTGTGAGTAATCCTGCGATTGTGCCTATTACTCTGGCGACGATTTTATGTTTGGTCGCGCTGTAATTTGGCTGACAGACAAAGAGGATAGTTAACAGTATCCAAAAGCCGTGCTGTAACCCAAGGACGTTTTGCACCCCATAGCCCACTAGAAACGCGAGTGACAACCGAACCGCATGGCGAAATATTGCAGATTCTAAGCTCAGGCCCTGTTTCATTCGATAATACATAGCTGGCCAAGAGTAAGCCTGACTGTTATACAAGACACGATCAGGAGGACCTAAGTCATCAGGAGCCGCGACCTGTGATTGAAGCGCCTCGACGACCCCAAGGTTCTTATATAGCAATTTAAGCCTATCGAGCTCTGGGGCAAGTGACGGGGTGTGTTTCTCCAAATAGTTTAACGACTGCTCAACTTCGTGCAGGTGAGAATACAGCTCGTGACTGTGTTGGTATTGTTTGCCAACAATGAGTGAACGCGCTATCGAGCGGCATGCGGTTGCTTGTGATTGCAGCAGGTATTTGAATCGAAACATGACATCGGAGTGATAGAATTTGGCCGCGATTTGGCGATACTCTATGTGACTTGAGCTAAACCTCTCGTGGATATCTTGAGCGATAAAATACGTAGATAGGTAGGCGTCGGTACGGCTATCTGCCCCGCGATGCTGCGTTCGATTGAGAAGGAGAGTTTTACACCGATTCAGCGACGAGACGATTTTAGCATTAAACTTTGATTCTTGGATGCTATGCGCACTAGACCGGCTTTTAGTTGTCGGGTAAAACCATTCTGACTTTGAGTCAATATAACTGGATAAATCCCTGAAGATATTGGCGAGTTCTCTTTCTATAGGGTGCGTGGGAGACAGTAAATGCCAAGCAAACGATATAGTGAAATACCAAGCGGCCCCCAGTAGCAATAAGCTGGGTTGTAACCAAAGACTTGTAAAGCCGTTTGACCCCATCATAGTGTAGATAGCGATCAATAGTGAGCTGAACGCTAGAGTGGAATACCTAGGGCCTATGGCGCCAATTAAAATAAAAACGAACGTGGAGCCAACCAATCCCGAGGCAAATATCCAAGGATACGGCATCAATATCTCGACCGAGAAAGAAGCGAACGCAAAGCAGGCGAGAGCCATAATGTATAGTTTGATTTTGCCTAGAGTGTTGCTGTCGTCGTCTGATAATGCGCCGCCAATCACGCCAAGAATTAGCGGAATGACATAAGTATTGAGTTGCCATATCTCTCTTGCGGCCACTACGCCGATTAAGGCAATGAGCATTAGAATGCTGTCTTGTAGGGATTTGTTAGCTGAATACAATCGAATTTGGTGGAAAACGCGCACAAAAATGACTCTTAGGCTGATTTACGCAAAGAACTTTACTGGCTGCTTTGCTTAAAGTTGAGAAAACGTTGTTAACGAGAATTTTACGGCTTTCTGCCGTGTGACTTCAATCTATTTGTGTTTTTTAGCCTTATTGGTTTAGATCGCTGATCTGATAGAATTTTTACTTTTGCGGGATAACATCTACACGCTGTTTAGGTATATCATGTAGCCAATCAAGAGAAATAGGAAAATAAGTCTATGGAACTGAGTGCAACGAAAACGGCGCAGTTTCTCGTACAAAACGAATATCATAGTGTGCTGTTGGACGCAGAACAGATTGTGTTGTCATCCCACAGAAACAAAGAAGAAATTTCGTTTAACGATTGGAATGGGCAGGTCTTGGTGAAACAAGGCTTACTTTGGAGTGATTTGCATTTTTATGCTCATGCTGCCGATGGTCAAAGTGTTGTCTGGGTTGTTCAAGGATTACCGAAGCGAGACTGTAAGTACTTTGCTCGTCAAGCGGTTGAGTGTTATCAAAAATGGCACGATCAGCAGAGCGCACAACTTGAGCAGTTTCATCCTGTATGGGAACAAGAATTAAACCGGTTACGTACGCTACCGGCATTCTTAAGCCATGGGAAAATTTCAAATTGGGCCCAGCAAGTACAAGACGGAATCGATCAAATCGGCTTTTCTCATACCGATCTGTGGCGGCAGCTTCCCGATAAAGAACAGATATTTCGACCTTGGTTAGAGAGCACCAATCAAATGTTGGAATCTCGCAACCGCGATTGGATGGAACAAGAACGTCAAAACTGGGAAGTGCTATTTGCTCAGCTCGAATCTTCACCATTGAATGTAAGCCAGCAAGAAGCCGTGTTACTTAACGATGACAACAACTTGGTGCTCGCTGGTGCTGGCTCCGGGAAAACGGCAGTGCTTAGTGCGCGCGTTGCGTATTTATTGCAAAGCCATTTAGCTAAGCCTGAAGATATTTTGTTAGTGTCATACGGCCGAAAAGCCGCAGAGGAAATGCGGCAGAGACTCGATGATAAAGTTGGGTTAGCAGCACAGGGCGTCCAGGTTAAAACCTTCCATCAATTGGGCTTGAGTATTATAAATGACGGCAACCCTTCTGACGTGACGCTGTCACCGATGGCGACGGATGATAAACTCCGTCAAGCGTGGTGTATCAACTGGCTTAAAAAGCACTGGATGACTCCAACGAACTTTAATCGCTGGAAAAAACATCTGGCTAAGTGGCCAATTGCTTATATTGCGGGCGACGATGAGTTGGGCAGTCATGTGGAAAATGAAAAGCTAATAGCATGGCTAGATAAACAGCTAATGCAACTCTCAGCTCTTACGTGTAGTAAAAAACACATCCAGCAAGCTTTAGTCGAACATGATCAATACGCCCGCTTGAATAGTGAATTGTCGTTGGTTTGGCCCTGCTATCAGGCGTGGAAAACTGAGTTTAAAGAAAGTGGCCATATCGATTTTAATATGATGATTGCTCAGGCTGCTGACCTTGTTAACAAAGGAAGTTATAAGTCGAGCTGGAAGTTCATCATGATTGATGAGTATCAAGACATATCTCCGCAGCGTCTAAATCTTGTTCAGTCTTTATGTGACCAAGTTAATAAAGTGGATGAGTGTGTATTATTCGCAGTCGGTGATGATTGGCAATCGATTTATCAGTTTTCTGGATCCGACATTGAGCTGACCACAGACTTTGAGCAGAGATTCACACATACGAGTCGACATTACTTAGATACGACATATCGATTCAACAGTAAAATAGGCGAGGTGGCGAATGCGTTTGTTCAGGAAAACCCGAATCAAATTACCAAACCTCTTGTCAGTTACAAGCAACAAAAACAGAAAGCAGTATACTTAGCGCCATCGGCTAACGTTGAAAAAATTCTCGAACAGATCAGCCGTCAAGCAAATCAGGATAAGTCTGTTTTGTTACTCGGCCGAAATCATTATCACAAGCCTGAACTGTTTAGTGATTGGGAAAAACAGTATCCAATGCTACAGCTGCAATTTATGACTTGCCACGCAAGCAAAGGTCGGGAAGCGGATTTCGTGATTGTTTTATCGGTGGACGAAGGGCAATTTCCTGCAAAAGTGAAAACTCTGCATTTGGATACCGCGTTGACCCAAACTAAAGATGATTTCCCTTACGCAGAAGAACGGCGTTTGTTTTATGTTGCGCTGACGCGAGCAAAGGAAAAAGTATGGGTGACTTATTCAGGTAGCGGCTCGTGCTTTGTCAAAGAGTTGATCGACGGCGATTACCCTGTGGTTAAACAGAAATAGTGATGAATCGCGCTGGTGGTAGCAAGCAAGGGCTTACGAGCAGCGCGAACTCATCTTAGGTTTAGGCCTTAGGTACGCTCGTTCAGGTAAGCTTGGTAGTCTGGAATTTCAATGGCGACTTCTTCGCTAATAAGGGCAGAAGTTACCAAGAAATCCGCAGTGGCTTTGTTGGTCGCCACTGGAATGTTCCATACACTGGCGATTCTAAGTAGCGCTTTAACGTCTGGGTCGTGAGGGACGGCATTCAGTGGATCCCAGAAGAAAATCAACACATCAATATTTCCTTCCGATATTAGAGCCCCAAGTTGTTGATCGCCCCCCATCGGCCCGCTAATCATGCTAGTGATGTCTAACGGTGTATTCTTGGTTAGCAAGTGGCCAGTAGTGCCTGTTGCGTATAACATGTGACGTTGTAACTCATATTGGTGTGTTTGCACCCAGTTAAGTAAGTCTTGCTTACAATTGTCATGGGCGACCAATGCGACATGTTTACTTGCAGCGATGGTCCGAGTTGTTTTGTTCATTCAAGAGCCTTTGAGTTTATTTCGCGGAACTTAAGTAAGCCAATATGGGAATCATTGCCAGTTAAATAGCGAAAGCCAGTAATGTTTGCGCTGTAAAGTAGCTGAGCGTAATAATATATGGCGAGTACTGACCGAAAATATGTGAACGCCGAGTGGATATCAGGATACCGTAGAAGATCAACGCGAAGCCTCCTAGTAGTCCTAAGAACGCCGATTGGCTGTGGGTGTTGATCCAATACTCAGTCGTTGCCCATATGGTTAGGCAGATGGTTATTAGGTAGGCCGCGACAGGGAGTTTACGTTCGCCTAGTATTGGCAACAGCAATAAGTAAATGATAACGCCGATGCTAACAACGACGACGGATAGCCAAAGAGTGGGCTCGTGGTGTATTTGGTTGACAAACGATCCAAAAAAAGCCAAATGTGCACTCAATAGGGCAATAAAGCCGGGGGTATAGGTCTTTTCGGTACCAAATAGCAATGAATCGCCCAATGCAGCACATAACAATCCAAGTGAGAGCAGCAGCGTGGCTGTTGTGGAAAGCTGGGTGTTGGTGACAACGTCACCTAATATAAGGGCAATCGGTAACAACCGTGAAATCGAGAAAAACCACTTAGGTGTTCGGTTAAGCAAATATAAATGGATACAACAAAAGATAATAATAATCAGCCACATACCATCTTCCTAGCTTCTCCTATACTTCAATCATGAAGACGCGATGGGTTAACAAAAAACAGCGCACGAAGCGCTGTTTAGTTATTTTACCTAGAAGTAGTAGAAATACGATAGAAAGTTGATTTTTGATCGTGAAATATGATCACGATACCGCATGTTCTAGTATCTGACGGCTTTCGTTTAAGGTGATTGCTTGGTTTTCACCCAATGCGACCATCTTATGTTCGCTCAGTTGTCCCATGATTTGTTCGATAGCATTTTCTTTGCTGGTACCATGAGTACTTAGCTGTGTTGGTACGTCGAGCATGTTGTAAAACGCTTCGATGGCATCAATTGTTTTTTCTGCCAAAGAATCTTGATCAGCTAGACCGAAAACACTCTTACCCATTTGCTCAAGCTTATCGCGCTTGGATTCAATTTGGTTTCTAAACAATGACGGTTGGATAATCGCTAGTGAACGTGCATGGTCAACGCCGTATAGAGCGGTGAGCTCGTGACCAATCATGTGGGTCGCCCAATCGTTTGGAACGCCGCTGCCAATCAAGCCGTTTAGCGCTTGGTTGGCCGTCCACATTAGCGTTGCACGCCATTCATTGTTGTCTCGGTTCGCATACTGCTCGCCCAACATTTTTAGATTTTTCAGCAAGGTTTCAGCGTAACCATCTTGAACCATTGCTCCAACCGGGGTGGTGACGTATTGTTCGCAAACGTGTACCCAAGCATCGACAATACCATTGATAAGTTGGCGTTCAGGCAGCGTTTTCATTGTATCTGGGTCTAGAACTGCGAACGCAGGTTGAACAAGTGGTGAACCAAACGCAAGTTTATCTTGGGTTTCAGATTTAGTAATTACAGCACCTTTGTTAGATTCTGATCCAGTTGCTGGTAACGTTAAAATTGCGCCAATCGGCAGGGCTTTTGTGACAGTGTAATCACCAGTGAGGATATCCCAGCCATCGCCGTCGTAAAGAGAAGCCGCTGCCACATATTTTGATCCATCGATGACCGAGCCACCACCAACGGCAAGAACGAAATCAAGGTTGTGCTCACGTACGGTAGCAATTGCTTTGTCTAACGTTTCTTTAGTCGGGTTTGGCTCAACGCCTGAAAATTCAACCCAAGTATGATTTTCTAGTCCTGCTACCACTTGATCATACACGCCATTTTTTTTAATCGATCCGCCACCATAGAGAAACAGTACACGCTTCCCCTGTGGAATTGCTTTTGAGATCTCGGCGATCTGGCCTTGGCCGAAATGAATTTGTGTCGGATTAGAATAACTAAATTTCATGGTCTCTACCTCTGAATGAACGGTTGATGACTGTCTCAACGGACGGTAATATGCATATTAGTCTTGAAGTGTTAGCTTTAAAAGGCAAGATTCTGGATAAAGCTTGCCTATTTCTACATTCTCATTTTCGCATAGAAAATAAATACTGACTTTTTAAGTTTAATAAGGAAACGACCAATGTCCCAGCTTGGGTTTATGATGCAACAATACGCCAGTTTGAATGGCTTGAGTTCGTTAGAAGGTGTGGCTGACACACAGATTCCTAATGTGCGTTTTTATCGCAGCAGCACAGGTAATCCTCGCCAACCATTTACCTATCAGTCAGGGATTTTGATTTTAGGGCAAGGGAGTAAAAATATTTACTTAGGTGAGACTCGTATGTCTTATGGCAACGACGACTTTCTAGTCGTGGGCGTCCCATTGCCACTTGAATGCGAGGCTTTTGCAGACAATCAGAGACCACTTTTGGGGTTGTCGATTTCTGTCGACCAAGCGATGCTGCAAAGAATGGTCAACAAATTAGAGTATATGGAACACCGTTCTACCTCTAAGCTCGGGCAAGGTTTACTTGGGCTCGATTCAGTACACATGAACGAGACTATGATAGATGTGTGTTTACGTTTAGTGAAAGCATTATGTCATCCACTCGAAGCAGAGATGATGGGGACATTATTGTATGAAGAGCTTATCTTTCGCGCCCTTACTAGTGAAAAAGGCCACGTATTGTTTGATCTCGCGCATCATGAAGGGGCCTATGCGAAAGTGGCTAAAGCGCTAAATCGAGTTCACAGCAGTTACCAAGGTTTACTGACAGTACAACATTTGGCGGATGAAGCAAATATGAGCGTCTCGGCTTTCCATCAAGCTTTTAGGGCGGTGACCTTTGAGTCCCCATTACAATACATTAAGAAAGTAAGATTGAATAAGGCGAAGGAGCTCATTCAAATAGAAGGCAAGCGCGTGAGCGAAGCGGCTTTGATTGTGGGGTACAACAGCTCATCACAGTTTAGCCGAGAATACAAACGCCACTTCAATCAGACGCCAGCGCAAGCCAAATAATGGCTGAGCGATCGCTCAGCGCCTGACTCAGTTTTTCGTTGAAATTGAGCCTATTCGTCGAAAACGACGGCATTCGTTAAAGTTGAGCCTGTTCGCTAAAGTTGACTGTAGTCGCCAAAGCAATAGTGTTTAGGGATAACGACTATGCCATTGGCTGAAACATGAAATCGTTTGGCGTCCTCTCTTGGGTTAATGCCGATGTTAGTTTGGGCAGGAACCTTAACGTGCCGATCAATGATGCAGTTGCGAAGCTGGCAACCTTCACCTATATCGACATCATCAAATATGATGCAGTTTGATACTGTAGAATGGTCGCGGATCTGAACATTAGAAAAGACGATGGAACTGTGTACGGAACCGCCTGCGTTTACCACGCCGTTTGCAATGATAGAGTTGATAAAAATCCCTTCATTTCCTGTTGCGGATGAGACAGTGCGAGCGGGCGGGTATTGAGCTTCATAGGTGCGGACCGCCCAATCAGGTTGATATAAATTCATTGGAGGTACAGGTTCCAATAAATCCATATTGGCTTGGTAATAGGAATCAATAGTCCCCACATCTCGCCAATAGCTGTCTTTAGCTACACGGCCTAGGTCGTCACCAAAGTGGTAAGCATAAACACCACGTTTATCAATAAGTTTTGGGATAATGTCTTTGCCAAAATCATGCTCTGAGCAAGGATGTTCCGCATCTTCGATGAGAGCCTGCTGTAATACTTCGGTGCTAAAGATATACACCCCCATAGAAACTAAGCTTTGATCTATCGCACTAGGAAGAGGTGCGGGTTCGCTCGGTTTTTCTGTAAAACCAGTCACGAGCCCGGATTCTTCAATACTCATGACTCCGAACTCCGATGCTTCTGCTCGCTTGACTTGCATTGATGCGATGGTTAATTCAGCGCCAGTTCGCCTGTGTTGGGCTAGCATGGCAGCGTAGTCCATCTTATAGATGTGATCGCCCGACAAGACAACGACGTATTTTGCGTCACTGCGTGAAAGCAGCCAGAGATTTTGGTAGATGGCGTCTGCAGTGCCTTGATACCAGCTACTGCCATTACGCATTTGCGGGGGGACAACGGTCACGTACTCACCTAGCTCAGGGTTGAAGACAGACCAGCCATCGCGGACATGTTTATGTAATGAGTGCGATTTATACTGGGTTAACACGAGTATTCGGCGCAAGCCGGAATGCAAACAGTTGGTGAGAGTAAAGTCTATAATTCTATATTTACCCCCAAACGGAACCGCGGGTTTAGCTCGTTCGTCGGTTAACGGGCTTAATCGTGAGCCGATCCCGCCGGCGAGGACGATAGCGATAGAGTCTTGCATTCCTTTTCTCCCAGAAATAGTGCAACTTTGATGGTTAGGTAATACGTACAACAATTACGCCATGTTTTATGGCTTTATAAATCAATCGGTTAGACGGGTGGTGTCAGTAAGGTGAACCAAATTAGGGCGCCAGTATGGTGAGTGGAGGGTAATGAAGTGATTGTCTGCTTCGAGTGGCCGATAGATGAACGCTGGCGATCCTTAACATGGAGCTTCGTTTTCTTTGTGCAGGACAGTTGAAATAGCATTAGAACTGGAAACGTACTGACATAGTGATTTGTGGCCCGTATAGCCCGTTGTTACGAGTCTCCAGCCCCAAAGAAAGTTGCTCGGTGGAGTGAAAACGTACGCCTGCGTAAAAGACGGAGCGATCGTCGTTACGGCCTACACGTGCAGAAGCTTCAAGTTGGTCAGCAAGCCACATTCTAACACCCACATTCATCTCCGCTTGAACTTCGTTTTGCCCGCCCGCTTGTTGAGTGTACTTAATTTGGTGGACGAGAAATTGGCCAAAGATATCGGCAAATTGGCTCAACGGACCATTAAAGCCGATCCCGCCAGCCAAATTGTAATCGTCATCAAAGAGTGTCGTGTAGCGAGCGACTACGTGCGCGTTATCGGTAATTTGGTTGCTGAACTCAACGCCAGTGGAATCTGGGCTGACTGAAGTCGCCACTTCAAAATAGTTGTAACTAAAGTTGTTTGCGTTGGCCGTTAAAGGCATAAAGCAGGCAGAGCCGATCGCTACGCCCGTAATAACTTTCGCTTTATTTAGCATTGCAACTCCATTTGAGGTGAGTCAATATGTTGACGAGACAGGGAAACTAGCAAAAAATGCACCGACTATACCTTCGATTACGCTTCATTTCGAATGCTCACACTGCATTTGAAGCGCCCCTCGACTCACGGTAAATATCCAAATCCTTTTATGATCTAGCGTATAGAGGTTCACTTCAAAAGCCAACCACCTAGAACCAATAAAAGGTTAATAATGAGAGTAACATACGAATGAATAACTCTGTTTTGATGATACAAGGCACGACATCTGACGCCGGTAAGACGGCGCTAGTGACTGGGCTGTGTAGAGTGTTGGCGAGGCAAGGCGTATCGGTCTGTCCATTTAAGCCACAAAACATGGCGCTCAACAGCGCAGTTACGGTGGACGGTGGAGAAATTGGCCGCGCGCAAGCGTTGCAAGCCCAGGCCAGTAATATTCAACCTTCAGTGGATATGAATCCAGTCCTTATCAAGCCTTCATCAGATACTGGGGCTCAGGTGATTTTTCAAGGAAAAGTCGAAGGTAACATACGAGCGATTGGTTTCTCTAGTTATAAGCAGCGAGCTTTGCCTGTGGTGATGTCTTCGTTTCAAAAGTTGAAACGTCAGTACCAAGTGGTAATTGTTGAGGGGGCAGGTAGCCCAGCTGAAATAAACCTTCGCGAAAACGATATTGCCAACATGGGGTTTGCTGAACCTGCAGATGTCCCAGTGGTCATTGTTGCGGACATAGACAAAGGTGGGGTATTTGCACATTTGTATGGAACATTAATGCTTCTGTCAGAGAGTGAGCAAGCGCGTGTAAAAGGCTTTGTGATCAATAAATTCCGTGGGGATATCAGTCTTTTGATATCAGGAGTCGATTGGCTGGAGCAGAAAACAGGTAAACCTGTACTGGGTGTGCTTCCATATCTTAGAGGCTTGGAGCTAGCGGCGGAAGACGCTATCAGTACCGCTCAGCCGCTGAATGCTGAAGTCAAGCTGAAAGTCGCCGTACCAGTTCTCCCCCGCATTAGTAATCATACCGACTTTGATATGCTACGCTTGAATCCAGATATAGAATTGACCTTTGTGGGAGAAGGTAAACGTTTGCAAGGCGCTGATTTGATTATCTTGCCCGGAAGCAAATCAGTGGTAGACGATTTGGACTATTTGCGCGAACAACAGTGGGATAAAGATATCTATCGGCATCTTAGGCATGGCGGTAAAGTGCTTGGGATTTGCGGTGGTTATCAAATGTTGGGCGAAGAGCTACTTGACCCAGATTGTCTCGAGGGTAACTTGCCAGTTTGCCAAGGCCTAGGGTTGCTGAAGGCGAGCACTCGGTTTGGTCAGCAGAAAAAACTGGTTAATCAGCAGGGCCAATTAACGCTCAATGACCAAAGTGCTGCCATATCGGGTTATGAAATTCACGTAGGTGAAACCAGAGTGACAGAAACACAGCCCATCACGTTAGTCAACGGAGAGCAGGAAGGTGCGCTTAGCGAATGCGGGCAAGTCCTTGGCACTTATTTACACGGGATTCTAGATACCCCGCAAGGATTGGCTTTATTGAGTGAGTGGGTGGTAGGCGTTGAAATGAAATCTGAGTCTTATCACGACATCCAAGAGCGCAGCATAAACCTGATTGCTGATGCGATGGAAAAACACCTTAACTTTACATCTATTTGGCCATGGTGGCCTAACTTAGGATCTTAAAAGACAGAATGAAGAAATATATTAGTCTCCTGCTTGTGATGGTTTCAAGTTTTGCTCAGGCAAACACTGGCGTGACCGTTTATGCAGCCTCCTCTATGACCGATGTAATTAACGCGCTGATTAAAGTATATGAATCGGATCACCAAGTTCACATCACTCCAGTTTATGCCAGCTCATCATCTCTCGCTCGACAAATAGAAAATGGAGCACCTGCCGATATTTTTATCTCAGCGGATCAAAGATGGATGAATTATTTGGTGCAGCGCGGCCTAGTTTCGAAGTCGGCTGAACAGCCACTCGCGGCTAATCAACTGGTCGTGATTACGCCCTTTAGTACCGACAAAAAGAGTACTGATATAAATAGTCGTGATAAAAATCTAGACATTGGCGACGCTGCTTCATGGTTGGAAGCTCTAAATGGGCAAAGAATTGCTATCGGTGAGCCAAATTCAGTGCCTGCGGGGATCTACGCTGAGCAATCAATGCGTACATTGGGAGTTTGGCACAACTTAAAAGTTCACCTAGCTCCATCCAATAACGTTAGAGCTGCGTTGGCGCTGGTAGAATTAGGTGAGACCCCACTAGGAGTGGTGTATAAAACCGATGCGTTACAATCTCAAAAAGTTCGTATCGCGGCTACATTTCCTGATTCACTGCATAAACCGATTGTCTATCCGTTAGCACAGCTTAGCCAAGCAAAAAGTGCCGTTCAATTTGCTCGTTTTATGTTTAGTAAGAAAGCAGCCGCGACCTTGCAACATTATGGTTTCACTCCTTTAGCTGGAAATGCAGCATAACGGCAGAGCGCAATGAATGATGGTTTTGGCATATGATGCTTTCAACTTATGAATATCAAGCGATTGAGCTTAGCCTCAAGGTCGCAATTTACACCGTTCTTTGGCTCCTACCTGCTGGGGTTCTATTAGGTTGGCTCCTCGCTCGGCATCAATTTATTGGTAAGCGCTTCTTAGACAGTGTGGTTCACTTGCCTTTAGTGCTGCCCCCAGTGGTTGTAGGTTACCTTTTGCTACTGACTTTTGGGCGGGCTAGTCCGCTCGGGGGCTGGCTTTACCAACATATGGGATTGGTGTTCAGTTTTAATTGGAAAGGGGCCGTGCTTGCGTCTAGTGTGGTCGCGTTGCCGTTGATGGTCCGCTCGATACGGCTAGCGGTCGAAAGTGTGGATCAGGATTTAGAGCAAGCAGCCGCTACCTTAGGCGCTGGTAAAATGAAGGTGTTTTATACCATCACCTTACCGCTTATTCTGCCGGGTATACTCACCGGTTCCATGCTTTCGTTCGCGCGCAGTCTTGGCGAATTTGGGGCGACCATGACGTTTGTATCGAATATTCCCGGTGTCACTCAAACTATCCCACTGGCAATGTATAACTATATCCAAACACCAGGGGAAGAAATGCAAGCGGCGAGCCTGTGCTTGATCTCAGTGTCAATTGCTTTGCTTTCATTGCTTGTCTCAGACTGGTTGGCAAAACGGGCTAGGCGTCGACTTGGAGTGCGAACACCTTGAACCCTTTCACGATTCAATTTAAACACCAGCTTGGCGAAACTATATTCGATCTTGATGTTGTTATTCCTTCGACAGGGGTGACCGTCATATTTGGTCGTTCCGGTGCAGGAAAAAGCACACTTATCCATGCTATCGCGGGGCTGATAACACCCCAATCAGGCAATATAACAACTCCGACCCAAACACTATTTGATTCCAGTCAAGGCATCAATACCGCTGCCCACAAGCGGCGTGTTGGTTACGTCTTTCAGAGCGCAAGACTATTCCCGCACTATAAAGTAAAAGGGAACTTGATGTATGGCGTAAAAAAGGCCGACTCAGCGTATTTTGACAAAGTGGTTTCCATGCTGTCTCTAGAGACTTTGCTGTTGCGGTATCCTGCCGACCTTTCTGGCGGAGAAAAGCAACGAGTATCGATAGGGCGAGCTTTGCTCTCACAGCCTGATATTTTGTTAATGGACGAGCCTCTTGCTTCGCTAGACTTACCTAGGAAAAAAGAGATCATCCCTTTTTTACAAAGTTTGGCGACGGATGTGGACATTCCCATCGTGTATGTCACTCATAGTTTAGATGAAGTGGTTGCGCTTGCTCGTCACTTAGTCATTGTTGATCAGGGGCGAGTGGTGAGTTCTGGCCCGACGGAAGTCGTATGGGCGTCTGAAAAGATGAGGCCTTGGTTAGGTGAAGATTATAGGAGCAGCTTGTTTGATGCGGAAGTGTTGAGCCTTCACCCAAATTATGAATTAAGCGAACTTGAATTAGCGCCTAAGTGTCGCCTTTGGGTTCGTGTACCGAATACATCGATTGGCAGTATAGCTCGCATTCAAATCCATGCAAAAGACGTGACTTTAGCGATTTCTAAGCCAGAAAACACCTCAGTTCGAAATTCGATATTGGTGGAGATTGTTCAGTTGCAAGAAAATACTGAAGAGACGGTTCTCGTAACCTTGTCTATTGGGGAAGGGGGGAGCTTGCTCGCTTCGATTACCAAGTGGGCATGTGAAGAGTTGGAACTTAAGGCCGGGTTAAAAGTATATGCGTTAGTGAAGAGTGTCACAGTGGCTCAGAACCAAATAACGGACTTGTAAGTATACTGTTTACGCTGAGTCCTATATTGATAGCCAGAATAGGGCTTGCCTACGCTGGCTACGAGATTCAGCAAGTGTATTTATTTGCCAGAGAAGGCTTGTTGAAACTCTCGCTTCAAAATAGCGTCACGGCGCGCTTTTTTGACCTGTTTAATCATATCTTTCACACAATTGTGTAGGACTTGATCGAGCAATTCAGCACGATAGTTTTCAGTTTGCTCTTCTGTCATATCACGTGGAAGCTCTAACGTTGGAAATTCTTCCATTACGTTGATTCCAGCAAATGCTTGGCTAACGGACACTAATGCGTGGAACTGTTCAAAGTTATCCAATACATTTTGAGCGCTTTTAGGCAAAGTGTTCCATTCTTCTAGCACCGCTTCTTTAGATGCTTCATGGATAGAAACAACCATTAAATGCATTTGCTCAGGAACTTGTTCAAATTCAATTAGGTTACGCAGCTCCGTAGAGAGGGTTTCTAAGTTGACTTCTGGTGTTTCATTCGGCGTAGCTTCAGACATAACGATATCTCACAATAAAAAACGACATGCTAGAAACTTATTGCGAAAAGTCAATAACAAACATGCAATATCCAATGCGTTTACTCTCGGTATATGCTATACGTTTAGTAATAATTAAAGGGAGTTAGGAAATTATGATTGTGACTGGTTCGTCGATGCGAATTTTACTTGTTGATGATGTCCAATTAGATCGGATGCAATTAGCTATTCGCCTCAAGCAACTTGGCCATATTGTAGAAACTGCGGCCAGTGGGCTAGAAGTTTTTGATATTTATCCAGAGTTTGAACCCGAGTTAGTGTTGCTAGATGTCACTATGCCAGACATGGATGGTTTTGAAGTATCGCAAGAAATTCGTCGCCGATTCCCAGACTGGATTCCAATTATCTTCTTAAGTGGTCATGAAGAACCTTCCATGATAGCTCAAGCAATTGAAGCGGGTGGGGATGACTACTTAACCAAGCCAGTTGACAAATTGGTACTGAACTCCAAATTGATTGCCATGCAGCGAATTGCCTTTATGCGCCGTGAGCTAAAGCGAACCAGTGCGAAGTTATCTGAACTTAACGTCGCGTTACAAGAGCAAGTGAATGAAGATGGTTTAACCAAAGTTTATAACCGTCGTTTTATCGACAACACTCTGCGTGATCATATCAATTGGCACGGACGACATAAATTACCGTTGACTTTGATTTTACTCGACGTTGATAACTTCAAACGTTTCAATGACAATTATGGGCATATCGAAGGCGATAAGTGTTTGATTGAGTTAGCATCAATGTGCAAGGATCTGTTTGCTCGTAGTGGAGAGTATGTGGGCCGGTATGGAGGTGAAGAGTTCGCGATCTTGCTCGGTCATACCGCGAAAGAGAAGGCTTTAGAGCAGGCGGAACGAGTCAAAACGGGTTTACGTGATTTATATTATCCTCATGAATTCAATAACGATGTAGGTTATGTGACGGTGTCACAAGGTGTGCTGAGCTTCACCCCAACAGGGAATGAGACGGTTGAAGAGCTGTTCCGCGAAGTTGATAAGGCGTTGTATCAAGCGAAAAGTGACGGAAGAAATAGTTTCGTACTGACTACCTTTACTCCCCAAGTTGAGCAGCAGCCTCAATAGCGACGGCAATGTTATCAATCTAATAACCACTGATTATCATAGGTATTCGGTGGTTTTCTATACCCACTTTTGTCATTCGGGCTTTTGTTATATTTACTCTTTACACAGACCGTAAATCACCCCTGCAAATCCCTTGAACTAACCCATAGGCTATTAATTAATCTGTAAGCTGTTAACTAAGACGTAGCTTATTTAGCCGCTCACGACTCGATTTCGGCCTTGCGCCTTCGCATCATATAGAGCTTTGTCTGCTGCTGCTAAGACTTCGTTTGGTGAATTCAGTTGATCGTTGTCTGATAGCCCGATACTGATGGTGACCTTCAACGCTTCTTTGGTTAATGGTTCCTTGTCGGTTAATGACCCTCTAGTGTTTTGCGTTGAGCGAGATTCTTTTGTAACGGCAGGGGAATCGTCCTTGGCTGAGGGGATGGTTTGCATTTCATATTGCTCGATTGCTGCTCGCAGAAACTCAAGGTAATCGTGGGCATGTTTGGCACGCTGTCCTCGAAATATTATCGCAAACTCTTCTCCACCGTAACGGTACACTCTAGCTCCCCCACTTAACGTGACGAGTTTTTTTGCAATTAGTTTTAGTACGTCGTCCCCAACGATATGGCCATACCTGTCGTTTACGAGCTTAAAATGGTCAATATCTAGCATTGCGATCGAATAGCGTCGCCCAAGCTTAAGTAAATCACTCTCCATTGCGTTTCTTGCGGGGATACCTGTGAGAGGATCGTCGAAGGCAAGCCTCTGACTGGATGATACTAGGTAGAACAGTTGAATAACGGCGAACGCTGAAAAAAACACGCTTGATATGTGAGAATACTGAAACCATACCAAGGTACCTGATAACAAGGCCATTGCAGTATATGAAGCAAAATCAATTGCGCGTTGATAAAAGAGCGCGAGTCCGATCGCGATAGTGGAAAGGGCCGCTAGATAGCAGACAAGCGCGATGGGGAGTCGAGAAATATTCGGGTAATTTTCCAGTAGGGAGGTTGTACTGTCGATAGTCGGGAGCGCAGAGATATGTTCAATGAGTAAATAAAGCCAAAAGGCGATGAAAGCGAGGGTGAGGATGTAAACACCAAAGGACTTATTGACAAGGTCTGCTTCTTTAAAGCAATAGGTTAGAAATATGCAGCAGGGTACTAATAGGGCCAATAGAGATAACTCGGCAAATGTCGTTCCCTGTGCGAGAGGTGATTGTAGACGCTCTTGAATCCACCAGTAAGCAAGCAACATGCTAATCGCAATCATTGCTACCTGACTCTTTTTCAGAGTATGAGCGAGTGCAATAATGCAAATCAGTAAGGCGTAGGGTAATTTTTCTATAAATGGATAGCTTGGAGCGAGCAACGGAGTCAGAGAGCTAAAGCCGAGCAGAAAAGCCACCAATATAAGTGGGGGAAACAGTAGATAGAACCAATGTGTAAGGGGAATACGATTTAGCATGAATGAAAAGAATTCCAACGTATCATAGATAACCTGCTCTCATTTTTAAGCATAACCATATTTGGTGATATGCCAAGCCAATCGAATCAAACTCTATTGAATATTTGTATTGTGTTGGTAAGGTCTAAATTTTCCGATGAGCTTTTCGATTCTAGCTTCTAAAATAAGTGCTTTAGTGCATGCTTAAGCTCACATTTTGACCATAGCCAATCTCTCGAATCTATTTAGGTATATAATAGAAAAAGGGACGGTATATCCTATAAGGAGCACGTAGATGCAAATAAGTGTAGATGTACATAACTATATGGAAACATTGGTTGGGCATGAGTTAGCGAAAAATGAATATTCAGGTTCACTTGATCACGAGCAACTTGCTGATCTTGCTTGTCTTGCTTTGTGTCAACTGAGACCAGTTTACATCAGGCATGATATTGATTTCCTGTCAGCATTGCCGGAAACTAAGCTGGTGATATTGAAAGCAGCAGTCGGAGATGCGGTTGCAGCGTGTTTGTCGATGGTTTTAGACGATCAGCGGCGCAATCGAGAGCAAGATTTACCTATTATATTTAGTCACCCTCGTTTTGATGATGATTCTGCATTAGAATGGTTCGAACAGCCATTGTTAAACCCTAAGAATTAATCAAGGAGCAGTCCGTGGGGCTATTCTCTCGTTTGTTTGGAACGAATCATTCCGAGCGCAACAAATCCGAAAAAACGGTCGAGCCATCCGATTACAAAGGCTATTTGATTTACCCAGAGCCTTTGGCCGATAGTGGCCAATACCGGATAGCGGGTCGAATTACCAAAGAAATCGATGGGCAAGTGAGGATTCATCAATTTATTCGTTCCGATGTGTTATCCATTGAAACTGATGCGAATGAGTTGATGCTTAAGAAAGCGCAAATGTTTATCGACCAAATGGGTGAAGACATGTTCGCCTAGTGATGTTTTAGCCATATTCCCCTGTTAGGATGCCAGCGATAACGCACAATGAGTAAACGAAGACACACACCTTGCCGAGTCAGGTGTGTGTCTTCGTTTACTCTCTAGATAGCTTCTCTGTCCGTCTCTACCACACACCTTCTTCTCTACTTCGACTGAACCGGTAATAGCGCCTTAGCGATTGCATAATCGCTATTTAAAGTGAACCTTTTCAATTAGCTTTTTGTGCCTCATCACACCTCCGACCAGTTAGCGTTGTCGTGGTGTATTTTTGATGTTATCAAAAATACTTAAAAGTTATGTCTTACGTTATATGTGTTTTTTTACTACAAAATACTTGAACTTATCAAAAACGTTAGATAAAACAGATACTCACATATAGCGAGGGTTAAGGAAGAGCTATGCAAATTGGTGTACCAAAAGAATTAGTAGCAGGTGAGACAAGGGTTGCTGCAACGCCGAAGTCGGTTGAGCAGCTAAGGAAGCTAGGATTTGATGTAATTGTAGAATCAGGCGCAGGGCTTTTAGCAAGTTTTGACGATTCTGCGTATACCCAAGTTGGTGCTGTGGTCTCCGACACTGAAAGTGTGTGGCGAGCGGATATTATCCTTAAAGTCAATGCGCCATTGCTGGGTGGCGAGGACGTTACGGACGAAGTCAGTCTTATCAAAGAAGGGGCAAGTTTAGTCAGCTTTGTTTGGCCGGCGCAAAACCCAGAGCTGATGGAGAAACTGTCGAGTAGAAAGATTAACGTGTTCGCGATGGATGCTGTACCTCGTATATCCCGAGCGCAGGCATTGGATGCGCTATCGTCGATGGCGAACATTGCCGGTTACCGTGCCGTTGTAGAATCGGCGCATGAATTCGGTCGTTTCTTTACAGGACAAATTACAGCGGCAGGCAAAGTACCACCCGCTAAAGTTTTTGTTGCTGGTGCTGGTGTTGCGGGGCTTGCCGCGATTGGTGCTGCGGGTAGTTTAGGCGCTATCGTTCGTGCTTTTGATGTTAGGCCAGAAGTTAAAGAACAAGTCCAGTCGATGGGCGCTGAATTTTTAGAAGTGGATTTTCTCGACAATGGCGGTCCTGGAGACGGTTATGCGAAAGAAATGTCGGATGATTTCAACAAAAAAGCGCTAGAGCTATACGCTGAGCAAGCTAAAGATGTGGATATCATCATAACGACGGCACTGATCCCAGGAAAGCCAGCTCCAACTCTTATCACTCGGGAGATGGTTGATAACATGAAAGCTGGCAGTGTAATTGTTGACTTGGCTGCCGCGAATGGGGGCAACTGCGAATATACCCAAGCGGACAAAGTGATCGTCACCGACAACGGTGTGAAGGTGATTGGTTATACCGATATGGTTGCTCGTCTACCAACTCAATCGTCACAGCTATACGCAACCAATATCGTTAATTTGTTGAAGCTGTTGGCGAAAGAGAAAGACGGCAACATCGATATTAATTTCGATGACGTTGTATTACGTGGTGTTACGGTTGTCAGAGAGGGGGAAGTGACTTGGCCTGCACCGCCTATCCAAGTATCGGTACAACCTGCAGCAGCGAATGATACTGACATTAACCCTGCGCTTAAAAAAGCAAAGGAACCGATGTCTAAAAAGAAAAAGGTGGCATTGATTGCTGGTGGCGTTGCCGCTTTTGCTTGGATTGCTTCCGTTGCGCCTGCGGCTTTCCTGGCACACTTTACTGTGTTCGTTTTAGCTTGTGTGGTGGGGTATTACGTGGTTTGGAACGTGACACATGCGCTACATACGCCATTGATGTCGGTCACCAATGCGATTTCTGGAATCATTATTGTTGGAGCTTTATTACAAATTGGGCAGGGAAATGGGGTGGTGAGCTTCTTGGCCTTCATCGCGGTGCTCATCGCAAGTATCAACATATTCGGTGGTTTTACCGTAACCAAGCGCATGCTGGAAATGTTTCGCAAAGACTAAGTTAAGGGAATTTACATGTCTACTCAATTAGTACAAGCAGCTTACATTATTGCTGCGTTGTTTTTTATCTTTAGCTTGGCCGGCTTGTCCAAGCAAGAATCAGCACGCCAAGGTAACTTCTATGGCATTACTGGTATGGCGATTGCCTTGATCGCGACTGTATTAAGCCCGACCACGCACGGTATCACATGGATCATTTTGGCGATGCTCATTGGCGCAACTATTGGCATTTACTATGCCAAGAAAGTTGAAATGACCGAGATGCCTGAATTGGTTGCTATCCTGCATAGTTTTGTCGGTGCAGCGGCTGTCCTAGTTGGCTACAACAGTTACCTGCATATGCCAGCGCTAATGACTCATGCAGAGCATGTCATCCATTTGGTTGAGATATTCTTAGGTGTCTTCATTGGTGCGGTAACACTGACGGGTTCCATTGTCGCGTTTGCTAAACTACGTGGTTTGATTTCTTCTTCTGCACTTAACTTGCCACACCGACATAAGATGAACTTGGCTGCGGTCGTTATTTCGTTTCTTTTGCTCGTTCATTTTGTCAATAGCGGTGGTAGCACGTTTGCATTACTTTGCATGACGTTGATTGCGTTGGTCTTTGGCTATCATCTGGTGGCGTCTATTGGTGGCGCAGATATGCCAGTCGTCGTTTCGATGCTGAACTCATACTCTGGTTGGGCAGCGGCAGCAGCAGGATTTATGCTGGCGAACGATTTGCTCATCGTAACGGGTGCATTGGTTGGTTCTTCCGGTGCAATCTTATCCTACATTATGTGTACAGCGATGAATCGCTCGTTCATTAGCGTGATTGCGGGTGGTTTTGGTCAAGAAGTCAGTTCTAGCGATTCAGGTGAGGAAGGTGAGTATCATGAAACAACGATTGATGAAGTGGCAGAAATGCTGAAATCATCAAAATCTGTAGTGATTACTCCGGGTTACGGTATGGCAGTGGCTCAGGCTCAATACCCAGTCCATGAAATCACAGAGAAGTTGCGCAGCAAAGGTGTTGAAGTTCGTTTTGGTATCCACCCTGTTGCTGGGCGTCTGCCGGGCCATATGAACGTGCTACTTGCTGAGGCGAAGGTACCCTATGACGTGGTTCTGGAAATGGACGAGATCAACGATGATTTCTCTGAAACTGATACTGTGTTAGTCATTGGTGCTAACGATACGGTGAATCCAGCCGCGTTGGAAGATCCAGGCAGCCCAATAGCGGGGATGCCGGTTTTGGAAGTGTGGCGTGCGCAAAATGTTGTGGTCTTTAAGCGTTCAATGAACACAGGTTATGCCGGCGTTCAAAACCCGCTGTTCTTTAAACAAAATACACAAATGTTGTTTGGAGATGCGAAAGATAGTGTCGATGCAATAGCTAAAGCATTGTAACAAAAGATTTTTAATAAAGTCTTAAAATGAAAAAGGGGGGAGTGCCCCCCTTTTTTTACTCTAGATTTCCTATTATTTACCATAACCTTACATTTATTCGCTGAGGTTGTGGGATAATGAGTTATATTGTTACCTTATAGCTCCCTTTACAGATTTCAGCATTGATTAAGACAGCGCACTATCTTCTTATAGTACTTTTTGCGATATTATCCCTACCGGCCAGTGCGGAAACGCTACCGGAACGGATTGATAATTTTGTTGATTTGTTCAATCCGCAAACCGCGACTGTGTCTTATGATATTCGAGCCATTCAATCGGATTATCCGACACAACTGCTCGAACCTAACTCAATGCTTCCGCAAACATCGTCATACCCCATTCGCGACATTCAAAAGCTCTATCAGCTTTCTAAAAACTGCCGCGGAAAGCTTCCTCTTAGCCCATTAATTACCGAGCCTTTAGTTTTTACACGCGCTGTGTGTAATGGAGTCAAGCTCAGTATGCGTTGGTTTGCCCGTAGTGGTCTAGTGCACCCAGGCGGAGGGACATATGCTTATCGTTATTCCTTGCTGCATCCTCGCTTAGAGAAACAGCTGGTGCAGTATATGCACATTAAAGAGAGGCCGTTAGCTCCAACAGATTCTTTGCTCGGGCATTTACAGCGAATGACGCCGAGTGCGATAAACGCTCTGATTTCCGGTGCGAGCATGTTTCTGGAAAAAAACGCGCTGTGGTTACGGCAAAGTGACAGTTATTACGTTTATCCTGAGAGTGTTTGGCTGCAAAATGTCGATAAATCAGGCTTAAGCTATACTTTGTCCAATAATGCGAATTCGTGCTTTGTTCGCCGAGGCAACATATGTTGGAGTGTTAAAGATCACTCCGATTTATTGCGTGTCAGCATGGTGGTGCTGGCCGTAGTCAACATTTTGCTCGTACTCGGTTGGGCTCTGTATCGTTGGAATATGAAACGGCAGGATATGCAAAGTCGCATGTTGATTTTGCAAATTCTCACTCATGAACTGCGCACACCTATTGCCAGTTTGTCCCTTACAGTAGAAGGGTTTCGACGAGAATTTGAGAACCTACCTGAAAGTGTTTACGATGAATTTCGCCGTTTATGCGAAGATTCACGTCGATTAAGGCAATTAGCGGAGGCTAGCAAGGATTATTTACAGTCAGATAACAAACCCCTAGCTACAGAATGGGTACCATCTGTGGCGGAGTGGTTAGAGTTTAAAGTCGAAGAACTAGAACAGGATGTCCAATTTATAATCGACAAAGATGTTGCTGCTAAATTAAATGTATACTGGCTCGGAACCTGTATTGATAATTTGATTAGTAATGCATTGAAGTATGGGATTTCTCCTGTACGTTTAGTAGTGACAGCGAGCAACAACATGATAGTGATTAAGGTGACCGATCAAGGTCAACTTACCCAAAAAGACTGGCATCAATTGCGTAAGCCTTTTGTGAGCAAAGCTGGCTTAGGTCTAGGGCTAACTATCGTAGAATCTATGGTAAGCCGAATGGGAGGCAGAATGACTCTTATTGGGCCGCCGACAACCTTTATATTGGAGATACCTTGTGAAACAGACACTGCTTCTCGTTGAAGATGATAAAAATTTGGCCGACGGCTTATTAGTCAGCTTGGAACAGGCGGGGTATGAATGTTACCACTCAGAAACGATTGCCGATGTTCAGCAATATTGGGATAAAGCCGATCTAGTGATTCTAGACCGCCAATTACCGGATGGTGATTCAGTTCAGCATCTTGCAGATTGGAAAAAAATGAAAGATGTACCTGTTATCTTACTTACGGCTTTGGTGACCGTTAAAGATAAAGTGGCTGGTCTTGATGCAGGCGCGAATGATTATCTTACCAAGCCATTTGCGGAAGCTGAGTTATTCGCACGGGTACGAGCGCAACTTCGCTTACCAGAAAGCGATATTGCCGATGATGCTAAAGTCACAACAGACAATTTAGTGATCGATAAAACAACCCGTGAGGTCTTTTTCCACGGAGATTCAGTCACCCTGACACGCACTGAGTTCGATTTGTTGCTATTTTTAGCAAGCAACTTAGGCCGCGTATTTACTCGAGATGAATTGCTTGATCACGTATGGGGCTACAATCACTTCCCAACGACTCGTACCGTTGACACTCACGTACTGCAACTAAGACAGAAACTGCCTGGTTTGGAAATTGAGACGTTGCGTGGTGTTGGTTACAAGATGAAAGCTTAATGCGTAACTTGGTTGTTTTCTTCCTAACCGCTCTTTTAACGGCCCCAGTTTGGGCCAATAGTGGCGAGTGGTTTGAAGAAAATACTCCTTTAACACAAGCTCATCAGCATTTGCTGGATGATGATCTTCCAGCAATGTTTAATTCCATGGTTGAACTTTGGCAATTAGACGAGAGTAAGGCGCTTGCTCCTCATCTAAACTCTTTGTTTGAACAATCATTGGAGCTTGATTGTGGTAAGGGGCTGGTCACACGCCCATTCCCACAGTGGATAAAGTCGGTCGTCGTTGAGCGAGTGGATGTACAAAGCCCGGGGCGTGATTCGTATAGAGCGACCGTCGTGGTTACGTCTACTAAGCCACTAGACAGAGTGTCAATGAAACGTTGGGTAAGTAAAACGATGTCCGTTGATGACTCTTCCTCTAAAGTTAAAGTGGGCGACGGAAAAGTAGAAAACTATATTTATACCCAGCGCTACAACTTAAACAACTGGCCACCTCAAGGATTATATCGCGTTGATCTTACAGCAGCGGATCAAAGCTCGTGGAGTTCTTGGTTAGTGTTAGGCCGCCCCGCAGCGAGCCAATCTGTTCGTTGGCTATCGAAAAACCACTGGGTGATCGAGAAAAACTCATTGCCGAATCGTTTTTGCCCGCTGCCCAAGCTGGATGTGTCTCTGCTGAGCTACAAAAACGGTAAGTATAAGCGCATTTTGAATGACAGCTATGACTCTGATTATCCAACCTCTTTGGAAGATCAGAAATTGCCGACTGGGCGCTATGTATTGTCGGTTTCAATGACGCATCAACGTTGGCAAGGACCAATAATTGTTGAACAAACGCAAACAATTAGTAAAACGTATGATGTTTCGGTGGAGGAATAACTCAAGTTAATCTTAAATTTAACGATATAAACCTTAAAGGAAGCAAGTTTATATCGTTATGGAAAAATTAATTAGATTCAGCTTAATACCCGCCGCGTTTCTCGCTTGCTCTGTGCAAGCGGCGAACTATGCTATTGAAGCTCGGGGGGATTCCATGGGGGGGACGGGGGTCGTCTCTGCCAATTTTCTTACCGCACCATTCTATAATCCCGCCATTACTGCAATTTATCGCCGTAACGACGATGCTGGCATGATCATTCCTAGCTTTGGCTTAGTCTACAACGACGAAGATAACATGGTTGACGATCTTGATACCATATCGGACTTAATTGCTGAGGCGAGTGGTGGGGATTATTCAAACGTTGCCACTCTTCAAACAACCTTGAATGATTTAACAGGAGATACCGCCAAACTGGAATTGGGTGGTGTCGTCGCGTTCGCAATCCCTAACCAATTTCTGGCATTGAATGTGTTTGGCAAAGTGTATGCCGAAACGTTTGCGGAACCTGATATATATTCAGGTGCTAATACGGGTAATTCTAACACGGATATTGCGGTTAACGCTGAGTTAAGTACAGTCAATGCAGTATCAGTAGCTGTTACGGAAGTGGGAGTGTCATTGGCCAAATACCAAACTTTTATGGGGCAGCACTTATCTTTTGGTGTGTCACCCAAAATTCAGCGTATTTATACTTATGTGTATTCCGCGAACATCAGTAGCTACGATATCAAAGATTTCGCTGAAAACAGCAATGGCGATTCTATGTTTAACATGGATGCGGGGGTGTTGTGGTTTAGGGGGCCGTTTCGTTTAGGTTTTTCCGCAATGAATTTAGTTAAGCGGGATATCGAGACCATATCCTACAGCCAAACGCTGACCAGTAGCATTGACCCCTCAGAAAGTCGCACAATAAACATTGGTTATTCCTATGAGATGCGACCGCTTTACACTATTGGTGCTGGGCTAGTAGGAGATTTTGTTTCAGTCAGCGTTGATTATGACCTCAACGAAGAAGAGCGTTTCACCGATTTTGCTGATAATACCCAGATGCTTCGCGTTGGTGGAGAAATTGACCTTTTACGACAACTCAAGCTCCGTGCGGGTTACAAAAAGAACCTCGCCTATAGCGGCTCTGAGGATACTTATACGGCAGGTTTTGGTATCGACTTCCTCAATATTATAGAGATAGACATAGGTGCTAGTTACACCAACGAGAATGCGATGGGCGGTTACGTAAATTTCTTAGGAACGTACTGATTACCAACATACTGATGGTTTCGGCGCAAGTAGGGATACCCTCCATCGATTTGTGATTGAATTTATTTGTGGTTAACTTTATTTGTGGTTAACTTTATTTGTGGTTAACTTTATTTGTGGTTAACTTTAATGGTGAGCAACTTTAGTTTTGAGCAACATTAGTTTTGAGCAACATTAGTTGCTGATTGAGTCAAACTATTCTTGTTCTTTTTCGGCGGTATTCTGTATAGTGCGAACAGATTTTATGTGCAGACCGGACTGAGATTGTCAGGCCGGATTGTTGTTTGTAGACCGAAGTGCTATTTGTAGACTAAATTGGTAGACAAAAGTGCTACTTGGAGACCTCGATGTTTGACGATTTAAGCCTATCACACCAAGAACAGCAGGCTGCTGTTGAGAGAATTCAGCAACTCATGTCTGAGGGAATCAGCACTGCTGAAGCGATTAAAATAGTGGCTCAGAAAATACGTGAAGACAAAGCGCAGCAATAAAGCACCTGTGCTCGGATACCGTATCTAAACAGATATGGGCTTTAAAAGTTCAGAGGTCTAAAATCTCAAGGGCTTAGTCACCCTCAGAGACTTAGCTATCGTTAGAAGCTTAGGTATCATTAGAAACTTAGCTTACCATTAGAAATCAAGTAACATTCAGCAACCAGTCAACTCATCTTCATCCGTTTGAAGAGTCATAAGTTACAGCATCATAAGTTAAGAACCCCAAGTTAGCTGCTGTCTAGTGCTGGTTGTCTGACAGCTCGCGTACTGTGGCCGATACATCTTCGGCCCCTTTGGATATTTCATTCATTACAGCCGATACTTCCGTTACCTTGTTTCGACCATTTTCTGCGATGCTTGAAACTTCTTCCATCATTTGGGTCATTTCTTGGGTGGAATTTCTGGTCTCATTCACTACATCGGCAATTTCTGATGTTGCTTCCGTTGTTCTTGAAGCAAGTTGGCGCACTTCATCGGCAACCACCGCGAATCCCCGTCCTTGTTCACCGGCACGTGCGGCTTCGATAGCGGCGTTGAGCGCAAGTAGGTTGGTTTGATCAGCAATACTTTTGATTGTTGCTACGATTTCTTCGATGCTTTGCGAACGGTCGTTGAGCAGCAACATCGCTTCACTGGTTGTCGACAGTTTCTCGGAAATCATGGCGACGATGTCCACACTTTCACTTAGACCTTTTGAGCCTTCCTGAGCAATTTGCGCCGTTTCGACTGAAGTACTGTATGCCACCTCAGAGGCGCGAGACATGGCTTCGTTTTTCTCAACTTGTGCCGTGATATCCGAAGCAAACTTAATTACCTTATACACTTTGCCTGATTGGTCACGAATGGGGTTATAGGTGGCCTCAATCCACACTCTATCACCGTGAGCGGATCGGCGTAAGAATTGGCCAGACTTATATTCACCGCTGGCTAATTGTTTCCAAAAGTTAGGTTGTTCTTTATAAAAGTCATCGAAGCAAAACATCTTATGATGGGCACCTTGCATGTCACTTTCTTTATAGCCCAGCGCACCTAAAAAATTACTGTTGGCTTTTAGAACGTTGCCATTTGGTTCAAACTCAATGACGGCCATAGATTGATTTAATGCATCTAAAACCGCTTGTTTATTGCTGTCCTTGTCTTTCATTGCCGTGACATCAGAGGCAATTTTCGCGACGCTCAACACTTTGCCGGACTTATCCTTAATAGGAAAATACGTGGCTTCTAGAGTCAGCGTTTGGCCAGACTTGGTAACACGTTTGAAAGTGCCTTGTTTGGTATCACCGCGTCCTAGGTCGCGCCAAAACTGGGTATATTCAGCACTGGAGGCATAGTTCATATCGCAGAAAATCCGGTGATGTTTACCGTGCATTTCCTGCTTTGAGTAGCCCACGACATCTAAAAATATCTGACTGGCGTCCTTGAATTCTCCATCGGGGGTAAATTCGATCCACGCAACATGTTTTTTTATCGCTTGGTAAACTGAGTCAGTGTAACTGTCTTTCTCAGCGTCTTCTTTCTTAGAGTTAAAAAACATCATATGCCCATGTCAATCCATGAAAGTGAACAGAATATCTACATTATAAGACGAGGATCTCATTCACGCTGGCTAAAGGTAGAAGAATTTATGGACTGATGTCCAAAGTGAATGTTACGTGGTAATGAGGCGGGTAAGGGTGGGTAAGGAAAAAGTAAGATAACTCAAAGGGTTATCTTACTTTCCCCTTTGTTAGAAGGGGGGCGAAAGGGAAGGTTATTTCACTGATTTCAACGATGTAAGTTTTCTTGCGATTGGGTCGATGACTTGATTGAGCCAAGTTTTGGATAATTGGTCGGTCAGAGCTGGGTAGCCGTCTTGCTGCAACTGGGCATGGCGTTTGAATGTGCCAGAGTCTATAAGGTGGTCGTCGGTATTTGCGACTAAAAACCAGCGTCCAGAAATGACAACGTCACCTTTTAGGTTCGCGTACATATCAGCCACATCGATTTCTAGTGATGCTTGAGCGGAAAACGGTTGATAAGACGGTAGCCAACTAATCGTGGGCAGCCGCTCTGTAAGCCGGTTAATCGTTAAGTTCTCTAATTGCGACGTAAGCGGGGCGGCCCAAAGATGATTGGCTGCCGGATAGACCTGTCCAGAGTCCGAGACCATGACGATGTTGAGACGGCTTAAGTAGTCGGCCACCTTAATTGCTTTTAGTTGAATAGAATAGCCAGCCCTCTCGGGCTGCACTTGATAAGCTGAAACCGTTAATTGATTAGGCAGCAAATATTCATGCGTCGTTGGTGCTGTGTTGCTAGAGCAGGCACTCAGCAGCAGGCCAATGGCAACGATTGTTGAAAAGGTGGCTATTTTTCCCATTTCGTCTAATTTCCTCATGTGATTTATTTGCGCTGCGGCGCTTTGGGCTCTATATCGTCACGTTTTGGCTTACCAAAGATCAGAGCGTTTGGTTTTTGTCTGATCTCTTGTATCAGTGGTTGTAATTCATCGAGCGTCCGTTGCAGTGAAGTTAGGCTTTGTTGAAGCTTCTTGCCCACCACACCTTCCGATTTATAATCGCTAAGAGTGCCATGCAAAGAATCTAGGGTGCCAGATAGCTTGGCCGGTAGCTGCTTCGTTTGCTGCTGGTTAAGTAAATCACTTGTGCTTTTAGCGACTTTGTCGAGCTCCGCTAGCGTACTGTTGAGCGAGTTAACCGTTTTATCTAGTGGCAGAGCAGCCAGTTTATTCAATATGACTTCTACCTTTTCCTGCATCGTTGCAAGGCTGGCTGTGGTGGTTGGGAACAGCAAGTATTTACCGTAATGGGTGATTTTTTGCGGAGCCGCGTCCTTAACGAATTTAACGGATACGATTTTCCCACCCGTTAACAAGTTACTCGTGTTTAATGTGGCTCTCATGCCGCGTTTGAACGAATCTGCGAAAATACTTCTCCATTCATCGAGATCTTTAACTGAATCTTTCAAGCTGGTTTCTAAGCGCTGTGGTTCAATGCGCACTAAAATCGGCACTGGCGGGTTATCGACCGATCTTAATTTGTCGATGGTGGCTCCTGCGAAAGGAACCTGCGTGACGGTGCCAATGCGCACGCCGTTGTACTCTACAGGGCTGCCAGATTCTAACCCGGACACACTTCCGTAAAACAGCATCACATAGTTAATGAACTTGTTGTATCGATTATCTTCGGCTTCTTGTTTAGAAGAGAAAAGCTTGAATTCAGTCAGGTCTTTTACTGGCATAGCGGTTTTAATGTCGCCAATTTCACCAAAACTGATACCGCCTGTGATCAAGGTTTGCAGTGAGCCCATTTTCACTTCGATCCCTTTGGCTGTGCCTTGCACAGAAAGCCCAGAAGTCATCCAAAATTTGACATGGCTATTGATAAGCTTGTTGTAGGGTGCGTGAATAAATAGCTGATAGGTAATAGCGTCTCGCTTAAGATCGAACCCAGCATCCTCGACGTAGCCGACTTCGTAGCCACGGAAATTGATTGGCGTACCCACTTCAAGTTTGGTGGTTTGTGTCGAATACAAGCGAACGCGTATACCCTTATCATTGATGGTTGATAGAGGGGGCTTGCTGAGCATGGTGTACTCTCTCGCTCTTTTGCCTTGGTTACCTGGTTCCATATTGATATAGGAGCCCGACAACAATGTCCCCAAACCGCTGATCCCTTCTTTGCCTATTCTGGGTTTTACGACCCAAAATTTAGTGTTGGATTTTAACAGCTTCTCGGTGCCTTTGTTCATTTGTAAGGTGATAAGGGCATGCGTAAAATCGTCGCTCAGCTTGATGTTGGTGACTTCACCAATGTCTACATTCCTTGCTTTGACTTTGGTTTTTCCAGCTTCTAAACCGTCGGCATCTTTGGCCACAATGGTGATCTCAGGACCGCGCTGTGACCAGCTGTCATAGACCATCCAACCCGCGACTAAGGCCGCGATAAGAGGGACAAGCCAAATCGTGTTGAAGCGAGCGCGGCGGGTAGACTCTAAATTTGAAGGCTGTTCAGTCAATGTATATTTCCTTTATTCAATCGCACATTTATCGCAAATCATTCCCACAACGTACGGCTGTCTAAGCTCATAGCAGCCAACATAGTTAGAATGACAACGGCGCAAAAGCAGGCAGCGGCGGAGCCGGGCACGATATTCATAAGTGCTCCGAGCTGAACCAATGCAGAGAGTATGGCGACAACAAATATGTCGATCATCGACCAGCGGCCGACAATTTCGGTGATGTGGTGGACACGTTGCTTTTGGTGGCCCGTGAGTGAATTCTGACGGAAACGCTGCCAACACAGCCAGAATAATGCCAGTATTTTGCAGATAGGGACCAACACACTGGCGATAAAAATGAGAGCCGCAACAGGGTAGGATTTCAGTCCCCACAGTAACAATACGCCACCGATAATCGTTGAATGTTCGGTTGAGCCGAAGAAGGTGGTATTCATTATTGGGTAGAGGTTGGCAGGTATATATAAGACCGTTGCCGCGATGAGTAATGCTAAGGTGTTGGAGAGATTTCGTTTAACTGGTCTTATTACGTGCTGACACCTCTGGCAATGTTGTTGGTCGGATGGATTTAACGCACCGCAAAACTTGCAGCCAGCTAATTGCTGGCTTTGCGCGGTGCCTGATACTGCGCTGCTGCCATTAATGGTATCTATTTTTGGGCTAGGGCCTAAGCACTGATTCCACAGCCACCTTTTGTCAGCATAGCAGATGACTTTAAGGATCATCAGAGTAAAGACGCAGTAGGCCCAGAAAGACAGCCCGAGATGAATGTCGGCGAGGCTATGTAATTTCACCACCGCGACTAAACTGGCAAGCAAAAAGACATCGCCCATGAGCCAAGGCTTTATCGCTCCCGAGGTGAGCAATAGCCAACGTAGTAGTAAACGAGGTTTATGGTTTCTCAGCAGTGAAGCTGCCACATATAAGATTGATAACAGATACAGAGCAGGGAGAACCAACAAGGTGAGGGCGACAATAGCACCTAGAACAGTAAAGTGTTGCACGAGTAGTACATTAACACTGTCGAGCAAACTAATGTTCTGGCTGGCCCCATTGGATGAAAATCCCATGAAGGAAAAATAGAGCGATAGGGCAAACATGATGAGCGTTGCGAGACAAGTCGCGACTAATTTGGTTGCGGTAGCGTCTTGCACTGTGAGTAGGGTGTGCTCGCACCTCAGGCAGCTCAAACGCTGATTTGAATGCATTGGAGGGACTGAGTTAATCCAGTCGCACACTTCACATGCCGTTGCATTTTCTTTAAAGAGTTCGTCCATGACCCACTGTGTTTCAAATCCTTAGTTCGCTTGTTACTGATGGTTTAAAGCTGAATGCTCATAACTGGTTTGTTCATAAGCGATATGTCATAACCGATTTGTTCATAACTGACTCGTTCATAACTGATTCGCTCATAACTGACCAGCTTGTAGCCGCTGACTTACGAAAGAGCAGCTATAACTCATACGCATTACCCTAGTGTGCGTTAGCTTAGTGCGCATAGCGGTTCGTTTAAAACGGTTCGTTACCACTTACCAGTTACAAACAGACGGGTTCAGTTGGCATTAGGGTATGCTTCCCGATTACCGCTCAACGTAGCGAAATCGATTCTATCAGAAGCGTTAGCGCCCTGTCTTGTTGGTGAGCCTATTTCATCGTGGTGTCCGACCACTCGTTCAAGGAAATTTTGTCTATACTAAAGTCAATAAGAGATTAGTTGATGATGGTCTTATTTTAAATACATCAAAATCCTCGGCTAGGTGAAAGGCTTAAACCTAATACAAATACATAATGCGGAGGATTGCTCGTGATCAACAAACTGAGCATCAAGTATCGAATATACTGCATGGGAGCGTTTCAATTTGTGCTGCTTTTGTTAATCAGTACGATGGCGTTATCGCAAATGGTCAAAATCGGCTATGAGCTGATGGATATTGCAGAAGAAGACATCCCGTTAACCAAAAAAGTCACTTATATTATCGAGCACCAGTTAGAGCAGTCGGTAATGTTCGAGAGGGTATTGCTGAAATACGCGTTACGTGATGCATTTCCAGAAGAAGCCAAAGAGCTGAATGAGCTGGAAGCTAAGCTATCTAAACTTATCGATAAAACCTCTTTAGAACTCACCGATGCTAAAAGCTTTTCATCCAAAGCGATGGAAGTTGCTCACAGTGAAAAAGCGAAGAAAGCGTTTAACGCAGTGACTAACGAATTAAGCGCAATTAATAGCCAGTATCAACAAGCTTCCGCTGGTATGAAACAGGTTATACAGCGCTTAAAAAATGAGCCCATCAATAAAGTGCTGAAGCAGGCACATGATATCGAAAAGCAAGAAGATGCTATCGAAGAACAACTCGTAGCTTTGCTTGATAGAATTAGCACCTTTACGGAAGAATCGGCATTGGCCGCAGAACAGCATGAGTTTGAAGCGATTCGTCTAATTAGCTTTGTACTCGTAGGGACTTTGATTGCCTCGCTCCTTATCGCGTACATAATTTGCCGCTCAATAGTTCGCCCAATTGAAGATATGAACAGCCGCTTGCAAGAACTTGCTCAAGGGGAAGGAGACTTAACCGTAAGGCTCAAAGATACGGCAACAGATGAAATGGGCCATATGGCCAAGCACTTTAATGAATTTGTCTCTCGGTTACATACGATGACGACGAAAGCGCGTTCTAGCACCATGCGGTTATTTGAGGCTTCTGGTTCGGCTTTAGATACCATGAGAGATACAACAGAGAAGGTGGTGCAGCAACGGGCGGAAACAGAGATGGTTGCCACGGCAATTGAAGAAATGGCCGCGACCTCGAAAGAAGTTTCTTCGAACACGTCGGCTGCCTCTACTGCGACTCAAAATATTCGTGAGCAGCTTAATACAGCTAAGAGCCTATCGGCACAAAACCACGATGATATTTCTGAGCTCGTGACTGAAATTCAGCAAACATCTGGTGTGATTGAAGCACTTCTGGTAGAAACCAATAACATCAGTTCTGTATTGGAATCCATTCAGAGTATTTCGGAGCAAACCAACTTGCTTGCGTTAAATGCTGCGATTGAAGCAGCACGTGCTGGGGAAAGTGGCCGAGGGTTTGCTGTAGTGGCGGATGAAGTTCGGACTTTAGCGAAACGGACGCAAGATTCAACAGGCGATATTGAAGGTTTACTCTCGAGGCTAAAAAACGAAGCTGATAATGCCGTTGCCTCGATGGCTAAAGGGCAAAATAAAGCGGCTGAAGTAATGGAGAAAAGTGATGCTGTCACGTCTTCGCTGGATGCCGCTTATGTGTCTGCGAAAGAAGTCTCTGATTTGAACACGCAAATCGCGACTGCCTCTGAAGAGCAAGTGCATGTAGTAGTCGAAATCAATCAAAGTATATCGAACATTACGCAGGTAGCTGAAGAAACGGAGTCTGGCGCAAAATCCACCTCGGAAGAAAGCCAAAATATTGCAGGGGAAGCTCAGAATTTGAAAGAAGTGTTCGCTGGGTTTAAAGTCTGACACAATGATTATGCTGGATTGACGCTGAGCAATATACGCCGACGCTCCGTGTGTATAATATTGAATTAATTTTGGTTTATGGTATTAAAATTGTGGATTCTGATCCGAAACAACGCTACCCCAAAGAGCAAGTATGGCTTCACTGGCTGAGCCTGACGTTAATCGCCATTGCTTACGCGGCGATTGAACTGAAAGGCTTTGTCCCGAAAAGCAATGTCTGGCACGATTACATAAAATTGATACATTTTAACGCGGGGTTACTCGCCTTCGTTGTGATGTTGCTTAGGGTATATCTATATAAGCGTAACACCGAGCCACCAATCACCCCCGAGCCGCCGTTGTGGCAGCGAAAGGTCTCGTCAATGACTCATAAAGTAATGTACCTGTGCTTCTTGTCTTTACCTTTATTGGGCTTAGCGCTCATGTACATTGGTGGGAAACAGTGGGATTTTCTCGGTATTCAAATGCCAGTGTCTTCCTCAGCTGATCGAGCGTTATCTAAATCGATTAAGGAAGTGCATGAAACTCTCGCTGATGCTGGATATTTCCTCATCGCTCTGCATGCTGGTGCCGCACTGTTTCACCATTACTTTGTGAAAGATGACACTCTAAAACGGATGCTCCCTTAGTCAGTATCGTGAGTAAAGGTACTACAAGCACCCAGCGATTAAGCAAATAGAGAGACTAGCAAAGTAGAGCTTTTAGAAAAAGTAGATACTGTCAATTAAAAAGCCACCTTACGGTGGCTTTTTAGGCTAGGAAGAAATGCTTCCAGATTTTCAGCTAAGCTACTTTGAAGGCGTGACCTTAAAGCACATAGCTCTCTTGATTCAATAGCCCAACAATGTCGTCTTTGGTTGCTTTTTCTTCCGATTGCCCATCTTGTAGTAACTCATGATAGCAAGGGCGAATTGACTGATGGAAGACACCAACGGGTACCGGATATTGCGGGTAACTCAGTTCTGCAAGCATGTAAGCCAGTGACGTGTTGCTGGTTTCTGCGTTATGCACCAATACAGCGTCGTCGCTGCTGTCTGTTAGTTCAGGTGTTAGCCCTGCAAGTTTTAAAGCGCGCTCCTTGCCAAATTGCATTGGTTCGCCGTGCTCGAGGTAAAGTAAGTTGTCTTTACGCTGCTTAGGGCCGTTGTACGGTTCATGAACTTTATCGTTGAAAATTACGCAGTTCTGCAAAATTTCAATGACCGCCGTGCCTTTGTGTTTCGCAGCCGCTTCAAATACTTTCGTCATGTGCTTAGGATCGTTATCCGATGTACGGGCAATGAAGCTCGCATTGGCAGCCGCCGCAATTGAAAGTGGGCGAAGCGGATAATCAATACTGCCTGTCGGTGTTGATTTAGTCACGCAACCTTGTGCACTGGTTGGCGAGTATTGCCCTTTCGTTAAGCCATAAATCTCGTTGTTGAATAACAAAATCTTGATGTCTTGGTTACGACGAATCGCATGGATAAAGTGATTGCCACCAATACTGAGCGCATCTCCATCTCCCGTGACTACCCAGACGTCTAGTTCTGGGTTCACCGCCTTAACACCCGTCGCGACAGTAGGAGCGCGGCCGTGAATAGTATGGAATCCATAAGTATCCATATAATATGGGAAGCGGGAAGAGCAACCAATACCTGAGATAAACACAGTGTTGTGTTTTGGCTTACCTTCTTTGGCTAACACCGATTGCATCGTTTTCAATACGTTGAAATCACCACACCCTTGGCACCATTTTACTTCTTGGTCAGAGACGAAGTCTTTACGATTATAAACTGGTTGGCTCATTAGAATTCTCTTTTAGGTTTGCTTTAATAGCGGTGGTTATTTCTTCTACTTTGAACGGTGTGCCTTCGACTTTTACCAAGCGCTCTGCTGAAACGGCAAACTGTGACTGGATATATTGATGAAGCTGACCGTTGTTCAGCTCAACGATGAGGATACGTTTAAACTTGCCAATCAGATCCGCCATATTGGCAGGCATCGGGTTGATGTATTGGATATGTGCGTGTGCAATCGTATGGCCATCACCTCTGAGCTTATCAATAGCGGTTTTCACTGAGCCTAAGGTGCCGCCCCAAGACAGTACTAAGAGATCATCGGATTCAGAACCTGACAGTTTTTGTTCAGGAATAAAACGAGCAATATTAGCAATCTTATTTGCACGCTCAGATGTCATTCTCTGATGGTTTTCAGGCTCATAACATATATCGCCAGTGATGCTCTGTTTTTCTAAGCCGCCGATGCGATGTTCTTTATCTGGTGTTCCTGGTGTTACCCAGTCACGCGCAAAGGTGTCATGATGACGTAGATATGGGTAGTAAGAGCCCGCCATGTTGACTTCGTGTTGCTGCCATTGAGGAATGTCATCTTCACTCGGCACCTGCCAAGGTTCAGTACCGTTCGCAATATAGCCATCGGTTAGCAAAATAACAGGAGTCATAAACTGCGTAGCGAGGCGACTTGCTTCCAATGCCATATGGTAACAATCTGCTGGCGAAGATGCGGCAAGCACAGGTAGCGGAGAGTCACCGTTACGCCCATATAAGGCAAAAAGAAGATCCGATTGCTCAGTTTTAGTCGGCAATCCGGTTGATGGGCCGCCACGCTGAACATTGACAACGACTAACGGTAGCTCAGACATCACGGCTAAGTTGATTGTCTCGGATTTCAAACATAAACCTGGGCCTGACGTTGTGGTGAGGCCAAGCGCACCCGCATAAGAAGCACCTAATGCTGCACCCGCGGCTGCAATTTCATCCTCTGCTTGGAATGTGGTGACACCAAATTTTTGGTATTTCGCCAACTGGTGGAGAATATCTGACGCAGGGGTGATTGGGTAAGAGCCCAAAAATAATTTTCGGTCGGCTGCGTGAGCGGCGGTAACAAAGCCAAGAGATAAAGCCTCGTTTCCTGAGACAGAGCGGTATCGGCCAGGTCTTATCTCTGCCTTTTGTACGCGCCAGCTAATACTGAAAATTTCTGTGGTATCGGCGTAATTGAAACCCGCTCGTAGCGCACTGATGTTGGCATCGACGAGTTCAGGAGAGCGTGCAAAACGCTTTTCAATCCATTGCTCTGCTTCGTCTAAGGTTTGGTTAAACATCCAAAAACTAATGCCCAGCATAAAGCAGTTTTTACATCGGCGTGCCACTTTTCCTGCTAGCCCTTTACCTGCCAGAGAACCCAAAGTTAACTGAGTAAAGTCTTCGGCAATGACTCGGTAATTACGTAGCGACCCATCTTCTAATGGGTTGGATTCAAATCCAGCAAGCTTAATCAGAGAGTCCCTAAAGCCCGATTTGTCTATAAGTAATGTACCACCGGGTATGAGATCAGCGAGATTCTTCTTTAATGCGGCGGCATTCATAGCAATCAGAACACCACATTGATCACCAGCGGTAAATACGTCGTGGTCGGCGAATTGAAGTTGGAAAGATGACACGCCGGAAACGGTGCCAGCGGGCGCTCGAATTTCTGCAGGGTAGTCGGGTAGCGTGGCTAGTGAATTACCGAATAAGCTGACGCTACTAGAAAAGCGGTCGCCAGTGAACTGAATACCGTCGCCAGAATCGCCGGCAAAGCGGATCACTTCAGAGTCAAGCTGCTTGGAAGACTGGGGTTTGCTTGGGTTCATGGAAAAGTTTACCTTAAAATTGATACTGTTATTTTAGTTATGTAGTTCGGGTCGAAAATGATGAATGTTTGAACAAAATGTCATAGAAAAAGCCGTTTTCTCGTATGCAAAATCAAATGGAATACTAACCCAAAGAAATCCGATATGTCAGCATACGAAATAGACTGAATTGTACGAGGAGTGTCAGGATTTTGCCGAGAATGGAAAAGGTAGGTGTGATCAATAGCCTCAGAGAATATTCATTACCTTTATGTATTTGGTTAACAGGAAAAGAACAGGGTGCATGAAAGTTCGACACATACAGATCCCCTATAGAAAGACAATCGAGATGTGCCGATCGCCTTTCTAAAATCAAGGTCATGAGAGCGGGGGGTTATCCTTCTTGAGAGCTTTCTACGAGTTTCAGGTGCTTCTGTTGGTCTAAGAAATAGCTAGTAATGTCGTGATCGACTCTGTAGATATCTAAACGAAATGATTCCAACATATCATCGGAACATTTGCTGCAATCTCGAAACTGGTCGAATTCTTCGACGAGGTGCTCCAACTTTTCTTTTAGATTTGTATAGTCTAGATGCGTGGCGCTCATACACTTCCCCTTACTTAGTAGCCTGACGTTTGAATTATCATGTTGATGTTATACAAAAAAATATAGCTTACTTTTAGTATTCACGCCTAATTGGTGAGTACCATATTAATCTTAACGCACTATAACTAAATATCTTGTACTGAAATTTAACATTATTTGACCGAAATTACTTAAATACCTCATCATAAATCTCCTATTTTAATCACCACATCATCCGTTCTCGCAAAAATGGTAAGTATGGCTTAGGCCATTTTTCTGAGATCAGGTCTATTCTTGAATTCAACTCAATCCAAATCAATCCAAAAGGTATTCATGAAAGATATTGTTTACTCTCCGACATTCTTTTCATTTTATAGCAATGAGGAGGCGAGTAAGTTTGGTCATTAATTTAGTTTAATTTGTAAGAGTTTGTGAACTTATTACATAAAGACGAGTCATATAAACTCCGTGATCTGTCTATAAAGACATTTTGTTGTACACCGCCGAAGGAATCACCATGTTTTCATTTGCCAATTTGGCTGATCTTTTTTCATTAGTTCTTACGATTGCCACTCTGGTTACTGGAGTAATATTTGTTGCTGACAAATATTTTTGGCAAAAACGAAGAATCAAAGTGAGCCAAGAAGAGAAGCGAGAACCAAACAACTGGATAGCACAAGCCCGTTCTGTTTTTCCTGTTTTATTAGCCGTCTTTGTTTTACGTTCATTTATTATTGAACCTTTTCAAATTCCGAGCGGTTCCATGCAACCTACATTGTTACCTGGGGATTTCATTACTGTAGAAAAATTTGCATACGGGTTACGCGACCCAATCTTTCACCACACATTTTTCCATACAGAGGAACCGAAGCGCGGCGACGTTGTGGTCTTTGTGTCACCGAAGAATCCGAAGATTGATTTGATTAAACGTATTGTCGGCTTGCCGGGTGATACGATTATCTATCGCAATAAAACCCTTTATATCAAACCTGCTTGCGACGAAAACAGCAAGTGTACGCCAGTTCACGAAATATCCAAGCGGTACATCGGCCCAACAAAATTTATGGAGCTCGGCACGCAGCTAGATGAATATCAAGAAAAGCTAGGTGCCGTAAAGCATAAGATTCTGCGCGATCCATTAATGCCCGAACAGTACCTGAGTTACTATCAACAAAGTCATTCGCAGATTGGTGAGTGGGTAGTACCAAAAGGGCATTATTTCGCGATGGGGGATAATCGAGACAACAGTGACGATAGCCGTTATTGGGGCTTCGTTCCGGAAAGTAATTTGATCGGCAAAGCGAACTTTGTCTGGATGAGCTTTTCTTTCCAACATGGTCGCGGTTCTTGGTTACCACATTGGATACCAAGCAAAGTTCGCTTATCTAGAATAGGTAATATTGGTTAGAAAACATGTACTTTAAGTCGGTTAAGTCCTTATTAGATTTCGCCGACTTAAAGTGACAGAGTAACTTAATGTTATTTCAAATATTTGAACCTATGGCTAGGTTCAAACTGGCTTTAGGTTCAAACTAAAATCTGCTGAATAGCCGCCGTCCAAGACAAGATCGTAGCCCGTCATAAAGTTATTGTGAATCATCATATCGATCGCCGCAAAGACGTCTTCAACCTTTCCGCAGTCTCCCGATAAATAAGCCTCACTATAGTCCGGCCAAGCAGAAAGGTATTTCTTCCTGATCATCGGTGTGTCTATCGTAGCTGGAGAGATTGAATTCACTTGCACCGTTTCAGAATGCTCAACGGCCGCTACTTTGGTTAAGTTAATCAAGGCAGCCTTAGCTGAACTGTAAGCGGCCATATTTTTCCCACCGACGTGAGCAGTATAACTGGTGATGTTGATGATTTTCTTCTTGTCACCGCTAGGAATCTTATGTTTCTCCAACAGCCGCAGCTCCTGCTGCATGGCATTAAAAGTAGGGAAGAACACCGCTGAGAAACTTTGCTCAAACTCCTGCTTCGAGAACTCAGTTAGAGCCTTTCTTTGCCCAGGCACACCCGCACAGTTAACAGCAATATCAAAATCCCCAATACTGCGGAATACCGACTCTGTACGTTCGGAATCAAGTAAGTCGCATTCGACTTGAGTTATCGACTTATCCAAAGCAAGGCTCTTTACCAAGTCTATCCCTGTAACATCGTATCCACTTTCGTTGAGTTTACTAGCGGTGTAAAAACCTATACCGCTGGCACTTCCGGTCACGACCACTTTTTTCATGTTTTAAAGTCCATACTTTTTAGTTTGTTGATTATCCGGACGGGTAAGCACATTACACGCTTTCATTTCCTTTAAAAAGTGAAACATAAAACTTAATCATCTTCTCACACCAAAACACGTACAAGAAGCTCACATTTTAAAAGTCACAACGTCACTTATGGCGGGGTTTTAAGTGATTGTCAATTTCTGAGAAGTGTAATTCTCAGAAATTGACATAAGATAAGAATAGTCTAAACTATAACTGTCGTTTTATATCAATAGGTTAAGTGATGGCACAGCATCCACTCTCAATTACAGGCAATATAACGTCACTTCGGCCAGTCGATATCGAAATTGCCATTGTTAAAGCAAAACAAATCGGAATAAATGTCTCTGAAGACAAAACCTTTCAAGCTGCGTTCCGGCATTTATTTGATGAGTTCAAAAAAAGAGAAGCTCGGTATTCACCCAGTACGTTAAAACGGTTAGAAAGTGCGTGGGGACAGTTCGTCGCTTGGTGTCATGAACGGCGATATGCTTCACTGCCCGCTGAGGCAATAATTGTTGAAGAGTTTTTTGTGGATAGAGAACCGAGCCTGCATCGCAATACGCTATCGATATACCGCTGGGCAATATCTCGAGTTCATCGAATAGCTGGTTGCCCAGATCCCTGTCACGACACCTATGTTGATGATCGCCTAAAAGCCATTCGCCGTACTAAAGTTCAAAAGGGCGAAATCATTAAACAGGCTTCACCTTTTAACGAACAGCACCTCGACCATATCATTGATCTTTGGCAAGGCAGTCAATCGTTACGTCTTTGTAGGAATTTGGTTTTGCTAGCTGTAGCGTATGAATCCATGTTGCGTGCCGCAGAACTGGCGAACATACAACTGCAAGACATAGAATTTATGGATGATGGCAGCGCCGTGCTGCTCGTGCCGATCAGTAAAACCAACCACTCTGGCGAGCCGGACACAAAATTCCTCAGCCCTCAAGTGGTTGAGCTCATTCACCGGTATATTCAATTGGCCGAAATCGATTCTGAAAATGCTGGCTATTTATTTGTCGGAATATCCAAACACAATACACGTTTCAAAATACGCTTCGACGCAAATACGGGGTTGTATGCTCACCAACCTATTAGCACAAAAACGGTAGAAGGGGTATTTCATTCAGCATGGGAAGTGCTTGAATCACGAGACAGGCCTATAAAACCCTTCACAGCACACAGCGCGAGGGTCGGCGCAACACAAGATCTACTGCGCAAAGGATTTGATGTACTGCAAGTTCAGCAGTCGGGTGGATGGGCAAGTAGCACCATGGTCTTTCGCTATGGTCGGGCGATATTGGCACGAGAGGGAGCAATGGCACGCAGCCGAACATCATATTCAAAGCGCAATTAAAGCCTCATTTAGCTTTGATATTTGGCCGTAAAGTTCTCATTCATCAATATCTTGTGCTAACTTTGAAGTGATACCATGTAAAAGCGATACTAAGCTGATGAAATTACCTTTTGACCAAATATATTCGCGTAAAACAGGAAAAATAAACCAAAAGGCATTTAAAACATTTGTCATGGTCGCTTTGGCTTTGTTAGCCTTAGAACTAACCTACATAGCATACAGCATCCTCAACCCTCCTTTAAACCGCGAAGATATCTACGGGACCTGGATAGAAATAGGGGGGCCAGCAGAACAAACTGAACTACTCACTATCCGCAGCACAGGTGTCTACAAAAACAATCACCTCGTCACTACACAGTTTCAGCTTGATGGTAATAAAGTGACTGTAAAGACAGGCTATGGCAGAACCGTGTATGAAGTTATCCAAGACGAGGGCATCCCACGCCTTAAAAAGATTGAGCCACGCCTCCCGAAAGAACAATGGGTAAAAAAAGGGTATGAGAAGATGATCGATTCAACGGGTGGTGCTTTTATGAGGCAAGAAGAATTGAGTTATTACTTCAAACATAGAAACGCGAAAGATGCCGTCGATCTTAAAAATCAGCCTTTGGCCCCAGCTAAGAAAGCTCCCTCAAACTCCCAGTAACAAATACAACCATTTACAAAGGTCTTGCCCTGATTGGTGGGATGCTCGAGGCCAGCTCAGGCCACCATGTAACTCTAACGGTGAGTTTTGCTAAGTTATTCATTTATCATCAGATGTTGACAGATTAGCCCCTGTTAATGCAAGTTTAAAATGTCACCTTTCCTGCCAGTTAGAAGTGGCACTTTCAATACCTCACTAACTGTAAACTATACTGAGCTGAGAATGTCTCTCGACTTGGTAACGGATGATGGTACAGCGAAATATTCATGGTGAATGGAATATTAGATTTGAGGACAGAATTTTATACTCCAAGGTTGTTGGAGCAACAAATGATGAAGCCAGAAAAGCTTGGTTTGAAGAGCTGAAGTCAAGTATACAAAGCTCCCAAGAAGGCTTCAGTTGCCCTTGGGTGATTCTGCATGACCTGAGAAATTGGGACACTGCTACATTAGATACTTGGGAAGGCGCTAACATGTTCGTAGACTGGGCTTCCGAACATAATTGTTTGTTACTTGCGATTGTGTTTTCAAAGAAAATTCAGCACTTCGCTATGTCTAAGGGGTTGAATAACCAAAAGGTTCTACAGTTTTTCTTTAACTATGATGAAGCCCATCAAGCTTGCCTAAGCAAACTCAGCTGAAGTTAAAAAACACAGAACGAGACACTCACCGCCGACCATGATCCCGAGCTGATTAAAGTCATCATCCAGCACGAAAACGGCCAGCAACCCTACAGTGATGAGGTCATCCATGCGGCCATTGCAGCAGCTTAACATGCTCATCATTGGCGGAGCCGCTTTAGTGGCCTTCGCCGTGTTGAACAAAGCCTATCGCGCCGCCGATGAGTTTGCCGCCGAAGCCACGCAGCCAGCAGGCCAAGTGCTCAGCGACTTGTTTGCCAAGTTTAACGGCTGGGAACCTGTCGAACTCGCGCCGCTCATGATTCGTGACTTTTACCTGACCGACAAATATAAGCTCACCGACGACGCCTACCGCGTGTTATGGAAAGTAGAACAATACCGCCCATTACTGATTGAACTGTTCGGCGGCGGTCGCGGCCCATTGAAACCCAAGTACCGCCCACTCATCAACGTTGAAATCACTAAGGACAACATTCGCCATGCTTAAATACTTACAACAACCCTCCACATACAAAGGTCTCGCACTCGTTGGCGGGATACTCGCGGCCAGCTCCGGCCACACCGATTTATTCACCGTCGATGTCAGCCAGCAAGGTGTCGAATACGGCGGCGCAGTAGGGGGCGTGATTGTGTCATTGGTCGCGCTGTGGGAAGCCTTGCCAGACGCATGGAAACCGAAAAAGAATGATCATTGAAGCCTTAGAACAAATCACCGCGATGGGATTTCCGCCCGCGCTGTCTGTCATCATTATCCTATTGTGGAAACAAGACCGACGCCTCACCATCCTTGAAACCAAAAGTGCCAAGGAGAAGGAATGAACATCCCAACGCAATTCGGCGTCAGCGTCTCAACGCCCGACCCAGTACAGGTCAAAATCGACGTATCCGAACGAACCATGCTTACGATTGGTTTTGTCACCATCGTCAGCGCCATTCTTATTAAACGATTAAAGGGGTAACACCATGCCAGTAAGCAAAAAAACAGCCACCAAAGGGAAGGGCAAATTGAAGAAAGGCTACCGCTATGCGAAAGGCGGGAAGATAGTTAAAGCGAAGAAGAAAAAGTAACGCTGTCACTTCTTGATTGTGATATTGTACCAAATTTTAGGGGTATATAATGTCACAGCAAGACATAATTGAATCCATTGAAAACACTATTCGCACCCGCGACATCTTGTCAGTATGGAACTACGTATCATTTGTAGTTCTTCCTTTTATAGGAGTACTTGTTGGTAATTACGTAGCTCCATATCTCAAAAAGAAAGCAACCGACAGGGCTGAAAACGAAGGCATGAAAAACGCCTTGGAACGCCTAGAGAAGCAAACCAACTCGATTAAAGCAATAGAAGAGAAACTCTCCCATAATTACTTGGAAACGCGAGAATTAGCTCGTATAACCAGAGAAAAAATTGAGCTCGCATATCAAGCTGTATATGAAGATGTTGCAACCTTTGCTGCTAATCTTGGACACGCTCTAAACAAAAACTATGAGAATGTGGTTTATGTAGATAACAAAGCAATAATGTATATCAGCTTATACTTTAAAGATGAATTGCAAACGGAATTAAAGATATATATCGATCAACGGGGTGCAATTATCTCGCATATAAAGAACTTGACTAATCGAAGAATTACTGGAGACAAAGAGCAATGCCGTCAACTAATGGACAACTTACATAACGCCCGTATAAATATCGAACTTGCACTTGAAGAGTTGATGACCCCATTAATGAAGCAAGAAAGTAGTGAGCAAATCTAGTTTTACGTTCCATTACATATAAAATAAAGCCCGCTAGTTAGCGGCTTTATTAAGCTAAATTAGACAGCAATATTTTACGAACTATTTGAACTTAGTCGGTATCCACGGTGCAGCTTTCATTCGACGACCACCACGAAACGGCAAATGATTCGGTTTGGCCGGATAAATCGGTGCGTGTTCGGCGTGACCGTGGCGCTTAACCAATTCTAAATACTCATCCTTGCAATAACTAAAACTCTCCAATTCTTTGGGACTGAACTCACGGCCCGACGGGGTGATGATCACGCCGCGCTCCTCATTAATGCGAAAACCTTCCCAACGAATATCATTGGGCAAATAGCCAAGCGCTTTGATCAGCAGTAACTTTTCCGCCATCGGGTTAATTGGGGATTCGCCAGACAGCCAACGGCGAACGGTCGACGCGCGAACATGAAAATATTGGGCACCGTGGGACACAGAATCGAACTCACGCCAGAAGAGGTTGAAAAAAGATTCGAGAAACATGGGTGATAGACCTCACAAATTTAACACGACATTCAACGATTTTTTCGATAACTGCCTGCGGGTTTAATCGCTTTAGTCGATAAGTCACCAACACGCGCACCATGCGCGTAAGTGAGAGAAAGGCAGCCGTTCTAACGTGATAAAATGTGAAAGGATTGGACAGATAGAATATGCAACTAAGTGATTGAATTCTAACGGTGAGTTTTTGTAAGTTATTCATTTATCAGCAGATGTTAACAAAATAGACCTAAGTGCGCATTATGTTTACTTATGTTAAAAAAGGTTTATTTTTCAATCAATAAGCAAAGTTGTGAAAATGATGACTTATAACGGCATTAGCTTTGAAATTGTCATTACTTCTCTTATCAAAGCTCACCGAGCACATTTCAAAGCAAAATCCTCATTTTCAACACTTTTCATTTGTGTGATCAATATCTCAATTGAAATGAGACATTAAGTGCTCTGCCTCCAATGAATTAGAGCTTTTACTTTATATTAACTAGAGTTTGCTTTTGATACGAAGCCCATTAACCCTAAAAGGGCAGTATCAATGCACCATAGAGACATGACTAAAAATTACATCTTCCGCAAGTTCGAGTGCGGCTTAACTAAGCAAGAAACGGCAGATCTCTGCTTTAAGTCAGTGAGAACGGTATATCAGTGGGACTTAGGTCGAGAGATACCCAAGGAATGTAAGCGGCTTATGAGGCTCTACACTGCTAGAGACTTAAGCCACAAGGAAGACTGGCAGAAATTTAGGATGAGAAAGAATAAACTTGAGATTCCAACAGGTGAATTGATTGGGCCTCAGCAGATATTGTGCGGCCACGCGCTTACACAGATTGAAGCGCCTTCTGACCTTGAAACATCAAGAAAATTACTTCGAATAGCCAGATCAATAGAAAAGATTAAACGCAATTCAAATTAACCAATTGCCCGCTACTTACATGCGGGCACAATAGTTAGGGGATAAAACATGTATCTTTGACGAGATTAATAGACCGATTTTAGTGACATAATACTATCCTTTGGAAGGATAACGATAGCATTGTCCTTATTTGACAGCATAAATATAAAGTTTGAATTAGAGGATAAATACCTATACGCTTTGTAAGCTTTGTATCCACTTTTTAAAATTATAGAATACTTTTCATCTTTAGAGTTTATAGCACTATCTACGTTTTGCTTAGCCACCAAAAAAACACTTGAAACATAAAGTATGAATGCAAATAAAGTTAGAAAAATGACCGATCTCACTTCTCCTAAATATTTTGAAAATAGATACTTAAGAAATAAGAATAATATAGCAACCCATCCAATATACATCTGTAACTCGTAATATCTGTCGATTGTAGCTATTAGTATCAGATATGAAATAAAAAGAAGAAATATAAAGTAATATACAGGTCTAGACTTTCTTGATAGAAACCGCTCTAATGTATGGAAGCTTGGACTATTTGAATCCATTAGATAAATAAAACAAACCGAAACTAGAGGGACTACTGTATAAAGAAACGAGGAGGATATGGCGCCTAAACTACTAGAAAGATAGTCTTGGATAGTGTAAAAGTCTTCCACATCTACATTAAAGCTCAAGAAGAAAATCTTCTCATATATATACCCACTAAAGATAAACATTGCAGACAAAAAAGCAATAATGCTCGATATTTCTGCTGCACCAAACTTAAATTTAGTTACACTCCCGATAGCCCTAGATATATTAAACTCAACATTAACTGACTCACTTCGAGCAATGTTTAACATTGAAGTTACTCTTTTTTTTATCGCTAAATATTCATTACGATCAACTTTAAGGTTATCAGACAGTATATCAAGATGGTTGTTTAGAGTAGATGTTATACTTACCGAATAATCAAGCCATGACTTACCAACACACTGACTTACGACATGTTCAATTATAGGTGAGGAGTGACTAATTAAGTCAGGATCCTCTTTAATTTCAAATAGCGTAGACGTTACTTCTTTAGAAAGATTTTCTACATTTAAACCTGTAGTGCCTCCTAAAGTATCAGAAACAATCGGCAACACCTTATAATATACAATATCCCTTACCAATAACTTCGTTTCTTTAATATCTTCAAGGTGTACTTGACTAAATAAAGAGATTTCGCCTTTAACTAGGTTCTTAAGTTTAAAAAATAAATTTTCCCGCATTTTAGCCATTATAATGTGTAAGTTAAAAAGTAAAGGTGGCAATTTAAAATATTAAAGCCCGACATTGTATTTAAGAGTATACGCATCTTTAATTATCTCTTGTCGAGATAATAAGTTATATGCGCATTCTTCAATCAGGTAGCCAGTTGGCATACCTGTTTTACGGTTAACTACCCATGATACTTCGGGTCTTCTTTCACCTAATAGCATTCCAACCGACTGTGCATTTACGCCAAGAACGTCAGCCACTGCTCCATAGGTGGCTCGGATTCCATTCTCGTTTAGATATCCGATGATTTGATTTAATGTATCATCCATTTGATATACTCCTATATAAATAAAAATGAAGCCATCAGGCCTGAAAAATATATGCTAGATTGTACTCGTAAACTGTTCTGAAAAAGAAGTGTTTATCGTATGAAATTCAATCGCCAGAAGGAGCAAACTCGCGACTAATGACCGCGAGTGTTAATCAAACCTAAGCATTGGTATAGGTTGAATCTGTCCGAGTTATTTTTGACCTATCCAAGTTTATACCTACTGAGACTAAAAAGCGGTGTACCTCAAGTTCAGTTAACTTACATTCTGCCCCTAAAGTAACAGAGGAAATCGCTTGAGAACCGAGTTTAAGCAAAAAGAATGGTATTAGCTTTCCATTGCTAGTCCTATACTTTAACTTGTCATTCCCACCTTTAATTTCTATACGATCGGTCACATTAATTTCAGGCATGTATGCAATCCTCACCTCCGACTCTTCGCTAAAAGTAGGTGATTTAAGATATGTTGATTGCCAAACTAAATGATCCGCAGTATCACATAACGCCGTAACTGGGCCATTGGTACTATGGTAAGGCCTATCAAGACTTAAGTTCCTATACTGTTCTTCGATCCCATAGATAACTGGCTTCATTTGAAAGCGGGATACTGCACTAAGAGGAATGCCTCGCCCCGACACTACAGCTTCTCGATTGTATGTGTTAAACCCTTTCAGCACGTTGTGTAGTACATTAACATTAAATCCTATTGATACACCTTTGTTATTGTCAGCATAGCGGCTCCATTGACTAAGAAGATCTCCTTGCAAAGAGAAACAAGCGATAAATGCTTCACCGCCTGATAACCTAATGTCATCCTCTAGCAAGCTATTGAGGTGAGTGAGCCTTTTTGGATCTGTCGAAATTGAGTGTTGAGATAACATTTTCTCAGTAAGTAGGTGCCTAACCCATCGAAAGTCTGCTTTGTCATTCATATAACGCGTAGAGCTAAGAAACATGCTTTGGCTGTTAACGATATGAAAAAACGAATCAACCCCGCAATAATGATAAATATTATCTTGCCCCAAGCTGTTTGAATCCGCTAGTATCCCCACTGATTTTTGAAGGGTGGTTGTTCCCAAAATATATCTCCTAGTACGTATACTGTGTTGCGGCCCAATATTACATGGTAATTAACCGTTATAGAATGGTAGTTTTAATAACTACTCTCAACTCTTTTTGCTGACGTTCTAACGACTCAGAACCAAACAACCAGCCAATCAGTGGAATATCTCGCAGTACAGGTATACCGCTTGAACTGTTTTTTTCATCTGTTGAGATCAGGCCGCCCAGCACAATCGTTTCGCGGCTTTTCACTTTGGCGACTGTCTTGAGCGTTCTTTTGTTAGTAATAATATCTGAAGCTTGAGTGGAATTGGTGACGGATTGAGATTCTTGCTCAATTTCCAGCACGACATAATCCCCCATAACATGCGGTTTCACGTTCAATGATACGCCTACATCTTGCCGCTCAATGGTGTTAATTTTATTTCCACCATCCGTTACTTCTGTGGAGGTAATGAAAGGGACATTCTGGCCGACCGTGATGTATCCGCTTTCCCTATCCATGATCAGCATTTGTGGCCTAGACAATAACTCTGCATTCTCATTGCTCTCGATGGCTTTCACCAATGCCGTAAAATCACCACGTTCATACATCAAAACATTATCACTGGTTAGGCTGGCAATGGTGGTATTGGTAACGAACCCCGCATGCTTAAACGCAGCATCGAGATTAACACCAACTTCATGCGATTTATCAACGCTCGATTCAGTGATAATCGCCTCAATGAACACTTGGCGTTGTGGTTTGTCGATGCCTTTCATTAGTTCGTCTATTTTCGCGAGTTGCTGTTCAGTTCCAGTGATGATGAGCGCGTTCGTGGTCGGCAAGACTTCAACATTATAATTCTGTACTGGTTGCTCTTTGATAACTTGGTTTTGTGTCGCAGCCAACATGGACGAAATGAGATCGACAACCTTAGTATTCCGCACATGTTCGAGGCGATAGAGCTTCACATACACGGGAGCAAGTTGAGTAACCGCCTCTGCGGTGAGTTGAACAATATAGACATTACCTTTCTTTACTAACTGATAACCATGCGAACGCAGCACCGAATTGAAGAAGGCTGGGTACTCACTTGATTTTAAATCCGGTGCAGTAAAACTGACTGTTCCCGTGACACCTTGACCAAGTACAATCGTTTGACCGGATTGAGTGGCGAACCATGATACAAATTCCGCTATAGGCGTATTGGCCGTTTCAAACTTAGTCGGTTCATCGGCGAAAGCGGCGAGGGGAATAAGGAGGAATAAAAGGGCAACCCCACTGACGCGCTGTGCTTGTCTGCTCATTATCAAAGCCAAATTGGAAAGCATTTGACTCTGACAATCGAGCTTAGGTTGATAGCCGTTAGCAATACAGTTCATGAGATGGCCCTCCGCGATTGACCGTGATGTGACAACGTGACTTAGCCGTAAACTGATAACCCATAGCCGCTAGTTCCATGCTGTTCTTACGCTGACCGTCTTTGTCGATCTCAAAGCTCAGCTGACCATCCGGCGTTTGCATGTAACTTGTAATGCGATAGCCGGAAAAATCGAACGCTTGATAACTTGGGTTCTCGACCATTGGCGTAATAACATTGGTGACTGTGTTCGTCTCTGAGGTGTAGAGAAGAGACACGCCTAAAGAGAGCAGGGAACCTAACGTGAACATGGTCAAACGGGAATATTTCCGCGCCACGATTTTGGTGATCCGCATGATGTTTCTCGCTGTATAAGGGACGCGGTAACGTCCGTGAGAGTACCAAGTCGGCAACTTCATATACACGCCGTCTTCATAGTGACTCGAAAAGATTTGTTTGGTGTCGTAAGTGGCATAGAGTTCAGTTCCCCACAAGTGCCACTTATCTACGGTTAAGGCTTGCGCGTTATCGCCATATTTCACGATGCCAATATGCAGCTTGGGTAATTTCAAGTGGATCAAACCGAGCGTAATGATCCTAATCGCCGAGGACACTATCGGAATTTGCATCCGATCGAGACGGCGACAAAATACCGTGTGTTCGGCTAAAGCTAAGCGGGCCTGTTTATCGACAATCGAAATATCTTGGACGATAAAAATGATATCCCAGCCTTTTTTACGTGCATGAAGAAACCAGTTGATCACATCTTGGCGAGACTTGTCATTCCATGTTCGTGAGTTGAACCAGGTGCCACATTCATCCAGAACCAGTAAGCCATTTTTTGATTCATCATAGCTTTGGTTTCCGTTACCTAACGCGTCTAAGTCTTGTAAGGTCGGTTTATCTGGAACCCGATAGCATTGCGTTTTCTTGGTATTACGTCCTAGCATCGCGCACAAATTGAGATCGAGATTGGTGGCCACGGGAACGCCGCGAATGAGTGCATCTTTAATACGACCCACTGAGGTGAGCGACTTGCCAGCACCGAGTTTTCCTGTCACAAAATAGACCGCCATCTCTATACCCCCGCAACCTTAGTGATCGCGTAGTATTGCCATTCCCATACCCAACGAAGTAAACGTGCCGACATGACCGCAGAAAAACACGGAATAGAATTAGACGGTAGAAAGAAATCAACCGCCTGATTCAATGCTGGAGGCACCACAAACGACAGCGCCCCGAACAAGGCATAAATGGCCGCCGATAACCCAGCCGCCAGACCAATGATCATCACAACGATGGTTAAGTTAATGGCAAAGCCTCGCGTTAGCTTACGAGCAAAAAACGCCATCACTTGAGCAGCGAGACTACCGAAGAACATTGCAATGGCCGGAATTCGAAGCGCTCCCGCGACACTGCTAATAATGGGTAATAGAACAACGGGCATCGCCTTTTCTCCTTAATACATTACGCGGTCGCTTTGCGACTTTTGGGTGTGACTTCATCAAACAAAATGCTCATCAGCATTAGTCCCGTGTACAAATAGAACAGATAGGACAACACCGTTTTGATTTGCGCCGAGACACTGCAATCAATCGACATCGTTTTACCTGAGAACTCGAACACCAACGGCGAACAATTCCCAACTTGAGGAAGCACCGCCAACACCGCATCGTTCAGCGCGGTGATGTTAGCTTCTACCGCGCCCGTCAGTGGAGTGGTGGCAATGGCTGTTGCGCCATCGACCGCAATCGTCTCGACGTTATCCAGTTCACCGTCGACCACGTCACTCACTTGGGTCATGATGTCGGTGATCGTCCCCGAATCGAGACCATGAGGATTCTCACAAAAGTTGTTTTCCGTACTGGGAACACAAGCTTCACTATCAACCGCTTCTCTAATCGCATCCAATTTCTGACCGATCTCATTGGTATTGTCATTAATGGCATCCGTCGCAAGATTGGTTGCCGCCACAGTCCGAGAACCTGCATTCGCAACCGCTCCCGTGGTCTGCAACTGGAGATCCTTTTCAGCCTGAAAAATCTGATAATCCTGATTCAGTTGGTCAACCACTGACTGACCCACAGCGTTATTGGTCGCGTTAAGCTGATTGAGCACCGTATTAATATCTGCAACGCCTTGAGTGAGGTTGGTATCGAGAGAAGTTAACGCCGTATTCGCATCGCGATTAAGATTTTGAACCGCTTCAAGTACAGCCGAATCCGTTGAAGCCGTTTCTGTTACGCTATCCGCGTCTTGCTTATCGTACGAATCCGCTTTGGGAGCCGTACTCGCCGTTGCTGGATTGAAGTTGAGTTCAGGAATGGGTGGTGGGGTTGTGGGATCGTAATCGGCCATACAGTCAGGCCAGCCTGCCGCGCCAATGACACACGCGTTAGGTTGAACACATTTAGGCGTATACGTTTCAGTTTCATTGACACACTGAGCAGAAAAAATGCCTTCACTAAGGGCGCATTGTTCTTGGTCAGCAGCCATCGTAGCGACAGTTTCATCACGGTCACAAAATTCGGGTAATGGCTCACAAGCTTTAGTATCAGGGTTATATGATTCAGACGATGGACAAGCATTCACAACGGAGATATAAAAAAGCATACCCTGAGTTACCGCCGTCACTCCGTATATTCCGCCATTTGATAGATAGGTACTTATAATCGTACCGTTATCGTGTTCACCACCATGTGTAAGCCAACCACACCCGATAAAAAAATCAGGGGCAACGGTCATTCCTACTGAACCACATTGTGGATTTGACCACCAAAGGCTAGACGTTAACTTATAGAGAACGGATGGCGTTTCATTCGCATACGACCGTTGTGGAAAAGAAAGTAATAAAATAGCTAATAATAAAAATGAACCTGAGTAATAGCGCATAACATTTCCTTTGTTACTTGCTAGAAAAAAGGGCGGAGAACCGCCCCAGACGTATGACTAAAAGGCGTAATTAAGTGGCTTTGCTGACCGCTTTTTTGAATAGCTTGATACCTGCAAACCCGACCACCACAATAATCGCGATGCTCCATGCCGATCCCAAGAAATCCGTTGCTGCTGTGGATACCGAATCAACCGCTGCTTGCGCTTCCGTACTCAGTGCTGCATGAGCGACCGAACCAACAAGAAGAGAACTTACTGCTAAAATTTTTCCGTAATGCTTTTTGATCATGTTCATAATGTGTATTCCTTACACGAGTTAGTTTGACGTTGAAACCTCGACCGCACGTTTCCAAATAAGCAGCTGCTTACCAATCGCGTAGCCAAGGATAAACACTGTCGAAAATGACCCAACCATAAAATCAATAGACAGCATTTATCTTTGCCCCCCGAATATCATCCCAATGCCCAAAATCACGAACAGCAAACCAATGAACACCATCAATTGAAAGTTATCAAACGCGGCCATAAACTCAGTAAATTGGGCATCTTTCATCGTCGTCTCTCAGTCCGTTATTTCGCTTGAACTTGGGGTAGGGCGTGGAGATAAAACCCATTCAATGACACGTGTTTTCCGTCATCATTGCCAAAGCTCATTTCGCGATATTGGATCTCAAATTGGTGACGCTTACCGACCAAACTCTTGAGCATTTTTCCGGCTTCACCGTTGGCCCACAGATCCGCACTGACTTTGACGTCAATCGCCTCAGTAGGATTGGTGGTCAGGAATTTAAACTTGCCTGACAGCAAGGCTTCACCCGTACTGCGGTTAGTTTTGGTTTCCTGCGTGATGTCCGCATCATCAAAGATCAAACCTTCAATTTTCATAACCATTTCCTTTTGTCGTTCGTTAGTTGTTGTGTTGAATTAAAAGAGGGAGTTATTGACACAAGTCCAAGGAAGAACTCACATTAGAGTCGGCGGGGCTGCGCCCACCAACTCTAACGCGAGTCCTTCTAAACCCTCAGTCAGATACACGGCCTCAAGATGTTCGCAATACTGCGTGCGTTCTTCGTACTGCTGGAATCTGTCTTCCAACATGTATTCGTATTCGCGATTGCGCTCCATGACGTCGAACCAATCGACGAGATTCGACATGACACCTTCACGGGAACGCTCAAACACTTTCTTGTCGGTCACTTTCCATTTACGAAAACGCGTCATGATGTAGACGTTCTTAAACATCAAACCATTAACTCTCGCTTGGGCCGTATCGCCGTATTGGGTAACGGCATCATCCGATTGGCATATTTTCTCGATGGCTCTTGGCACCATGTAATGCAATTTCACCGGTGTCTTTTCGCCATTCACAATCACACCGCCCATGGCATAGCAGAAGGCTTTCCAATCTCCATCGTCCGCCGCGCGGCGAACCTTTTCTAATATGTAATGCTCAGCATTGTTGAGATCTGAAAACATGGCGTCTTCCTCGTTAAATTCTTCACGTAGTCGGCGCAGCTCGCGCCAAACACTGACGGACGGGCCACCAATGAACTGGAACTGTCGTATTTGATTCACGCGTGACCACGTCACAACACGTTCGGCGGCGTCCGTTCCTTGTAGATTTGAGCCTTTATCTTGCTCAATATGCTGGCCATCGATGTTTTTGCTCAGATATTTGGCGACATAACCAACCGCAGAGCCTTTTTTGAAGTCAATATGTTCACAAGTGAAGCGATGCTTCTGCGCACCTTTCTCATTCGGTGAATCTTTGAGCGATAAACGGCGAAATTCGGACACCACAAAATCACGGTGTTTCGGCTCTAAAAACAGCAAATAGTGATGATGCGGCGTGCCGTCTTGGTGGGGTTCGACGATGCGCATCCCGTAGGTATGGATTTTGTGTTTCGCCAACAATTTTCCCAATGCTTGCCACACACCCATGATGTGTTGATGGGCAGTTTTAGCATCCGGTCGGCCAGCAACTAGCCATTTTTGATTCACCTTTCTGCCCGACACAGGGTGGAAGCGGGAAGGGGCCGTGGCGGTTAGGAAAATCGCAGCATGATCAGACTCTCTCGCAATGTCTTCAAAGCCACGGATACGAACGAACATTTCGCCACGGCGTATCTCTGGATTGGAAACCGATTTATCAGACAGCTCTTTCAATGTGAACCAGTTATGCTCGTTGCCATCTTCATAGGCCACGGTTTGTTCTAATACGATTTGATTCGACTTGCGGCGCTCTCGATGACGTTCCACCGAAAAGTCAGAGCAGTACACTTGCTTCGAGCGTTGCACCAACGCCAGATCGCGAGCCACTTGCTCAACCGTATAAGCACACTTGCGGCGAAGCTGACGACACAGCCATTTTTCATCCAACGCACGGTTAACCAGTGCAAACAGTTCGCCGTTATCTTCGGCTTGTTTGATTTGTGACTCACGAAAACTCAGGCCCAACATGGCCAACAATTCCACCGCAACTTGAAAGCGCTCTTGCTCTTCGTCGACACCGAACTTAGCCAACTCGCGCATAAACTGTTTAGACTTGTCTGTCGCCAGTGTACGAATGTCGTCATCGTCCATGGCCGCGCTGTAATTAAATTGATTGAGGCGGTGATTGGCGTCAGTCATTTGGCGCAGCGCTTCAATGTCGTCTTGCTGTTGGCACACATCTTTAAACGTTCGGATCATGTCTTTGCAGAATCGGCCATTGCGTTTGAACGAAGCCGGAATACGTAACGTCGAAATACTCGGCTCAGCATCGGTGGTGACAATGTGATTGTGTTGGTCGAACATCCAGCGCGAAAATGGAGTGGGGCGCGTGTGGTCAACTTTGGGCTTAGTCAGATCCAATTGATAGTCGTAACTGTCAGACGTAAACACATCCACATCGCCATACGTGCGAGCCGGAATAAGATACGTCTTTTCTGCCTGTGATTTTTCAACTGTCCGATACATAAACCAATTCCACTAAATTGAAATCCCGATTTACGTATCATGGTAGTCTACAAAAATCGGGGTTGTAAATAGACCAAAATCGGGAATAACGGTATACAATTTAGGAAAACAGGGAGCCAGATATGTACCAATCAAAAATTTTAGATGCCTATAAACAGGCGAAAAACTATATACAAGACAAGCAAATCGCACATGACTTGGGTATAAGTACGCAGAAGATCAGTAAAATCAGAAATGGCGAGCGCCATCTAACTGAAAATGAAGCTCTTTTTCTAGCGGAACAGATTGGAATTACAGAAGAAGAAGTTTTGGTTTATCTGGCCGCGGACAAAAGCAAAGACCACAAAGCGCAAAAGGCATGGGCCAAGATCGCCAAATCTTTTAATAGTCGTGGATTTCAAGCAGTTACTATGTCTGGCGCGGCTTTAACGTTGCTGCTGACCACCGATTTGGAACCTTTACGCCAGTACGCATTATGTATGTTATGTTAAATTTGAAATGTATTAACTTCTGTTCATCAACTTCCCCGCGTCTCTTCTGGAACAAAGCATTGAACATAACTTATTTAACATAAAATACATAATTAGCATTGATAATCATAAGGTTACGTTCTAACGAACACACCGTATGACTATCAATGTAATTCTAAGCAATATTCTCCACCGTCATTAACTAAAACGATGAATGATCTGATTACTGCTTCCGCGCCATAATAAGGTTTTATCGGCATATTTTTGTTCAAATTTGCCATCAATTAACACATCTACAGATTGAACAATCTCTTTTTGCCCTGGAGTCAACTTGCTAAGTTGGTAGCCAGTCCAAAGCCAAATGTCTTTATCGGGACACTCTTCCCTGACTCGTTGAACCAGTTTAAGCACTTGCTTACAGTTGGTTGGATGAAGAGGATCGCCTCCGGTTAAAGACAAACCTCGTCGTTTTACTTTTTCATCACGTAAATCTGAGATGATTTGCTCTTCCAGTTCCTGAGTGTATTTCTGTCCAGAGTTCATCGACCATGTTGACTGATTGTAGCAGCCTCGGCATTGATGCTCACACCCAGAAACATATAAAGTACAGCGCGTCCCTTCCCCATTCACGACATCAACGGAATAGTATTTGTTATAATTCATAAGTGTTTGACTCTTCGTTTTACTTCTTCTTGCTTTCCCGTATTAAATGGGCGTGAGTCAGGCGCTCCTAAATAACCACAAACTCTGCGAGTCACAGAGACCGTTTTCGCATCGCTATTACCGCACGCAGGACAGACAAATCCTTTACTTAAACAATCAAACTCCCCTTCAAATCCACACTTATAGCACTGATCAATAGGCATGTTAGTTCCATAGTAAGGAACTCGACTATAACTGTAGTCCCAGATATTCTCCAAGGCCTCTAAATTGTGTTGCATGTTGGGGAATTCACCGTAGCAAATAAATCCACCGCTGGATAATTCTGGATAAGGTGCTTCGAAGTCAATTTTTTGGTAGGGGGTTACTTTTCTTTCCACGTCAAGGTGGAAACTATTCGTATAGTATCCTTTATCGGTGACACCAGAAATTAAACCAAATTCTTCTTTATCAAGCTGGCAGAAGCGCTTACACAAGCTTTCTGACGGCGTACTATACAAGCTAAAACCCCAACCAGTTTCCTTCTTCCAACGCTGAACGGTAGACTTTATATATGAAAGCAGTGCAACAGCTTTTTCCTGCAATTCTGCGCTGTCATAAATATGAGAACTTTCCCTATACAGGGCGTTCACTGTCTCGTGAATGCCGATATAACCTAATGAAATTGATGCCCTACCATCTTTAAATAAGCAGATAACCTCGTCGTCTGGGTTCAATCGCACACCTAACGCGCCTTCGGTATATAGGATTGGCGCCACACGCGCTTTTACTCCGTTGAAACGTTGGATCCGGCTTTCTAAAGCCTTTTTAGCTACAGCTAATCGCTTATCTAAAATTTGGTAGAATCGAGATTCACAGCTTTTGGCTTCTATCGCCACGCGCGGCAAGTTTAAACTCACAACGCCTAGGTTATTTCGCCCCTCATGACATTCATTACCTCCCGAATCTAGGTATTGGTCTAGAAAACTACGGCAACCCATAGGGGCCTTAAACGATCCAGTGGCTTCTACGACTTTGTCATAGTTAAGAATATCAGGATACATACGTTTAGCCGCGCACCGTAGGGCTAACTGTTTGATATCGTAGTTAGGATCGTTATGGTTTAGATTAACCCCGGCTTTGAGGCTATAAATTAACTTTGGAAAAACAGCCGTTTTTCTGTTTTTGCCCAAGCCCAAAATACGATTGTCGAAAATCGCTTTTTGGATCAACCTCGATTCCCAGCTTATTCCAAGCCCTAGCCCTATGGAAACAAATGGTGTCTGGCCATTACTTGAAAATAACGTATTAATTTCGTATTCCATAGATTGAAATGCGTCGAATACTTCTTTTTCAGTGAGTGCTTGAGCATAGCTTTTTCCATTTTGAATTCGCCATTCGTCCGCAGTCTCTAAGTGTTTGTGGTAACTCGCTTTTACATAAGGAGCAAGCACTTCGTCAAGACGATTTAGGGTTGTTCCACCGTAGGTATGACTAGCAATTTGGGCAACGATTTGTGCTGTGACAGCTGTGGCTGTCTGAATGGATTTCGGCGTCTCTATTTCGGCATTTCCCATTCTAAATCCGTGAGACAACATTTCTTCTAGATCAACAATCATGCAGTTAAACATCGGAAAAAATGGAGAGTAATCGAGGTCATGGAAGTGAATCTGCCCACTATCATGGGCACGAATAATATCATCTGTCAGCATATATTTTTTGCCATAGAACTTTGAAACAACGCCCGCAAGCAGATCTCTCTGTGTAGGGATTACATGGCCATCTTTATTTGCGTTTTCAGTTTTAAGGTCCATATCCGTTTGGCTCACCAGACCTAATATTTCTTCTGCTAGCTTACTAAATTCTTTTGGTGTGCAAGCAGTGATTGCTGCTGATCCAACGTGATACTGGGTACTGCCTTCATTGAATGACAATATGGATTTCGGTTTGAACATGATGGGACTCTTACGCCAAGTGATCGATAAGTTCCTTTATCAGATTAAAGCTTCATGTTATCGAGGTCCTTACGTAAATAAGGTATCAACAGCTCAGCCATCTAGATATAGGCATAACGAACGAAAATAACACTACATATGGCACCCATTGAACATGTATTAACGTTTTTCTGCTATGACTAAAATCAATTACTATTGAGTAATTAGCGTTAGAGGATTTAAGAGTGACGGTGCAATTTTTGATTTTAACAAATGTTCATTTAGTTATAGTGCGCTATGGGTTGTAATAACACCCCATCTGTTGATGGGGCTTTTGTTAACCGCCGGCGAGTTTCACTGTATAACCTTTTTTCTCTAAACTGGATTTCAGTTTATCTCTGGCGTCGCCTTGGATTTCTATGCTGCCATCTTTGACCGCTCCGCCACACCCACACACTTTTTTCAGTTCTGCGGCAAGAAGCTTTAGCGGTGCGTCGTCTAGGTCTAGGCCAGAGATAATGCAGACACCCTTGCCCTTGCGACCTTTCGTTTGACGTTGAATACGTACAATACCATCGCCTTTTTCTCGTTGTGGCTTCTCTTTTTCAGGCTGGATTCTTCCGACTTCTGTTGAATATACAAGGCTCATTTCTTAGTGCTTCTTCTGTTGTTCTTGGGCTTTTAGCTTAGCCTCTAAGTATGCCTTGATATGCTTTTCAAGTGCAAGCCTACTCCCCTTGATAAGACGCCCATTAAAGAAACAATACCAAGCATTAGGCTCACCCGTATCATTTTTCAACATGAAACCATTAAAGTCCTCCTGAACGGTGCTACCCGGTTCTTCCGTTCGCTTGTTAACACCTTCAAATTCTTTCGGATTAATAATGGATGCCGTGTCGATATACCAATCAACACTTTTCTTAATCGCATTCAAGCTTCCGTTCAGCGTGGTATCTTTTATCTGCACCTGCCATACGCTGTTGCTGCCACCAGCCGATCTGAGATTGAAGCCTCGGTACAAAGTTGCACTCATAGTTAGCCTTTTATAACGTTACACAAATCAACATCTCTATTAATAATAATTGCATATGCCGTGTTATCAAGTATATTTGTTATATCGCAGCAATTAGTTATAGTGCATCAATATGAGAAAAAACATCCATATTATTAGTGATGCTAAGCTAATCAAAATCAAGCTTACAGAGCTCTCTAGCCTTATCTCATTAGAACAATTAGATACTCTGACATCTCACCAATATTCTCGAAACTCGCTTCTGGCCATGACAAAAGACTGGAATCTGTATTTGGAGTTTTGTGTCACACATCACATAACCGCATTGCCATCAACGACGGATGCTGTGCGTATGTATTTACAGAAACTTGCTTCTGAGCGAAAGTTTGCCACCGTTAGGCGAAACGCTGTCACTATCGGCCTAATGCATCGGATATTGAGCCAAAAAGATCCCACTACAAATAGCCTAGTTCGACAAACATTGGCAGAGCTACGCCTCAATAAAAACGGGGATGCTAAGCAAGCCACCCCTTTAACGCTTGAACACATCACCCAATACGAACAAATTGTTTTAAATGACCCATCGCTTCAAGAAATACGAGATTTAGCGATTTGTTACGTGATGTTTGAATGCGCGATGAAGCGCTCCGAGCTTAAGACGTTAGACTTCGACCAGCTTTGCTATCAAACGGCAACAACTCTCATCTACCTCGGAGACTCACACTACTCACTGAGTAGCCACGCACACAATGCGTTAGAAAAGTGGCGTCAATTCATTCCAGAGGGCCAAGGTATTCTATTCCGCGCCATTGATAGGCACGGTAACATCGCCAATAGACCATTAGACGATTCGTCTATCTATCGCGTCGTGAGACGAGTTGGAGAGAAGCTGGGCATTAGCACAACGCTTTCTGGTCAGTCAGTTCGAGTTGGCGCGGTCAAAGAATTGGTTAAGCAAGGGATGAAAGCACCTGAAATTCAGTTATTCGGGCGCTGGATGAGCCCAGCGATGCCCTATCAATACATAGGGAATCGCGTACAGGCAGATGCAGAGAAAATCGTGTTTAAAACGATTAAACCGTGGGATTAAATGTCTGGTCGACGCAAGATGCCAAAAAGTCGCTAAACTTGTGGCCGTTATGCTCTAGCATTTTTGGGAACATTGAAATTGGGGTCATGCCTGGGAAGGTATTCACCTCATTCAAATAGATGTCCCCTTCTTCGGTTAGGAAGAAATCAATACGAGCCAAATGACGCAAGCCCATCTGGGTAAAGATAGTTTCGGAATATTGATGAATAAGCGACAACTGAGCATCCGTCAGATCTTGCGCTTCAACTTTTGTCACTGAGTGGCTGCCCGAGCTGTATTTTTCATCGTAGCTATAAAATCCGCCATCAGGAGCAATAATTTCTCCCGGTGGAGTGATGTGGAGCTGGCCTTGATATTGATAGGCCGCCACTTCTAACTCTCTTGGTTGCACCGCTTTTTCTACCAAGACTTGTTCAGAGTAACCAAACGCCGAGTTGATAGCCTGTTTTATGCCTTCTTTATTTGTCACTTTATAACAGCCAACCGAAGAACCCTGACGCGCGGCTTTGACAAACAATTGCTGCCAAGAATCGAACGCTTGCTCTGCTTGGGCCTGTGCACTGGTGTTATTCTCAGTGAGAAACAAGTATGGGGTATTGGGAACTTTGAGCGTGTCATACCAAAGCTTAGACGTGATTTTATTAAAGCTATTTGAGCTAGCTTCAGGGCCACAGCCAAGATACGGCAGGCCCGCAAGTTCCAGCATTGATTGAATATCGCCAGTTTCGCCAGGATAGCCATGGATACAAGGAACAACGAAATCTACTTTGATTGATTCTTTATCAGTCTCGATACTCGCATTATAGATATCGAACTTTACCAGTTGATTGTCTGAGTCATACCAACCGTCCGCTCGAATCTCCACTCGAAGCACTGAAAAATGTGGTGTTGCCGTTAACTGTGCGTGTACGTAGTTGGCAGATACCAATGAAACTTCGTGCTCCGCAGAGCCACCGCCACACAGCAAAAGAATCGTTTTATTGTTCATGAGGAAATCTACCCCTAGTCAATCCAAATCGTCGCCACCATGATAATGCAATCGAAGCCAATATCCATGGATTTCACAGACAACTGACCGAGAACAGTGCCGAACGGTGGGGAAACATACAAAAAAAGGGGGCGGATATATCGCCCCCTCGTAGTATGTAGCAAATTAGTTGAGTTTATTTAGTGTCGGATACTGTGAATTCTTAATCGCATCAATGCTTTTTATAAAAGGTTTCAGTGCTCTAAACTTAGCTGGCAATGAGGCTACCGCTTTCTTTGCGTCATGTTTTGTTGCGAAATCACCATACAAAATGGTATACCACTTGGTGCCATTCACCACTTTATAATTTTCCCAAATTGGTTGCCCTTGTGCTGGTAGCTGACGAGCAAACTGGTCAACTTTCACTTGGCTGCCCATCGCAACGACTTGAATGGTAAACCCATAACGCGGATTTTGCGCGATTTGTTTGGCCGTAGGAGCCGTAATAGCGACAGCATTCGTGTTTGCTGATTGCTTCGCCATTGTATTTGAACCATTCATGGCAACGTTATTTTCCGTCACACCGTTCATGCTACCATCTTGTGAAACTATAGGTTGCTCCACTTTAGTGACAGGGAACTGCTCGCGATAGCTCTCGGAGCTCACATCCATGGTATAAGTACCCGTTGAACACGCAGATAACAATACCGATGTTCCTAAAATTGCTATTTTCTTCATGAAATTTTCAATCGCCCTAAGTGTAAACTACGGTAAATCATGCCTTTAGCATGGCCTATAATCAAGCTACCTTACTAATATTATATTAATACAGTGTGACTGAAGACACAAAGTCCTATGCCAAATTCTTCAAATTGACCGATGACAACGAATCTTAGTCACACATGATATTTAATAGATTCAGCCCCTGAGAACACCAATTAAACGAGATAACAATGAACCAGCTAAGCCATTTTTTTAATCCTAAGTCTGTCGCGGTTATTGGTGCCTCAACCAAACCTTGTAAACCGGGTAATGTGCTGGTCTCTAATTTATTAAGGGGCGGCTTTGACGGTGTTGTAATGCCCGTTAGCCCGAAGTATCAATCAGTATGTGGCATCCTCACCTATCCAAGTATATCTGAGCTGCCTCTAGAGCCTGATATAGCCGTTCTTTGTACTCCGGCTCATGCTAACCTAGCTTTGTTCAAACAGCTCACAGAGCGCAATACCAAAAACGTCGTCGTACTGTCGGCTTACATGGATATTGAGAAAACAGATGCCGAGAGAGCGACTGAAGTCTCTTTATCTCAGCAATGCCTCAAGGTTGCCCAGCGTGCTGGGATGCGAGTTTTAGGCCCCAGTAGTCTCGGCCTTATACTGCCTTGGATTGGGTTAAACGCGTCTTTCTCGCCAGTTAATGCTAAACAAGGCAATATCGCTTTCATCTCCCAATCGGCTTCTGTATGCACCACTATCTTAGATTGGGCCCAAGAGAATCAGGTTGGGTTTTCGGCGTTCGTATCTCTTGGAGAAACGAGCGACATGAGTTTTTCTGATATGTTGGACTGGTTCGCAACAGATCCTAAAACTGAAGCCATCATGCTATACGTCGATTCGATTGACGATGCCCGACAATTTCTCTCTTCTGCTCGCGCCGCTTCCCGTTACCGAAGAGTATTGGTCCTAAAAGCTGGTATAAGTCCTTTAGCCCAAAGTACGAGAGCTAGTTCCGGTAACAGTGAGGCACTTGATGTCATATTTGACTCTGCTATCCGGCGCGCGGGCATGTTGAGAGTAAATACCACCCATGAAATGTTTGCTGCCGCCAAGACGTTGAATCATTCGATCACCGCTGGGCGCGAGCGAATCACTATCATTACCAATGCTCACGGACCGAGTATCATTGCCTTAGACGCTTTAGATAAACTGGGAGGTCGGTTAGCCAACATCGACCAAGCCCTGTCGAATCAACTGATCAATATTTTTCCCAACACCTTTAAAGGCACCAGCCCTATTGACTTGGCGGGCGATGCCACCCCAGAAAGGTATAAGAAGGTATTAGAAGCGGTGCTAGAAAGCGATATTTCCGATACGATACTGATCATACATGCACCGTCGGCGTTCTCAAGTTCTGAAGATACTGCGAAGATGATTGTCGATACCATTCACTCGCACCCACGTAGAGCAAGATTTAATATCCTGACCAACTGGTGTGGGGAATCAAGCGCTAAAGACTCAAGACAAATCTTTAATCGAGCGGGCCTGCCTACTTATAGAACACCAGAAAGCGCCATCACGGCCTTCATCCACCTTGTGGATTACAGTAGAAATCAAAAACAGCTATTGGAAACACCTTCAACCGCAGAGAAAATCAGTAGTGAAGGGTTTGACGCAGCGCGGCGCTGGCTGAAAGAACAAGTCGGAGATCAAACTCAGCGCGATCTTGATATCCACCAGCTGTGTGATTTTCTATCGAACTGCGGGTTTCAAGTCAAGGAGACTTGGCTTGCTCATGACGCAGAACAAGCGGTCAGTATTGCCGATACCCTTGGTTACCCTGTCGCGGTTAAGCTGCGTTCCCCAGATATCACCCATAAGTCAACAGTGCATGGTGTTATGCTGAACCTAATGAACAATATTGATGTTCGCCAAGCTTGCAACATGATACTGAACCGAATAAAGCATACTCACCCCAATGCCAAAATTGACGGTTTGCTGGTACAAAGTATGGCGCTGACTTCCGGCGCAGACGAAATCCGTATTAAAGTAAAGAACGATGCCACATTTGGTCCCACCATTTTATTAGGACAAGGCGGCACCGAGTGGGATGAAACTCAAGATGCAGAAGCAGCACTGCCTCCTTTAAATATGGCGCTCTCCCGATATCAAATCATTCGCGCAATTAAAAACCGTCGAATAAAGTCTAAAAACCCTTCTACTCCTATCGATATTATCGCGCTATCTAAAGTACTGGTTCGAATCTCACAGATGATCATTGAGCTTCCGCAAATAAAAGAGCTTGATATCCACCCTCTGTTAGCGCGAGGTGCACACTTCACGGTTCTCGATGCCCATATAACCCTACAGCCATATCATGGGGAATCTCATCGAAGGCTATCGATTCGCCCATACCCCGCCGAACTCGAACAGCAAGTTACATTACGTGACCACAACTCGGTGATGCTGCGCCCGATACGACCTGAAGATGAGCCCATGCACACTGAGTTCATTGGCCGTGTTTCTGAAGATGATCTATATAAGCGTTTCTTCGCTCATATCCACCATTTTAACCACGAAGCTATCGCAAAGCTCACCCATATAGATTACGACAGAGAAATGGCGTTTATCGCCGTTAGTAAGTGCGAAAAGAGGCCAGCGATATTAGGGGTAAGCCGAGTCGTGGTCGATGTGAATTTTGAATCGGCAGAATTTGCTATCTTGATTCGCTCTGATCTCAATAATCAAGGATTGGGTAAAATATTAATGATTAAGCTTATCCAATATTGCCAAATGAAGGGAATCATTCGTTTAGTTGGGGAGACGATGCCAAGTAATCAAGGCATGTTGTCGCTAGCAAAGAAGCTTGGGTTTGAACTAGACGTCGATTTTTCTGAAGGCACGGCTAATATGGTTCTTAATATCGAGCCACCAGTTTAAAAAGTCTCCAGTGATTCGTACCCTCACTCCACTACGTTGTAATTTTGGGTTGTAACTTGGAACACCTAATATCAGTCCTGAGAGATCACTGCAATGGCCAGTGCTTTTTCAGGTATTGGATGCACCATGCCTTTGCCTCACCAATCGCATTGCGACGCCAAGCTAGCATAATATCTAGTGAGGCTTCTTGTCCTCCCGTAATCTTCTGTAAAGCGCCCGAAGCTATCAAAGGTTCAGCAACAGATTTAGGTAATGTGCCAATTCCTAGCCCACTGGTCAAAGCTTCAACTTTCGCGTGAAAGTTAGTCACCGTTAATCTAGGCTGTTTCTGCAAAATATTGACACTAATAGCAGGCTGTTCACGGGCTGTATCGGCTATTGCAACGATGCGATACTTTTCTCTCGCCTCCTCATCGAACGCCCCTTTACGTTTATGCACGTAATGATCAGCTGCCGCAACCCATATCATCTCCAAACGACCAATTGCCACCGCTTTGATCTCAGGTGGGTAAGTTTCCATTTTCGGGCACACTAATAGATCAGCACGGCCTTGCAGCAGTGATTCACTGCAACCGGCTAAGATTTCTTCTTGGAGCTTCACACGGGTCTTACTAAGGTCCCCTAACGCTTCGACCAAGGGGAAAAAGTGCTTTACCGGAATAATCCCATCAAAAGCAATCGTCAAATCCAGCTCCCACCCATTCGCAAGCAAGCTTGCGTCGTTCACCAATTTTTCCGTCGCAAGTAAAATCTGCCGCCCTTGAGTTAGAATCAGTCGCCCCGCATCGGTAAACGTGGCTTTGTGCCCCGCTCTATCAAAAATCATTACATCTAGATCTTGCTCTAGTTTTTGAATTTGGTAACTCAAAGATGAAGGAGCCCTTCCCAATTCCGCGGCAGCAGCCGCGAAGCTCCCTCGCCGATCTATCGCATCAAGGATATGTAGGGCTTCTAAGGTGATTGGACTTTGCAAGATTTGCTCCTGATTAACATATAACACGCTGTTTTATTTACTCTACATCAATGCTTTTAACACCGATATGCTACAGACGTAAAAAAGCCAGCATCTGCTGGCTTAATGGGTAATATGTATCTCTCATACGGACATCAAAATGAAAACGTCAAGACTGAGTATTCTTCATCTCTTTTTTAAGCATAATCACTGACGCTACGATAAAAGTAAGAATAAGTCCCAGTCCCATAATGACCCCATTTCAGAAAAGTTAAATTAAATACATTCGTATTTTGAATGGCTGGAGTCTATCGGGAAAATTGCACATTGAACACTTTTCATTCGAATGTAGTGACATTGATCATATTTCAACCAATAAACATCAACTAACAATATGCAACGTTAAACCCATGAACTAGCTTTCTTTGACTGTACAAATTAGGATTCTGGCTGTTCAATATCCGGTTTCACCCATACTTGGCTAAAGTCGAACCAACCTAACGCGTTACACTGAGCGTTCTGCAAACTTCCGCAATGATCTTTGCTCACTCCCAGCCAACAATGAAACATCGGGATCACTTGGTGCGCTTCTACAAGCGCTCTCCCCAATTCTTTACCCGGAAATACTGATCTATTCCCCGCTCTCCACTCTTCAATGAGAATTTGCCATGCTGAGAAATCATCATCACGGCTTAGCTTGGCGATATCACTGTAATCTAACAGCCACCCTGCCAGAGCTTCATCGCGATTACTGGTAATTCCCATCGGCTTTATCCAAATATCAACACTGTTAGAATCGGGGTCTTGGTTATCGTATTCAATGAGCTCGACCGAAAGACCATCAGATTGCAGTATCTGTTCAATACATTTGGCAAGCTTAGGGAAAGTCGGGTGCTGAGAAAAATAGGCAATCGTAACCGTCTGCATATCCGGGGGGCTGAGGTTTATGTCAGTTTCAACATGGTGATACCAGCCCGGCTTCAATCCGTGAGCGGGTAATATGCCAAGCTCATTGATTGTCGATTGTGGCAACAAGCGATAGAGATCCAATGAGTTAAGTTTACCTGCAAAATATCGTGCCCATACATCGCTATTCCCAAGGCCTGTCTTGCGATTCACCAGCAAATACGTGCAACCTGGATCTAGCTCTACATTCTCGGTCACCGTCGCAATCGCGCTTTCAGGAATAAATGGCTGTGACAAACTCGGAAACACAATCGACGAATGGACTTCATCAATGACCCACACTTCAACTCTGTCGAGCAAAGGGCGCAAACCAAAATAGGTATCGTTGGCCTGTAATACGAGGCGTTTCGTATCATTTTGGGCGATTTGATACGGTCCTGTCCCCACTGGGCTTAAGTCAAATAGTTCGCTACGACGAGGGGCGGGAAGCAAAATCTTAGCGCAAGATTCCGTCAACATAAGCGCTAAATTAACGTCGGGCTTTCGTAAATAAATATCGATCACCCAATTGGATGGGGAATTGACTCTTTTAATATGGGCAAACAAAGCTCGACTCGATAAGTTTGAAAGACTGTCGATGATGATATCTGTCGTTAACGGTTCGCCATTGTGAAAGCGTACACCCGGGCGTATATAGAAACGCCAATGTGTTGAACTGATTGGCTCCCAAGTATGCGCGAGGTCAGCTTGAAGGTTCTCATTTTCATCTAAACGAGTGAGCCCACTAAATACCTGACGAGCAATATGAAGCTCTGAGCGGCGCATCGGCTTCAATGGGTTCAACATAGACAAAGGACGATAGTAAGGGAGACGAATCACTTGCTGCCCAGACTGATGCTGCACACCAAGATATTGTTGCAACACTTGAGCGAGTTTAGCGCCATCATTATCTAGCACCGATAAGGCTTCGTTCACTTTTCCTTGGTCAAGGTACTTTTTGGCTAAGTTCTCGCTGACATCTTGTCGACTGCGAACAAAATTGAGTTTAGACAGCTTGCCACGCCCAGGTGAAGGGTGCCATTCAATCCACCCTTCCTCTACCATCTTATTCAACACGATACGTACGTTGCGGCGCGTACAACAAAGCGTATCGGTAATTTCGTCAAGTCGAACATCACTGTCTTCACCGCGAAAGTGCTCAAACAGTCTCTCGAATTGGACTTTTAATCTAGAACTGGCCATAAAGGGGAAATATCACTTACTAACAAACTAATATATTTCCTTATTTATAGAATATCTCCTATGTTCATGTCGAGCGGTTCGTCAACTATTACTGGGAAAAGCTAACTGCATAAACCTGATCGTAGAAAACCTTGATCGTATAAAACCTTGCTACATAGGGTGCTATTACATTAAAACTTATTGTATAAAGCCTTGCCGCATCATTCTTTAGCGTATGTCGCAGCCCAACTCACCAGCAATCGTAAACAATTGGGCTTCATTATCGAGCTTGACAGACCAACGAGTATCACCAGAGTTTGCCACCACCACATTAGCCCCTTGTCCTATCAACTCAATGGAATCGCTGCCAGCATGCAAAGAGACACAGTTTTCTCCCTGCAGTCTTATCACCAATTCGAAGGGCGTCACGATGAGTTTCCCACCACTAAATTCAATAACCATCTACCTATATCTCCGTGTACTCAAGTCCTAGATCTCAGCAATAAGCGATACACTAGTTTTCGCGTCAGCTTCTCATGTTGCTGTCTATAGGGCAATGTGTGTCTTTGCTAGCTTCACATTTATCCATATTGATAATCGGGACTTTCATTTGTTGGTATAACGTGCATAATGAGCGCGTTTTAACTGTTACCTCTTGAGAATCAATTATGTCTATTGAAGCTACACTGCTTGAACGTTGCCAATCTAAGTGTGAAATGTGCGCTGCTGAAACGTCACTATCATCTTTTGTCGTCCCACCTCATAGTCACGCGACCGTTGACCACAGCATTATGATCTGTGAAAAGTGTTTGGCTGAAATTGAGCAACCAACAGACATCAATCACTGGCGCTGCCTAAACGACAGCATGTGGAGCCAAACACCACCAGTGCAAGTGACGGCATGGCGACAACTGACCCGACTTTCCTCAGAAAGCTGGGCTCAAGATCTTCTCGACATGATGTATATGGAAACAGAGCAGTTAAATTGGGCCATGGTCGGGATGTCTGATGACGACAAGCCACTTGACTGCAACGGCACTGAGCTCAAAAAAGGTGACGACGTCACTGTTATTAAGGATCTTCCAATTAAAGGCAGCTCTCAAGTCATTAAACAAGGTACCGTCATTCGCGGTATTAGCCTTTCTGCCAACGATCCAAAACATATTCAAGGCAAAGCGAATGGCCAAGCTATGTTTGTGATTGCCGAGTACTGTCGTAAGAAATAGCGCTAGCACAGCACTACAGATTCAAAAAATAAAGGCACAAAAATGTGCCTTTATTTTTTCGTAATGTGCTTGGTTGTTAGGTCCTGATTCGTTGCTAACTTTTCACTAGCTGCTAACTAGTGAAACATTTCCTTGCCGAATCTCAGGTGTCGGGCCTGAGCCATTATTGACTGAAAGGCTGACCTTTCTATACGCAGTAACGTTTCATGATCCCCCGCTTCCAAATAGACCTGATTTAAGTCATCGAGCAACTCGTCACAAGCCATCATCATATTGTAAGCGCTCCCTAATGGCGGTACCGCTCCATGTTCACAATCACCAAATGTTTTGTAGATTTCATCTTCTCGCATCAGCTGATATTTGGCGTTATAGGTATCGTTAAGCACGCGCATACTGATTTTTTTGTCAGCCGGTAACACAGCCATCAACCTTTTTCCTTGATGATCTTGCAGTATCACCGCTTTGGCTAATTGATTTACAGGAACTCTCGACGTCGATGCACTACTGAAAGAGTCAGTACTGTGACGATGAGAAATAATTTGATAATCGATATTGTTTTGGTGAAAATATCGATCAACTCTTGCAGCTATGGTCATAGGATCCTCCTAGTCGGCGCTTAATAAACGCACTAGCTTATCTTCCATCTATGCTGATTGCTGATGAAAGCCAAACTACCTGCCAACTTGCCTATACAGTATAGTTTTGATTCCAGAAGATAGTAAATCTATCAGCCTGCAGTGATTTCTCCGTGCTGAGTCACCAAAAGCATTAATCTAGGGCATTGGATTGGACCCAAACTATTTAAAGTAAAAAGAGACTGATATCTCAAGTGTATGAATTTTTGCAATATTAATATGTACAAAAGTATCATCAGCATATAACGTCTCAGCCTAATGTTAAAAAATGTAACAAATGGCAAAAATGATTAATACCCATGTCCTTTCCGATTCACTGGTCATTCACGACGAAGACGTCGTTCGAATTGCGATTCAAAACCTTTATCTAGACCACGACCCAAATAATCTCAATCGTGATGAAACCATCTATTTAAAACCCCTCAATACTCAATCAGCGCATCAAAAGTTTGTTGTGAAAATACTCGACAGTGGAAGTGTCGCATTCTATCAGAAATCTTCAGACCCTAAATGGATAGCGATGGTCTGCCTCGATACGAGCTACGTGACCAAAGATGTGAATGGTCACAAAATCAAAACACTTGCCCTCTGTGGGAGTGTGATGTCACGTGTCTACGTCGACGGGGATAATTTCTACTTTTCTCTTATTCCTCATGGCGGTAAAGATCTCACTATTATGGGAGAAAACCATACCCATTGGATACGTTGTGGCGATAGAGTTGTCGCTGGGGATTCCAGCGAAGGTGGCGGTCAAAAATATGAGGATCTCAAGTTTGAAATCCATCCCGTCACTGACAGTAAACCTATCTTAGTACGGGATAAATTAACCTTTAACCACTATTAATCTGCTTCGAATCTCAGTTTGAACTGTTACCTCTCTAACGTAATACGAATAAGGAAATTATGTCTACGTCATCTAGTGTGTTCCAGTTAAGGCACAGGCTCTCTGCGCGCCTCAAAAAAGTCATCAAAAATGAAAAGTTACTCGATAAACAGCTAAAGAGCTTTGACTATATTGTTTCTCGTCGCCAATTTCTGGGTGCCGCGGGTAAACTGACCGCGCTTGCGGCTGTAGTCAACACTGGACTAGCACCTTCAGCATGGGCCAATGAAAACAAGATTTATGAAGTAAAAGATCCGGCCTTGCGGCTTACCAAAGAAGAACAAGAGCTGATGTCGAAACCCGCTAGCATCACGCTTTCAGGTGAACTTATGGATGACCAGCTGTTAGTCAAAACAGGTGGGGAAATTTCGAATTTCGAAGGACATCATTCTGTCGTGTATGGGGCTCACCCCATGCCGTACATCGAAACAATACAAGGTGAAGACGTTAGCACGCCCAACCCAATTCAGATGGAATTGATTTCGCTTGAACAAACCGGCGAGGTGACACATAGGTACCGCAACCTGCAGTCAGGACACGGATTTACGTCCGATACCATTACCCAAATTCCTGCGGGAAACAATGTAGAAGATTATCGTATTTTTTCCTACAGCCACCCTAGCAATGGCCTAGTTGACGACGCAGGTTACACCGTTGAAGCCATGTTCAACTTACTGGTCGGTAAAGACAATAGTGTGACGATTCAATATCGCACTATGAGAACGTTAGTCAAGCCAGGAGAAGAAACGGATATTAATGACTCGAAATGGCAGTCTTTAAACTTAAACCTAGGTGCGGTTTGGTTTAGTCATGTACTCGTCGGCGATTACCCTTACGTAGTCTTGCATAACGACAAAGGCCAAATGTACGTAATGACCTTTGGTGATCTTAGAGACGTAGCTGTAGGCAATGCTTGTATCAAAGTCTCGAACCCTTACTCTCTGGAGCAGTTTTTCCCGAACAGTACAATTTCCTACGACCAATTTAGCATGAAGAGTGTCAAGTTAACCGAAGCTAACTATGAATCTGATACTTATACATTTACTTGGGTTCCCTCAATAGGCATTGAGTTTTATCTTGCATCTTTATATTGGGTTTCTGAATCTGACCCCAATAGTCACGATGTGATCTATTCCTGCCAGGATGACAACGGCCTCCCTAGCTTAGTTATGATGGAAGGCAACAGTAGCTATAATGCGATTCGCTATACCACAGACAAAACTTCAGGCAGTAACGCACAATATTACGATAAGCTAGGTAAACAACCGGATAGTAAACAGAATTGTTCTGTCGCAGGTATTAGTCTAGTCCACGGTACCGCTCTTGAAGGTGAAGTAAAAAGTATCCAACGACAGGTGAATAACGATGGGCTGCATTCTCTTGTTGCGCACTGTCAAAATGAAGATACTTATCGCCTACGAGAGTTTTGTGAGCGAGAGGAAGTAAATTCTATTACGAGCCCATTTACTCCATCCACTTATATGGAGAATGACGGCTTTTTTGATTGTGAGCTAAACCAGCATGGCATGTACTTTCAACACCATTGGTACCCCGACAATAAAGGCTTAATCGGTGTTGTCATTCCACCTGTATCAAATGGTGAATATAGCGCAGTAATCTTCAATCAAAGCAATAACGAGCAAGCAACCACGTTAATCACCCAAGATAAGTACACCCTCACAACACATGAAGAACAGCTCGTAGTACCGATGAGTCAGGCTGAAATCGATGCCAATGTGAACGCCGGCCAAACGCAAGTCACCGATACATTCTACCATAGTGAGCTTAGTGTATTAGACAGCAACGGTTATCCGGTATCTTCCGGTATTAACGTAGAGATTCGAAGTTCACGCCCATGTCGCCTCATCGATAATCACCATGGCTATGCGCACAGTATTAGCCGCGAGCATTCCGTCGTGATCGCCACAAATAATCTAGGTCGTGTTGTCGTGTCGTCAAGAGCAACAGATATGACAGCGCCGACACTCTATGCTCGTGTTTATGCCGATGACAATTCTCTTTCTGGAGAACGCATACTACTCAGTACTCAAGGGGCTGATTATGAATGGTTTTCTCTCAATGCTGATATTGATGCCAACAAACGGATGGCCGATGAAAGTCATACCACAACGCAAGCATTGCGTGACGCTAAGTTGATTGATAGCAGCGTTGCAGATGAGCAAGCCAATGGAGTCGCTGAAGTATTGCGTGGCGCAGGGCAGCAGATGTCAACACGTAGCGACACCCCGCCGACAACGTCCACTTTAACGGCAACTAGCAGTGCTTTTAGAGTGAATCCACTGAATCAAATTAGCTACATCGCTGGTAACAATAGTAATTTTTCTGCTAACAATAACAATGCTTCTGCTAACAATAGCTTGACTGCATTTGTTCAAGGCAGCTGGACCATAGATCTTCAGACGGGGGACGTAGCCCAAGCAAACTCTGCAAGTTTACAAGCGATGGCGCTGGGGAATATATTCCACAGTATTGGTCACACTTTTAGCCACATCGTACATAGTATTGCTCATGGGGTAAAAGCCATGATTAACGGTGTGGCTAGAACGATTACCAAGGTAACGATGGAGTTTGGAGACGTCGTATCAGCAGCTTTCCACTACATCGAGAATGGCATCGAACAAAGTATTCAGTTCGTCATGGATACTGTTGAACATATCGCAAAAGCGGTTTACGCAGTGATGGCTCAAATAGCCAAGTTTGTTGGTGACGTTATTAGCGCGATAATCTTATTCATTAAGCTAATATTCAATTTTGTTGATATTTTAGCATTAACGCGCAGTACCAAACATTATCTCAACCAGCAGATAAATGCTTTACCCGGCCAGTGTCAAGCAGGTGCCAAGTCTCTCAAAGCATTCGTCAGTGGCTCGCAAATGCCAAGTAACGATGATGTGAACACTATCGCTAATCAAATCAGTCAAGGAACATCCCCTCAGTCCTCTTCCGTGAAGGGTAACAGCTCGGTGCACAACTATGCATATAATAAGTTTCACTCGGATTTAGACAAGAAAACGGCTGACGGTGGGAGCGAAGATGACATTCAATCCCGAGGAGGTAACGCTGAGCTTTCCGAAATCGATAATAATTTAGGCGATAGTAACGATGTGATTAACGCTATGATGTCTATTGTAGAGAAAGGGTTTAGCATGAATTCCTTGGGACAGTTATTGTCAACTGGGGAGCTACTGTTGAATGATCCCTTGAATACCTTGGATGATATTGCGGACGATGTCGTTTCTGCAGCAGCAGACACTGTGGCCACACTCTCTTCTTCACTGCAAACAGAGGTACCATTGATAGGATGGTTGCTCAAGCTGTTTGGCATTGATTTTACCATGGAAGATGTACTTTGTTTTGTGATTGCATTTGGTGCTCATACCATTTATTCGATAGAGCATGGGAAATCATTAAGGTCTATTCATGATGGTTACGTATCACCAGAGACTCTTTCCACTCTTTCTACTCAATCTGATAGTTCAGGTGTCGCTGAAACAGTAATGAGATGCTTTTGCTACTTTTTTATGAGTGTAGAACTTGTTCTTCGCGTGATCCTGCATAAAGGTGGCACGACTCCCTTTAAAATCGGCTACCTAGAAAATTTAATCGGGGGTGTGTGCTTGAGCTCTATCGGAATGTACGCGTATCGAGTAGCTGTGTTCTCGACTGCAAAGTTTCCACTCCCAGGTTTCTTTGCCACGATGATTGCAATAGACGGTCTTTTAACACTATTCAGGGCGTACGCTATCCTATCGAAAAAGAGCACGGGCCCGGCTATGGATATAGTTTGTTATATGACGGCCGCCGTATATATAGCATTATTGGCAGTTGCTATACCTTATTTTTCTCAAGCGAAGGATAAAGACGCAGTCACGCGATTACTGACATGTATGGGTTACGCTATTATTAATCAACTAATGCTCATAATTGTTAAAAAAACAGGAGGAAATACTTTAGACAGTAAACTATTAATAGCATTTAATGTAGCCAGTTATGCTACTGCAGCCACTTTGATTACCAAGCCTTCAATAGTGTCGTGAAAAGTTATCTAAATGATTAAACAAAAAAGCCAGCAGTACATTTAAACTGCTGGCTTTTTCTCTCTGTCGCCTTGCCTAAGGCAAACAAGAGCAATCTATCGGTCTATCCCGATGTCTTTTAGCATGTGCGCTGACAAATCACTAACATTGTAATCGCGGCTTGAACGCTTGCTTACAAAAAGAACATCCAGAAAATGTTTAACCAATCCTTTGATATTAACCGAGTAGCCTTTTGTGCCCACTTCACGTGGAGCGACATCTTCAATATTGATTGTATGTGCCATCACTGCCTCTCAGGTATTTGTTGATTCATTTTTCACGCGCATAGTAAGAAATTTCAGCGATCAGATACAATGACATATTTTAACAATACTGATTAGTTTTTCTAATGAAACAAATCGCTAACATTAAATAGACGTGAGTCGTTTTAGCCATTCGCTATCGTGGTAAGAAAGTGCGGTTGGTAGTGAGTGAAGGGAAGTCTTAAAGGGACATTCAGCAGATGGTCGCTGTGCTAAAGCGAGACCACCTGCTGAATTTTTATCTTATTCTATATCAGAAATTTCATTATTATTCAAGCCATTAGATTTTGCTTTCACAATAGAGAGAATAACGGCGACCGTCATAGTACAGAGCAGTACTAGCAAAGATACTGACGTTGGAATCGCCCATTGAGTGTCTGCGATAGCCATCTTGATACCGATAAACAGCATGATCACAGCAAGAGCCGGTCTTAGATACACAAACTTATCAATCATACCCTGTAGAACGAAATACAATGAACGCAGACCTAACAAAGCAAATACGTTTGCTGATAGGACTAGGAATGGCTGATCTGTGACTGCGAAGATCGCTGGAATCGAATCAAGTGCAAACATCACATCCATTACGGAGATTACGGCAATCACGATAGCGAGTGGAGTGATAAAGCGGCGGCCGCCTTTTTTAATCGAGAGTGCCGCACCGTGGTAGTCGTCTGTCGTATTCGCGTATTTTCTTAATAAGCGCTCTGGCAGTGGATTAAGATCGTCTTCCTCTTCTTCTTCCTTAAACAGCTTGATACCCGTCCAAATAAGGAAAGCGGCAAAGCCATAAAATAGCCAATGGAACTGCTCTAATAAGTTTGCGCCAACTGAAATCAAAATCGCGCGAAGCACTAAAGCGCCCATCACACCAAATAAAAGTGCTCTTGGCCTCGCTTTATTCGGCACAGAATATTGCTGGAAGATAATGGCGAAAACAAATAGGTTATCAACACTCAGTGATTTTTCTAGAAGATAACCTGTAAGAAATGCAGTGCTCGCTTTATTCGCAGTATAGCTACTGGCCGGAGCAATTTGATCCCAGAAGAAATGAAGAAAAACAGCATACAAAAGCGCAAGCATGAACCACACTAGGCTCCACGTTACCGCTTTTTTTATCGTGACTTCACCGCCACGGGTTTGCCATAGATCGAGACAAATCATAGACAAGGTAAGTAAAAAGAAACCTAAATACACTTCTGGGGTCATTAAAATCCTCCTAGTGCGGAAGGATGAAAATTGCTGCCATCAGTGGCAAGGCCTTCCGCAAACAACATAAACGAATATCGCTCATCGCGACCAGCGCTGAGTGATATCAAATTTGAATGCGTTGGTCTTATCGACACTCGGAACGATGATTTTCTGAACTATTTCATACTCAACATGGTCTAAGCGGGCGGCGATACTCCCAAAACGGGGGCGATTATAATTTCAGAACTACTATAAGTCTATATTATGCAAAAAAATTCATCGTATGGTGACGAGTACAGACAAAGACTCTATGTTAGAGACAGATATGTATGGACTGTATCCTACTAATAAGAACTCAATCTCACTAATTAGGAACTAGATCCCGCTAATAGGAACTAAATACACCAACACAGACCACACTCCTATCCACACACATATTAATGCTAAATCGACCCAATCATTACTCCACATAACTTCCTCCTGCTTAGTTGTTCATTCGCTTATTTTCTAATGCAATTAGCTGCGCAACAACTGCTACTTGGTGGAGGTATCGCTGCATACTTCATACCAATCTATGCATATTCACGAATTTTAGGAGGAGATAAAGACTCAGGATGATCGGTAAGCATCTCAAGTAGGCAATCAGACATAGAGAAATGAGAAATCATATTTTCACCATGTGATTGTAAAACTGCATGGTAGCCTTCTTTGCCTTTCATCGTGTAGGCAGATGAAGATCCCGAGTAAACTTTTTCTATTTCAATGGGCTGCCATCCCAATCCTTCTTGATAAATAGAAAGCTCGGAGACCCGCTCGCCAAGCGGTGCTGTCGCGATATAACGGTAGCGTAAGTTGTATACATAAGGGTAAGAGCCTGTACCCGTCCCTTCGACACTGTTGTTGGTCGCATTATTAATAGCCCCTTCAAGCATCAGTTGTATCACTCGTCCTGTGACACGATAACAACCGATAGGTACGGCAAATGGCAGCAATTTGCCTGCTATGTCTGCCACTGAGACTTCACCAGCATCGAGAGAGCTGCGCACTCCACCTGCATTGTGAATAGCAAAGTCCACCTGATGGCCTGCTTTGTTCAGCGCATAGTGAAAAGATTGAGCAACTAGCGGCGCGAGTTCGCTTGGCCCTTGCTCATCAGGAACCCGAACATGCCTTAACGGCCGAGCTGTATAAGCAACCTTTTGATTTTGAAGTTCAGACACTTTAGGCAAATACTTGTTCTCTAAAATCCCCTGAACTTTGGGATCTTTACGACATACGCGTACATTCTGCGTGCTTTCTAGTTGCTCGCGCACCCAAGGACGATCATTTTCACCGATTACTTCTCGGCGACTCGCATCAATGAATAATCGCCTACCAATCAACAATTCGTTCTGCCCTGAAAAGCGAGTAACTTGGCCATTTTTATCAAACTCTATAGCGCAGTGTCCCAAATGCATCGCATGACAGCCTGCTTGCACAACATAGGTATTATGGATTTTCACGCCATATTCGTCATCTTTGCCAAGACCGATATCACTAAAGTCGCCTTGCAGCCTATGGCTATGGCCACCAACAATCAGACTCAGCCCTTCGACTTTATCCGCCAACGCAAGATCAGCCTCGTAGCCTAAATGACTAAGCAAAATGATTTTATTAATTCCGCTTTGTTGAATAGCTGCGATAGTGGTACGTGCCGTGTAAATAGCATCAATAAATGGTGTATCTGGATCTGGGTTCGCAATGCTGCTCATTTTATCGATGGACAAACCGAAGATAGCGACCTCTTCGCTGCCAAACGACTTAGTTATCCAGTGAGCACATCCCGTTTGTGGGTCGTAAGACTTAACATTGGCGGCAGTCGATAAACGCAACGGCTTATTTTCATCTTCATTGGAGAGATCCCAATTACCGGCCAACAAGGGGAATTGGATTGTCTTTACAAACTGGGCAACGGGGTCATTACCCATATCTAATTCATGATTACCCAATACCATCGCATCGATTTCCAACGCATTCAGCAGGTCTGCATTCGCTTCTCCCTTAAATAAGGAAAAGAACAAAGATCCTTGGAAACAATCACCAGCATGCAGAAATAAAAAGCCCTCACCTTGCTTTTCTGCCTGCGCTTTAAGTTCCTGGGCTCTAGTTGATATTCGCGCAAAACCGCCAGCACTAACATAAGGGCTGACATTAGTAGAAATGAGCGAGCACTGTTTATCATGCAAAGAAGGCTCAGCTTGGATGGACTTTTCTCGGAGGGAAAGTTGTAAAGAGGTCGGTTGGAAGTAAGAGTGGGTATCGTTAATATGCGCTACGGTTAGCGTTAATGCGTGATGTTTTTTTTCTGCCATGTATCTTCTCTATTTGCCCCATATTCTTTTTGAACATCGACTCTAGCATCAGGTTGATGGCAGAATCGTGACATAGATAATCTAAAATGTCGCGTTAAATAACCCCCCCTCCTGACTGCGCTGCCCCTCTTTCACTGAAAATGGCACTTTTTGATCTCATATCACAGCCCTGAACCTGAGTTATACTTATCCTTATAATCAAAGACATTCTTAGGGAAGGAGGCCAAACATCATAATCGCGAGAAATATAACGAGAGGGCCAGTCTATGAAGCTAGAACGAATTGAAATCTCGGGCTTTCGAGGAATCAAACGCCTATCACTTTCATTCGGAGAATTAACCACACTCATTGGCGAAAATACTTGGGGTAAATCTTCGCTGCTAGACGCCTTATCTGTCGCACTCCCCGCCAACGGATTGCTGCATCAGTTCGAAATGGCCGACTTCCATGTCGACTATTCAGCGTCACACCCACAAACTCAACATTTACAAATCGTATTAAGCTTGGTCGCATCAGATAAGAAAGAACGCAGTGCTGGGCGATACCGAAGAATAAAACCAATTTGGGTTGAAGACGCTGATGGTACATTTCGTATTTACTACCGGATCAGTGCCACCCTAGATGGCTACAACGCTACAACGCATTACAGCTTTTTAAACCCACAAGGCTCACCCCTACATATCCATCACCCTGAGAAACTGGCTCACGAATTAATGACACTTCACCCAGTGATCCGTCTTCGAGACTCTCGCCTGTTTGAACATGATGAGAACACGAACGGCACCAACACCCGTGTTGAAAAGCGTATCAATAATACTTGCCGTAGGCTGATGGCTATCCCCGGGCATGTAAACAAAGGTGAAATGCGCAGTAGCTTAAGTGCGATGAACAGCTTAATTGAGCATTACTTTTCATTTAAAAGCCAGTATCGTAAAAACCCGAGACAACAAAGAGACGGTCTTTTCCACTCCAGTAACTATAACGAAAAAAGCGTGTCTGAGTTTGTGGAAAAAACGCAGAATAAACAAACTCGGCTACTTCTAATGGGTTTACTCAACGCGTACTTGCAAGCTAAAGGCCCGAATGAGCTCAGGCGTTGCGCCAGACCTTTGCTTATCCTTGAAGATCCCGAAGGGCGCTTGCACCCAACCCATTTAGCAAGAGCTTGGAGCTTACTTCGCTTATTGCCGATGCAAAAAGTGCTGACAACCAATAGCTCTGAACTGCTCGCGCAAGTACCATTAAACTCCATTCGCCGATTAATTCGACATTCGGAGAAAACCGTCACTCGCTCTATCCCCTCCAAATCATTAACTGGAGACGAACTACGGCGTATTGGGTTCCACATCCGGTTCCACCGCTCAGGAGCACTGTTCGCACGTTGCTGGCTCTTAGTGGAAGGTGAAACTGAGGTATGGCTGTTCAACGAGCTGGCCAACCAATGTGGGTATAACCTTGCTGCAGAAGGAGTGCAAATCATCGAATTTGCGCAATCAGGGCTCAAGTCTTTAGTTAAAGTCGCTAAAGCCTTTGGTATAGACTGGCACGTGGTGACGGATGGCGATGCGGCAGGGAAAAAATATGCAACCGCAGTGAGAAATCAACTTGAACACGAAACCGAGCATCATCGTCTTACCGAGCTACCCGATAAAGACATTGAGCACTTTCTCTATGCTCACGGTTTTGAAGATTTCTTTAAACACATGATAAAGATTCCTCATGACCACCCTATTCCAGCGAAAAAAGTGGTCACTCGTGTGTTAAAAAAACACGCTAAACCAGATTTGGCTCTTGCGATTGTTACCTATTGTGAAGGTAAAGGCCCTGAAATCATCCCCGTACTGATCCGTTGGATCCTAAAAAGGGTGGTGACTATGGCAAACGGAAATACTTAACCCGTTCGTCCACTCCCGGTACTTCCTAATAACAGTACCTCGTCCTTCCAAAAATCACGGCCTAGCGGCTACAGGTATGCCCTGATGGCTAATCCTTGATGATTGGCCTTATCGCTCACTGCTTAATGCCTTCGACATAGATCTGCATATCGGCGTAGCTAGCTGGCCCCATGACAGGAATACCAAAGTCAGCCAATTCAATGCGAGTCAATCCTGAAAACCCTGCTCGCTCACCACCCCAAGGGTCTTTACCGGAACCGATTTCGGTCGCGACGATCGTAATCGGTTTGGTTTTACCATGTAGAGTTAAATCTCCTTGAATATCGAATAGGCCATTGCCTTTATCAACCACTTTGGTACTTGTAAACGACGCTTTCGGGTATTTGGAGACTTCCAAGAAATCACCACTACGAATATGCTTGTCACGCTCAGCGTGATTGGTATCCACACTTTCAGTGTCAATCGAGATATTGACACTAGACGCCGCTACATTGCTTGGGTCGAAGCTAAATTTCCCACTGAAATCATCAAACCTGCCAACGATAAAACTGTAGCCAAGATGGCTTATTTTGAAATTTACCGAGGCATGTGCACCCTTGGTATCAATGACATAATCCGCGGCATTAGCGTACAGACTCCAGCCCATCCCTGCGGCGAGTCCTAGGCACAAAATCGTTTTTTTCATTTAGTTCTCCCTACCATTTTCCGTAATGTATTGTCTTTATCAATGAAGTGATGTTTAAACGCAGCAAGAGCGTGTAGTGATGCAAACACAATTAATATCAATGCGCTATACCAATGAATTTGTCCAGCGAGATCCGACTGATAAGCGAAGAGTTCACCCGCTCCTGGAACCGTGAACCAATCAAACACATCAATTCCACGGCCATCAGCCGTCGAGAGCAAATATCCAGACACCACAATAACCAACGTCAATAAATACATTAGCTTGTGTACTATCCTAGCCAATAAAATCTCAATGGGTTTGCCTTCATGCTTAGGTGACATTGTCACTAACATCCAACCATAGCGAGCGAGCATTAGTCCAGCTAACAATATTCCAACCGATCTGTGCCAATGCGGAGCAAGGTTATACCACTGACTGTAGTAGTCTAAATCAACCATCCAGAGCCCTACTACAAACATCGCGAGGATGACAAATGCCGATACCCAATGCATAAGCCGAGCTGTAAAATTGTAATTTCTCACCAAATTGTTCACTTCACTGCTACCCTTTTTAACTCACTACCTATGCTAAATGCTTGAACTGATTATAAATTCAACACGCTAAAATAGCGTTTTCGTAGTTTCTCTAACGTACCATCGGCGGACATTTCTACCACTGCCTTGTCAACTTCATCAAATCGCAGATAAAGGGGGCTTTTCTTTGATACCGCCAGCATAATCATGCGTTCGGCGGACAAATAACCATAGCGTATATAAGCATCTGATAACTGAGAGCGTACCGACGCCACCACAAATTCTGGGGTAAGAATATAATTGACCCGACCTTTCTCTAGCAGAGCGACTCGCTAGGAAAGAAGTCGATAGCAAAATAGCCACTACACCTAGACGACAAAAAGCAATAGCCCACATCGAACATCCCTTTGCTTCATCCATAAACTTATATGATTATATACATTTACCAAATAAGAGAGAGAAACAGCATCACAACAATGAAGCATTTCTCAAAAATTCCACTCGGAGATAAAAAAACACTTATTCCGGTATTCTAACTCCCAACCCGAAATTAAGTGTGTGCTCAAGAAGTTTTACCTTCTCAGCGGTCACTTTTGGATTTTGTGTTACCTTTTAAAGGTCACAAGACAATCGGTCGACTACAAGGAGCGTCAGTCGATGTTACTCGATGTACTAATTCAAAGTATTAATGACTTCCAAGCAGATTGTATGGCCCTGTGTGAAAAACACTATCCTACGATTCATAATCAGGGCATTAATGGCAATCATCTGGGCGTGGCGTTTTCTCGCAGGCTATTTCAAACCTTAGAAGTGTTTGGCCACCGTAGTGAGTTTGCACCGTTAGAACTTGCGCTTTCTAAAGAACCACCTCACAGCTTTCGCGTCACATCTGAAGCTGGAAATGTCTGGATCATTACTTCACATATGATGAGCGCAGGCAAAGTCTGTAGAGAGAAATTACTTAGGCAAGTGAGCGTTTGGCAGCAAGAATACGGATTTTCCATCCAGCCCAATGATTTGTTGCTGTTACTAACCGACCATTGGATTAGCCGCAGTAAACAAAGTAGAGAACTGCTCCATTGGTGGACAGGACAACTGCCTGAAGAAATAGACGAATACAGTGCTCAAGGGATCAGTTTGTATAAAAGTGACTCTCTGATGTCACAAGTGTTGCATGACCACAGCAGCTTATTACCGTACTTCGTTAAATATACTCACCCAATCAAACATTCTAAAAACCAACAACTTGTCCGTAAATATATTCAGTTGTATGCGGTAGTACAACTTAGCGAGTTTCGATAAAATACCGTTCAGCTGAATAACGACGAAGGATACCGCCCCCATGAAGACATCTGCCATTACCTTGAACTGCGACATGGGAGAAAGCTTTGGCCAATGGACAATGGGTGACGATGAAGCCGTAATGCCCCACATCGACATGGCGAATATCGCCTGCGGCTTTCACGCTTCCGACCCTCATATAATGAGTAAAACCATTGACTTAGCAGTAAAACATCAAGTGGTTATTGGCGCACACCCAAGTTATCCGGATTTACAAGGGTTTGGCAGACGCAGTCTCGCTTTAGACCCAACAGAATTGAGTGAAATTTTGATTTATCAAGTCGGGGCACTCAAAGCATTGTGTGAAAGTAAGAATACCGAACTGAATTATATAAAACCCCACGGCGCACTCTACAACGACATGATGAAAGATCACCAAATATTTACTGCCGTTGCAGATGCGACATCATGTTTTGGCATCCCTCTGATGATCATGGCGAGCATAGAAAACCAAGCCTTTCTCGATATTGCCGATCGCTATGAAGTTCCGCTACTGTTTGAAGCGTTCGCAGACCGCGCCTATTTAGGCAATGGTACCCTTGCGCCGCGCAGCCAAGCCGGCGCAGTGCTTCATCACGAAGAAGACATTTTAGGACAAGTTAAACAGATTACCCAATACGGGAAGATCACCACCCTTGACGGTTTTATCGTACCGATTGAAGCTGACACAATCTGTGTGCATGGTGACAATCCTCACTCAATCGAATTGGTGGAAAAAATCAAACGAGCCCTATAGCCGGAAAGTTATATAATGCGAATATACAAACCCTTTATTAGCATTGCTGCCACAGAAAACATCACCACAGCAACAACAAAATTGATGGCTCTCTGAACTGGTGGCCTAGAAAGAATAGGTGAAAACTTAGCAGAGAACACGGCGAGTCCGTAGAACCACACGAGCGACGCTAGCATAGCGCCAATGGCAAAACTAACGCGATTAGCCTTGTCGAAGTGACTGCCAATTGAGCCCAACACCACAATCGTATCTAAGTACACATGCGGGTTGAGCAAGCTAACAGCCAACGTACCCGCTATCACCGCACGTTTTCTTCTCTTAGCTGGGGCTACATCACTCACACTATCTATTTGATGAGTCCATACGCTATATGCCGATTGAGTACCGTAAACAAGCAAAAAGACGATGCCTGCAATGCTCACGACGGTGAGCAAAGTTTCGTTGGTAGAAAGCGCAGAGCCTCCCCAGAACACACCTAAGAAAATAAACAGCATATCCAGCACGCTACACAGACTCGCGACCAACAAATGATGGCTTCTCGTGCTACCTTGCCGAAGCACATACGCATTTTGCGCACCAATCGGTACAATCATACTAAGCCCAACACTGAGCCCTTGTAATACAACCCAAACATTCATTCTGAGCTTTCCTACTAAATCAATTAACTATATGGGCATACTAAGTGATTGCTTAAAGTTAATATAATTAATAATATTTGGTATATATAAGAAAAACTGATATTGGCACAAATACAGAGAGTAACCACTGATGAAAGGGCTAGAGTACCGTTGGATAGAAGCGTTAGACGAAGTGACAAAACAAAAAGGTTTTGAAAAAGCAGCGCAAACACTGTGCCTTTCTCAGTCTGCAGTGTCGCAGCGAGTCAAACAGTTGGAAGCGTATCTATCTGCGCCAGTATTAATTCGAACCCAGCCTCCTAGAGCCACACCAGCAGGCGAAAAGCTTCTTGGCTTATACCGACAAGTGCGTCTACTAGAGCAAGACTTTTGGCCTGAAATAAACGGCGAAAACGAAAAAGGCGTCACGGCTGTTGCCATTGCAACCAATGCAGATTCATTAGCAACGTGGCTAATACCTAGCCTAAAAAATGTTTTACAAGCCAATCAAGCTGAGCTAAATCTCATTGTCGCCGATGAAAGTAAAACACTCGACAAGCTTCGCGCGGGAGAAGTTATAGCCGCCATCAGTAAGCGCCCAAAAAGTATCTCAGGCTGTAGTGCCACTTATATAGGGACAATGGATTACTTATGTGTGGCTAGCCCTGCTTTTTGTCAGCAGTATTTTTCAGACGGTATCAGCCAACAAACATTATTGACTGCACCAGCGGTCGTCTTTGACCAAGACGATGACATGCACGCTCAGTTTCTTTTGCAGAATTTCAAACTACCAATAAGTGACATTGTCACCCATGCTGTGCGTAGCTCGGAAGCATTTGTAAAACTCGCGCTACACGACATTGCCTATAGCTTAATCCCCAGACTCCAAATAGAAAGAGAATTACAACTCGGCCAACTCGTTAACTTAACTCCAGAATTGTGTGTCTCACAAAAGATGTACTGGCACCATTGGCAATTCGAAAATGAAACGCTCAAACACCTGTCTCGCCAAGTTTTAGCCTATACCCAAGAACATTTAACGCAGTGACAACTTATTGTTTTAATTCACTATATCTGCTTTTAATTCACTAATATTCTGGTTTAAAGTTTAATATTGTCTTACACATGAGAGACGTCAACGTCTTGGACGTATGTATTAATCGATAGCTAACGCGAGCTCGGCGGGATAGCCACGCTCGACGGCAAGTGCTCGCGCTTTCTTTTCAACATCACTCGCCTTTAGTGACAGGGTAACTGGATGTATTGACTCAATCTCAGTGGGAGTGACTCGATCAGAAGTTAACCATCGACTGGCGATATGTTTGGCCGCTTGCAATGCCGAAGAGCCTTTCACCACTTCTATACGTGCATAGTTTTGTTCGGCAAAAGTGACATCTGCTGATCTTAAAGTGACATTGTCACCAGGAATTTGCTGAGCACCAAACAACGGCTTGCTTACCCCGACCGCAGTAGAGTAACTCGGCATATATTGGCTAAGGTGACGCACGGCTTGAGCTGAACGCTCGATGATCTGATCGTTCTGCCAGCCCTTTTCTATTTTATTCGCCAGCCTCAAAGGTAATTCAGGCTGTGATGACACTTCGTTAGAGGCCACTAATCCATCAGGAAACAAGGTGATCCCTTCTGTCATACCGTGTAACTGAAACACTCCATTTGGATACGGAGTCAGCTGAGCCATACCATTTTCAGTGCCGCGAGGGCCATGGAAGACCACTTCAGGCCATTGCTGATCACAATCTGGCCAATGCGTGACATAGGCGGCTTTAAATTCAACCAAACGTTGACGAGGTTTGTTCGCCCAATCGTCAAGCTTGCCAGTCTCATATCCACAAGCATTAATAAGAAAGTCAGCGTAAAACCGATTGTGCTTCCCTTGGTCACTCTCGCATTGTAGCGCCCAACCACTTCCACACTCTTCAACACTGCGTAATGCCGTTTGTGTATAAACCTGACAATTGGGTAATGCATCTAGCGCTAAAGAAACACTCGCAGCAAGTCGAAATACACTCCAGCCATATTCTTGAACGACGGCTACGGGGTATTTAAGCTGGTCTAGATCACTGTGCTGAGCAAATGGAATTACCCAATCGTCAACACTGCTCGGGTTGTCCGGTTGCTGACAGATAGAAAGTTGGGCCAACTGCTGCTTAGAATAGAGTTTGTAGTAACAATCAGGATCGCCTAATACACGATTGCGTTCATCTTGCTCCACCAAATGCCGATAGCAATTCGAGATCACTTGCAAACGTTCCACTAAATCTTCGGGTAGACCCGGATCACTATGGGGAACCGCAATAACAGTCGGTCTTTTATTTAACGTATGGGGAAATAAGCGAACTGTCTCGATCGACTGTTCAAGCAACTCGATACACTGCTCTTGGGAAATCTCTCGATATAAATTACCACCAGCATGCAAATGGCAGATAGGCGGACCATTGACAAGACTTGGTCCTTTTTCAATAAGTAATACCTTTGCACCAAGTTCTGCTAAATGCAGCGCCGCTGTGGCTCCAGCAACACCAGCTCCGACAATGGCATAGGTCGGTTTTGAATCCGTAACTTTCATCAGCAATTATTACGATCTTAAGCGCTAAACACGTCCCCATTGTAAACCGTCTACATAATGATTTAAATCACATTTTTTTCATGGATTAACACCCGTTTTACACTCACGAATGGAACAAAAAGTTTAAAAAAAACTTGACTGATAATTTGTGTAAATCTATCTCGATATGGCAGTAGTGCCAAACAATGCCAAGACGGCATAAATACTAGGGTTATCGAAACACCAAGTTATCTACAGGCCAAGTTATCCAAAACTTTATCCACCGATTTTGTGGATAACTGGATAAAGTTATCCCAATTCCATTTAGACTGTTGCGCATAAACTTGTTGAGTATCTTGGCACTTTACCCTGCTGCCACACTATGCGTGCATGGTAAACCACTCGATGTAAGGCCATTAATCTACCCATGTGTATGGGTTCAGAGACACAATTATGGGCTAAGAGACACAATGATTCAGCCAAACTTAATTTTATCGTGCAGCTTGCCAAGCAAAGTAACGAAAAGGGTCACAGAAAGTAGAGGGAGACTTTTTACTTAACTGCAGCACTCGTGAATGTGAAGAAGGCAGTGAAGTGGCTAGCAAGACAAGAGTTTGCCAATTGCTATCGCTGTTCGCTACGTTACATAAATTTAGCTATATTGGAAAAAGTTGCTTAGCAAAGAATTATTGTTGAAGAAGAAGAATCGGGTAGCGGGAGTATTCGCCCCGCCACCGAACTGCCGCTCATTCGCCGCTTAGGCTGCGACCCTAATGTATTTATCAATAGTATGAATAAGATCCTGCTGCAAGCGGTTCTTGATTAAAGTTTCGTCCGCTCCCAATATTTTCGCCTCATCTAGTACTGATGTCTCGTCACCTATCCCATAGCCCGATGACACTGCGATGATGGGCATTGCCCCGACTTCTCTGGCTTTGGTTATCATTTCATAGCCGTCAATGTTCGGCATGACTAAGTCGGTGATCACAAGATCAAACGGCTTTTTCGCCAACATATCTTTGGCTGCTATGGGATCTTGGCAACAAGTTATTGCTACCAAGTCAGACAAATGACTTTCTCGGATGAGCGCGTCTATCACCGCTAAACATAACTCTGAGTCATCTATCACTAATACTTTCTTTTTCATACCCTACCTCGCCAACGTGCATCACTTATGAGCGTGATTGCTTATTTGATAATAATATAGACTATGCAAGTGTACTGTTCAAAGTTGTGACGCAACTGGCTAGTAAGCTCTTGATTGTAAGTATTTGATTGTAAGCCCTGATACGAAGCCTCGATATATCAGGCAATCGATAATTCGCCGAAAATCAGCTGCCATATTGCTTACTGTGTGGCACCAGCAGCCTATTTAACTGACCATAAATCACTAAAAACAATACGGATATCGTCATCAGTGGTAAAGACAACCAAAAAGCGTAGTGAAGTGAAGGGGTTATTTCAAAACCAATACGCATGACTCCATAGACAACCAACTCAGTGGCCAATGTTGCGACTAGCCCAGAAATAAGCCCTAAGATACCGAATTCCGCCCACAATGTTCGTTGGACTCGCTTTCGACTAGCCCCTAAGGTTCGATATAAGCGAATCTCTTCGTGACGTGTTGAAAGGCTAAGTTTGAGCAAGGTGTAAATCAATAAGATCCCCGCAATCACGCCTAAACTTGCCAACCCCGTTATCGCCAGTACTATTTGACTGAGTAATTGCCGAATCTTTTCTCCCATGACTCGAATATCCATCAGGCTCACCGTTGGGTGCTGCCTAGACAAACGGTTAATAAACGGGTCGTCCTGTGCGCCAATGCGAAAACTCACCAACCAAGACATAGGCACATTCTCCAATACATCGGGCGTAAAGATAAAATAAAAGTTGGGTTTCATATCTCGCCATTCGACTTGGCGAATACTGTTTACTTTAGCGTTAAAGTCTTGACTGTTGATAGAGAACGTAAGTTGATCGCCGATTTGAATACCGAGGCTGTTGGCCACCTCAGACTCCACCGACACACCGTCCTTTTCAGTCCACTTTCCCACAAGAAGCTTGTTGTAACTAGGATTATGCGTCGCCCACGTAAAATTCAGTTCTCTGCGCAATGCATCGGTGCTGTCTTTGTCGTAGGTTAGGTTCTTCGCATCCACGCCATTAATGGCCACCAAACGTCCACGTATGATTGGGTAAGCAGGAGAGCGTTCAAGACCCGCACCATCTAAAGTCTCTAAGTAAGGTTTGAGTTCATATGGAGAAATATTAAAAGCAAACGCATTGGGCGCATTTTTGGGTAACACTCGATTCCAGTCTGCCAACAAATCGGTCCTCACCAACCAAATAACACCCAGCATCATCAGCGATAAAGCGAGCGCGGCAAACTGAATACATGTAACCAACCGAGAGCGATTCATACGATTAAACGCCAAGCGAAACGAGACACTAAGCGGTAACTTGGCCAGAAAAACGCTCAGCAACATACTCACTGCACCAAGAACAAAAAACAGCCCGACGATCCCCGCCAATACTACCCAGACAAGAAGATTGGAATGATACACCGCAATCAGTGCAACCAGTGGACAGGCAATCAACAATAGCGAAGCAGGCGTTATACGTTTTGTTGCCTGTGGTTGTATCGCTTCGGCTGCACTTACATTGAGTAACCTCAGCAGTGGAATACCCAGAGACGGCAACGCAATCAAGAAACTACTTACACTTGCCCAGATTGCAGGTTTCCATCCATAGCTTGGTAGTGCGTCAGGTAAAATCTCTTTGATTGGGATCCTAAGAAGATATTCGATCACGATACCAATAAAAATACCCGCTACCAGCGCCCCAATAAACAGGATCAAAATTTGAATACTCAGCCAAGTCGCTATCCAACGTTTGCTCGCACCAAGACTTTTTAGCATCGCAACCGTTTTGTTGCGAGAAGCGACATAGTGCTGACAAGTCAACACTAGGGTAGTTGCGGCCATGATCACGACAATCGCAACCGTTAACGATAGATATTGCTCAGTTCGTTGAAATATTTCGTTGGTTCTGCTCTGAGTGCTAGTATCACGCCAACGGTCGCTCGCCTGAATCGGAATCGTTTGTTTCAGCTTATCAATCAGTGCATTATCTCCTGCAAAGAAGACACTATAGCGAACTCGGCTGCCAGTTTGGATAGCACCCGTTTTGGTAATGTCTGATTGGTGAATAATCACGGTTGGCATTTGCTGGAATGGATTAAAACTCAGCCCGGGTTCATCGGTAATTTGACCGGACACCGTAAAATCCGCATCACCGATAGACAAGGTATCGCCCGCTGCGACGTTCAGCCTCTCCATCACTCGTGGTTCGAGCCATAATTCACCAGCAGACACGTGATGCAATTGGCGTTCACCCTGATCCAATTTAAGTTGTCCTAACAAGGGGTAAGCAGAGTCTACCGCTTTGACCGTCACCAACTGCATGTCCGTTGAACTAAACGCCATAGTGTTAAAGCGAGTTAACACCGCACGTTCAAGGTTGTTTTGAATTAAAGGTTTCATCAGCGCTTTAGGCGGTGGATTAGCCGAAATAAAGACACTATCGGCAGACAGGGCTTCTTTGCCTTTTTTGACAACGACCTGCTCCAGTCTCTCTGCCATCGCAGTTAACGCAAATATTGAGGCGACAATCAGAGTCAGTGACACCGTCACTGGCCACAGCTGCCCATGCACGATTTCTTTCCAACTCCAAGCAAGCATGGTCTGAAACCCTGTTCGGCTCGACATCATGAATCCTCCATTCGACCAGCCGTCATGTGCAGCACGCGATCACATCGTTCAGCCAGTGACACGTCGTGAGTCACCATGACCAAAGTGGTGTTGTGATGATGGTTGAGCTCAAACAAGATATCAATGACTGTCGCGGCCGTCTGCTGATCCAAGTTCCCTGTCGGCTCATCGGCAAAAAGTACTTTGGGCTGAATCATGAACGCGCGCGCCAGAGCGACTCTTTGTTGTTCGCCGCCCGAAAGTTGGCTGGGTAAATGATCCATTCGATGAGAGAGGCCAACTGAGGCTAATAAAAGTTCAGCTCGCTGCCGGTCTTCCTTATCTCCTTTTAGCAAACAAGGCAAAGTTACGTTTTCAAGAGCAGTTAAACTGGGGATCAACATAAAGCTCTGAAACACAAAACCAATCGATTGAGCTCTGATCGCAGCGCGTTTTTCTTCATCCAACTCGCTCACTGGCTGACCAAGTAACGTGATTTCTCCCGAACTCGGTGTGTCTAACCCCGCCAAAAGTGTCATTAAAGTGGACTTACCCGCACCTGATGCACCAACGATAGCCACACTTTCTCCATCGCTGATGTCTAAATTTACATCAGTCAAGATTGTTAATTGTTCCTGATTAGTCGACACTATTTTTGTTAATGACATCGCCTTAATAATGGATGTTCTCATGATACGAAGACTCTCCCTTGTCCTGATCTTACTTTTTTCTGCTCAAGCCAGTGCTACTACTCTACTCATTCTAGGAGACAGTTTAAGTGCGGGATATCAAATGCCGATAGAGAAAGCTTGGCCAAGTTTGTTACCAAATACGTTAAAACAGCGAGGAAAAGCGGTTGAGGTCATCAATGCCAGCATTTCAGGGGACACCTCAGGGAACGGGCTCGCGCGCTTACCCAGTTTATTGCAACAGCACAACCCGAACTGGGTGCTCATTGAGCTTGGGGCGAATGATGGCCTACGTGGCTTTCCCGTGAACATAGTGGAGAAGAATCTAACCGAGATCATTGAACAAATTCGCCTCTCCGGCGCCAAACCGCTGCTGATGCAAATTCAGATTCTACCCAATTACGGAAAGCGTTATACACAAAGCTTTTCCGACCTTTACCCTCAGCTCGCCAAGCAGCAACAAGTGCCATTAATTCCATTTTTTCTCGAAGGAGTGATCGTGAGGCCAGAATGGATGAAACCCGATGGCCTGCACCCCAAACAAGCCGCGCAGCCTTGGATAGCTACCTTTGTCACTAAAAATATCGTCAACTATTTGGAATAATGCAGTTTTTTACTTTGGCAAGAGAAGATGAAAGGGAAACCATTCAAACTGCAGATGATTAATACGCAACTAATGTGCCTGTTCCCTTTACTCTCACTCAGTCGATTTCTATAATCCCTGCCTCAATTGTCGATAAAAGTGAAAAATACATAATGGATCAGTTAACTGCCAACCTCAAAAAGCTCGAAAAGCAAAACTACCGAGCCTACCAGCGAATTAAAGGTCGCTTCGATTTTGGCGATTTCACTTTGTTTATCGACCAAATGCAAGCTGATCCCTATGCACCCGATTCACGCGTTCGTGCGTTGCGCCCTTGGCCATTAACTGACCTAGACTGGCTACGTGAGCAATCAGAAGATTACCAAATCGCCGCTCGCGATTTTATCGCTCGTAGCTTCGAACATTTTGCCAAGCAAGAAAACGCTATCAATATCATGACGACTGGCCAAGTCGTGCTCGATGCTACTTCTGTGCTGTTCACAGAAGAAGGAATCGAACTGCGTTTTACCGTCGATATGCCCGCTGATGGACGACAAATTCTTGCTAAACGCGCCCTTAACCTGTTGACCTTCCACCTACCGAAATTTATTCGCCGTGCAACCATCGAACGAGAACTCGATAAAGACGCCATGATTCAGCACTGTGAACTATTTGAAGATCAGCAAAGTTTACGCAGCCAACTCGCACAACACGATTTAGTCGCGTTTGTTGCTGATGGAAGTGTTTTACCACGGCTTTCAGGCGCTAGCGATAAACCAATGAAAGAAGCGATTGAATTTGCCGCACCGGAAAACCTAGCCGTTGAGCTGACCGTGCCACACAAAGGCGCTATCCGCGGATTGGGCATTAAAAAAGGCATCACCTTAATCGTCGGTGGTGGTTTCCACGGTAAATCGACACTATTGCACGCCATAGAACGTGCCATCTACAATCACATTATCGGTGATGGCCGTGAGTATGTGGTGTGTGATGAGCAAGCGATGAAAATTCGTGCCGAAGATGGCCGCTGTGTGCACAATTTAAACCTATCTAACTACATCAATCACCTGCCATCAGGCAATGAAACGGACAACTTCTCCACACAAGACGCTTCTGGTTCAACGTCGCAAGCAGCATGGCTACAAGAATCTCTAGAAGCCGGCGCTTCTACCCTATTGATTGATGAAGATACCTCAGCAACCAACTTTATGATTCGCGACGAGCGCATGCAGGCGCTGGTTGGCAAAGAGCAAGAGCCAATCACTCCTTTGGTCGATCGCGTCGTTGAACTCAGCGAAACCCTAGGTGTTTCGACCATGATCGTTATGGGCGGTTCAGGCGATTACCTTGATGTTGCGGACACTGTCATTCAAATGCACAACTACCAAGCATTAGATGTAACAGAAAACGCACAGCAAGTGGTTGCTACTCACCCAAGTCAGCGCTCCAGCGAAAATGAAACTGTGCTGAAAGCGCTACCGCAGCGTGAATTTGATTGCTCGTCGCTACAAGCACTTCTGGCAGAAGGTAAGTTCAGGATCACCGCTCGAGAGCGCCATACACTGCGCTTTGGTAAAGAGTCCACTGATCTTTCTGCGCTCGCGCAACTAGAATCTTATTCAGAAACCAACGCCATCGGTTGGACATGGTTCCAGCTCGCCCAGCAACCGGGTTGGTCAAGCAACCCTGTCGCAGACGTTGAGAAAGTGTTATCTGGGGATTGGTTCGACACGCTACCAAAACACGTCGATGCCGCTAAGCCAAGAACTCTTGATGTGATGGCAGCGCTAAACCGAATGCGTAAATCGCGTTTTCGCCGCGCGGATTAATTTGATTAATTCGATTTGAACTAAGGGCCCTACGTTAGAAATTAAGATCTAGCGATAGGGCCTCAAAGAGAGCGCCTAAAATAATGTTGGGAGTGGATAATGATATCCCCAGAAAAATCCTGCGGTCCGACAAGCTAACTCTGTAACACAACACCATTTAGATCAATGATCACAATGCTGTGCCTACCCAGCTTTATCCTAACATTCGCAAGACTTCAGATTACCAAGTGCTCAATGAGGCTTTACTGCTGGGCGTTGGTATTTATACTTATCCGCAACATTTTTTATATTTCTTGCCACTGCCACAGCTACAAGGGTCATTTCTGTTAGGTGTTTTCTCAGATATGGTCGTTGTGGGTTTGTTAAGCAGTGTATCTAGCTCAACGATGTTCTCTTCTTGAGTCGTATCTACGACAATATTCGCAATGATGTTGTTCTCTTCTACTACGCGCTCAATCTCTTTCTTGCGGTTATCCGAAGACACGGTCACTGAAATTGGCGCTTCAGCGGTCCCAGCTTTCACATCACGATTTACATTATAGCCAGACTTTACGTGGTTCTGCCTTGTTTCGATTCGGCCTTTAAAAAACATTTTTGACATGCAGGGACTCTTGGGTTGTAGGTATAGTTTAAAGTGAGCGTGGATTATACGCGTCATTGTGAAATGATAAAGCGTTACTTGGCTATCCATGCTGTAGTGAACTTGCGGTAGAGCTGTAGTGACAGTACTCATCGCAATATGGTGATACGCGAGCTGGGTAGCTTTAGTCGATGTCAGTGATTGGTACACAAGTGCACTTGATGCATGGGAGAAATATAACGGCAACGTCGAATGGATGCTCAATCATAAATGTGTTTTATTCGCTTGCGTCCTGCCAACAAAGTTACACCAATATTAGATTGAGCAAGGCTTCAAAAAAGACAACCTTAGCCTCATTACGCGGCATTTCGATTACGATGAAGCCTATCAAGCATACTTAAAGGCACTCTCTGGGGCTCAACGACAAAAATATGACTAATATACTCTTCCGTACGTTTTCATTATCCCAGTTCAACTTGAAGGCGTAGGCTCCAATGGTTGAAAATTATCTACCATTCTGAACACCAACGAGCATACGCCATACACTCTAAAGCTCAACCTCAGATAACTTACCTTGATACGTTAAATAAGCACACACACAGCTTAACGTTACGTAATCAAATCTCTCTTCCAGCCTTTCATACAAAGGCTTTAGCTTTCTTTCTTCTAAAGCATTCAACTCTTTCACGGCTCGGGCTATACGTTCAACCTCTTCTGCTGGTATTGCGATAACTTGCTCGAGTTGGCACGCACCTATTTCGATAGCAGAACTGAGGTGGCGCAGAATAGTAGTGGGTGCCAAGCCACGCTCATTTGCAACGGCTTTTACGGAACCGTGCGTGTTGAACAGCTCTAAGGTGGCCGTCTCTGTTGATGATAATGCTTTTGCTTCGCGCGGGTAGCTCGCCACTATCTCAATGATCTGTTGTCCATACTGGTTCACCTTTTTCTCACCAAAGCCTGAGATTTCCGCCAACTGCTTTAAACTTGATGGCCTAACCGTGGTTATCTGTCTGAGGCTAGCGTCATGACAAATTACATACGCGGGGACATTTTGTTCTTTGGCTAAAGAGCTACGCAATTGCTTTAGCGACTCCAGCAAAGATAGATCGGATGTAGAGAGCTCACTGAGGTCTATTTTGTTAGCTTTCACTTTAGTTTTACTTTTGCTCGTCGACTTGCGCAGTTCTCTAAGTTGTATTGCTTGCTCACCTTTTAAAATCGGGCGGCAGCTTGAGGTGAGTTTTAAACTGTTAAATTCGCCTTCAACGGTCAAATAGTTCATCGCAATCAGCTGACGAAACACACCTTTCCATTGGTTAGCATTCAGTTCAGTGCCGATACCAAAGGTCGACACTTTGTCGTGGCCAAAACGGATAATGCGCTCATCCGATTTACCCAGCAAAACATTGATAAGGTAAGTAACTCCAAAACGTTGATCACAACGGTAAACGGTAGATAACGCTTTGCGAGCGGCTTCAGTTCCGTCCCACGTTTTGGGTGGGGAAAGGCAATTGTCACAGTTACCACAGGGTTCCTGTTGCTCACCGAAATAAGCCAGAACCGACTGTCTTCGGCAAGTGACAAGTTCGCAATAGCCCAACAACGCATTCAATTTCTGAACTTGTACTTGTTTGTATTGCTCACCGCCATCGGAGTTTTCGACCATTTGGCGCTGCAACACCATATCCTGCATTCCATAGGCCATCCAAGCGTTGGCAGAAGCACCATCTCGCCCGGCACGTCCCGTCTCTTGATAATAGGATTCAATACTTTTTGGCAAGCTCAAATGTGCCACAAAACGGACATCTGGTTTGTCAATGCCCATACCAAACGCCACGGTCGCGACAATAATGACCCCTTCTTCACGTAGAAAACGGTGTTGATGTTCATCTCTCTTATCAGTTGGCATACCCGCATGATATGGAAGCGCGACACGCCCTTGATCACTGAGCCACTTCGCAGTTTCTTCAACCTTTTTACGAGACAAGCAATAAACAACGCCCGCATCCTCCGGATGGTGCTCAGAGATAAAACTCCAAAGATCATTTTTCGCATTGGACGGTTCATTAACGTGATAGCGTATATTCGGTCTATCGAAGCTATGCACGAACACACGCGCCTCACCTAGACCAAGCTGAGCAATTATTTCTTGCTTAGTTCGTTGGTCTGCCGTGGCCGTAAGTGCAATTCTAGGTACATCTGCGAATCGTCGTTGCAAGACAGACAACTGCTGGTATTCAGGTCTAAAATCATGACCCCACTGGCTGACACAGTGCGCTTCATCGATAGCGAACAGAGAAACTTTGGACTGCGACAGCAAATTGAGCGTACGTTCCATCATCAAGCGTTCAGGAGCAACATATAACAGCTGCACTTCACCAAGCGCCACCATTTCTTCAATCTGCATCTGCTCGTACCTATCTTGGGTCGAGTTCAAATACGCCGCAGACACGCCGACTTGTTGCAACGCATCGACTTGGTCTTTCATCAAGGCAATCAGTGGCGAGACAACAACCCCCACTCCAGAGCGAACAATCGCCGGGATCTGATAACAAAGAGACTTGCCACCACCAGTCGGCATAAGAGTCAGAACGTCTTCACCAGCGACGAGACTGTCGATAATTTCCTGCTGCTGATGACGGAAATTGTCATAACCGAAAACGGTCTTGAGAACACTAAGTGGCGTTGGGCGCATGATATAGTCAGATCGTGAATCAATAAGTGGGCTCGATGATATCGAAAATTGACGGCTATAGCTTGCCTATTCTAGTTTTTATTAGTTTCACGATGCAACTCGCCGCTAGGCAGCTCAAACAGACTTATCACACCGTTACCAAAAGTTAAGAATAGACGCAATAACCTCGATGACTTTACCTTCTAACTCAAAGAATTAGAAGGACGACATTCAATATGCCTGCCGCCAAGCAGACAGATACTAGATCGCATCATTCATTCGCCTAACCACGTCGTTTTTAATTCACTTAGGCACTAGTAAAATCGCCAATTGAAACAACAGGTTTGTACAATATTTTACCTCATCCATACCTAGATCTACGTAAATATAGCTCAGTGAATTCCCAGTACATAGTGACGGCTATAGGAATAATTAAGCATATCTACTATTGTTATATGATTAAGAGGAGAGAAATTGCATATGTAATGTCATCCTCACATCAAAATAAAATAAAGTAAAGATCTACTGCGTCGATTGGCTCTGAAACCTGCTTAGGCAGAGAAGCAAACTCAGAGACAATATTATGAAAATTGCATCCAAAATCATAGTATCTACAACATTGCTTTGCTTGATTGGTCTGGTTGTTGCTGGAGCATTTATTGGCTGGAAAGTCTCGACATTGTCGGAGTCGGCGCTATATGAGCGAACTAAAAACCAACTCATCTCAGTGAGAGATATAAAATCAAGTGAAATTGAGCGGTATTTCAATCAAATCCGTTTACAGCTGGAAACTCTCGCAAAAGATGTGGCAACTCAAGAAGCCATGGTCGCTTTCCAGAAAACCTTCGATTCATACCCAACCCATTCCGCTTCTGACAGCGATAAATCAAAGCTTGCCAGTTATTACACCAAGCAATTTGGTAATACCTATAAGACGGCAAATAACGGACAAACGTCTGACGCAATGCAAAAATATCAGCAACTATCTGACAAAGCACAGGCTTTACAAGCTCGCTATATTGCGTTGAACCCCAACCCGCTAGGCGACAAGCATTTGCTGATGTCTGATACTTTGGGTACTCCTTATGACAATACCCATAAACGCTATCATGCTTCAATAAAACACTTTCTGGAAGCATTCGGCTATTACGACATTTTCTTGATCGACTTAAACGGAAACGTTGTGTATTCGGTTTTCAAAGAATTGGATTTCGCGACTAATTTGCGAAAAGGCCCTTATCAGGGAAGCGGAATATCGAAAGCATTTCTAGCGGCAGTAAATAAAGGTGAAGGTCAGTACCACCTAGAAGATTTTGCCCCCTACTATCCTTCCTACGAGGCCGCAGCTTCTTTCATAGCGACACCTATTTTTAATCAGGGTAGTAAAGTTGGCATACTCATCTTCCAGATGCCAGTCGATGAAATAAATACCATTATGACTTTTAATGAAAACTGGAAAGATATAGGACTTGGCGATAGTGGCGAATCTTACCTGGTTGGACCAGATGGCCTTTTGCGCAGCCAATCTCGATTTTTAATTGAAGCACCTGAAGATTATTTTGCCGCGCTTAAAGCTACCAACATAAGTGCCAGCATGGTTCAACAAATTGAGGACAAAAGTTCGGCAATTGGTCGACAGCCTGTCGATACAATCACTTCTCAAAAAGCGCTGAAGGGTGAGAAAGGTGTATTAATCACGCAAGACTATAGAAATGTTGATGTTTTCTCAGCTTTTGCTCCAATTAATGCGGCTGGGCTACCTTGGGCAATTCTAACTGAAGTAGATGTCGAAGAAGCGATGGCCGATACCCAAGTTCTAATTCGCACTGTGCTGACTAGTGTGGTGGTTGTGATCCTTATCGTCATTATTCTTTCTATCGCACTCTCTTACCTAGTCGGCAGTAATATATCTAGACCTATCTCAGCTGCATCTGAAAAAGTGAAAGAAATCAGTCGAGGCAACAACTTAACACAACGATTAGAGGAAGTAGGTCAAGATGAAATGACAGAGCTATCTGCATCTCTAAACACTTTGTTTTCACAGCTACAAAACGTCTTCAAACAATTTTCATCCGCTTCTAACACCCTGCGCAATGATACAAAAAACATGTCAAACAGCATGGAGGAAACACGAATCTCTATGCAAGATCAAAACAATAGAACCACTTCCGTGGCCGCTGCAATTAATGAGATGGGGGCTTCTATCACTGAAGTATCTCAATTTGCTAACAAAGCCTTTGAGCATGTGTCCCGAGCCAATCAATCTGGAACGGAAGGCGTCCGTATCGGACAAGTATTAGGCAAAGAGATCAGCCAATTAGATCAGGAAATGGAGACCTCCGTTGAGGCAATAAAAAGGCTACATAAAGAAAGTCACTCAATCGCTGAAGTTCTGGATGTCATTCAAGGTATCGCAGAGCAAACCAATTTACTTGCTTTAAATGCAGCGATCGAGGCTGCGAGAGCGGGAGAGCAAGGTCGAGGGTTTGCCGTGGTTGCCGATGAAGTGCGATCGCTGGCTGGTAGGACTCAATCTTCTACTGAAGAAATTCGCAAAAAAATTGAAGCGTTACAAACAGAAACGAATAACGTTTCAAGTGGGATTGAGAGTGCGAATACTACAGTTCAGAAAGGCGTAGAAACATGTACAAAAAACACCGATATGCTTTCTGAAATCATGGCGATGTTAAGCGAAATCAGTGATATGAATACTCAAGTCGCTTCCGCAACAGACGAACAAAAATCGGTCACTGAGGAAATCAATAGCAGTATTATTTCTATTGCCGATTCCACATCTTCTGTACAAACTCAAGTAGATGACGCCGATAAAATGATCAAAAATTTATCTGAACAAGCTGATACATTAACCGTAGAAATCAATCGATTTAAGTATTAGTAGGCCAACGAGATGAAGATTGTTTGGCACATGGCCAAATCGCTCAGCCTGAAATATCCTGATCACTAATAACGTTTGTATGGGTAAATGAAAAGACACTCAATGTATTGAGCTCAGCATTTCATTATTCATGTTGTGTTCAACTTACCGTGATCTATGTCAGTTATGTTTGCTTCAATAGCTTGTTCAGTCACTGTTTATATCAAGGAGCCAATATGCCTCAAAAAGGGAACGTGATGCTTGCAATGCAGGTGATCGCCAACGCTGAAGATGTCGAAGAAGGCGAGCGCTTGTTTGCGGAACATGCGAAATTCATGGAACGCACCCATCACCAGAGCGGCGAGTTTGAAATGATATCTTATAACGTCGCCTGTAGCCCAGAGTTCAAAGACCCTCTTGTGCCAGATTTAGTGCCAACTGGCAGGAAAATTTTCTTAATGGTTGAAATATACGACAGTGAAGCTGGCGTGGCAGAGCACTGGCGCATAGGCAAACGAGAGTGGCCTGAATTTGGTGAAATGATGGCTTGGATTGAAAAGTGTAATTTGACCATTTTACATGGCTCTGAAATTATCCAGTCCCTATGGTAATAGGTTAGTGTCTTCATTTCTTAGTGGTACTTTCGATTCTTGAGTAACTACCTAGAACAGAAAGTACCACTTTATCAGTTCTTACAATGCTCCACCTTTATTAGTCGGCGCAGAGCACTAAGGTGAGTATTGGCCGACTCTTCTACTTTGTTTACTGCGCATGTATAACCGAATCGTATTAATGCTACCGGTTGTCTGTAGACAGAAATGGCCCTAATTTTAGGACACGGTACTCAGTGGTTTGGACTGCTCAGGATTCAGTTAATCTATAGTAATAATGAGCAGAAGACTGGAGCAGATTATGACTAGAAAACGTAGAAAGCACTCACTGAAATTCAAAGCTAAGGTGGCCCTTGCTGCGGCGATAAGCGATAAGCGTCAATTTCTTAACCTTTCACGCTCTACTGCCTACTATCAAATATAAGGAAGAGTGGGAGTTGCGGCGCATGATTGATGAAATCCATCTTCAATACCTCTTTATGGGCAGCCGACGCATCCGTAATGAATTGGCTAAGAAGGATTCATCGCGTATAACCTACTGCATGCTCTATACTTCTATCAATAAAGTTACAAGAAACTGTCGTAATGATTCATTGATAGAGACATGGAGGAACGATGAAAACTATATTGGCCCTTTTCCTATGTTCGCTTTCTTATTGTGTAAGCGCACAAATTAAGTTGGTTACCCTTGAATACCCTCCCTACATAACTAAAGAAGGCAAAGAGGTTAGTGGCGTTGCTGTCGAGTTAGTGGAGCGCGTGTTTAACAAACTTGGCAAACCAATCAAGATAGATGTTTTACCCTGGGGGCGAGCAATAGAATATGTTCGCATTGGTAAAGCTGACGGAATTTTCACAGCTTTTAAAACCCCAGAGAGAGAGACATTTGCTGTCTATATCAACCAGGTGCTTTTTGAACAGAATATCGTGGCAATTAGAACTAAGGTTTCTAGTGCAACTTGGAATGAAGATAATTTTGGCCAATTACGATTATGTTTAATCAACAACGTAAGTTACGGTTCTTCGCTAGATGATATGGTAGAAAAAAAACGATTTAAAAGTGTTACTCGTGTTAAGACCCCCGAGCAGTGCTTACAAATGTTACAGTCAAATAGAGTGGATTTCTGGGTTAATAATGAGTTTGGGGCTCGTTACACCTCTGCAAAATTGAACTCTACAGAGCAATTATTTTTTGAAACACCACCAATTGAGTCCACGCCTAGCTATATCGCTTTTTCCAAAAAAGGTAGTGTAACTGAAGAAGATATCTCCAATTTTAATGAGATCGTAAAAGAGATGAAAAGCTCTGGTGAATATGACCAAATTATTGACGAGTATTTTAAAAAACTATCTCTTTAGCGGCAATAACTACTTGCCATAGGTCATGCCGCGGGACTGCGAGACACAGAGCAAGTGCTTAAGAGCGGCCACAACACTCTGCATATACAACAAAAAACCAAAGGTTACAGTAGAGTTAGGTGGTCGTGACTCCAATTAGTTGAATCACTAGTAATACTCTTGTTCTATGAAAGTACCAATCACCTAGTCGTGCATGGTTTCTGACTTAAAGAAGCCTATGGTTTTTCTCACTAATCTTTTTAGTCGAATGCGCAAAGTGAGATTGGTCCGCTAAGGTAACCAGATTCGGATAAATTCAGGTACTGTAAACCAGCTGAAACGAGAGTCAGTAGTACCTCAATCCTAAATAATTTCGGGGGAGAAGCGTACTGGTCTGATTAGCGAATCATGGCCCGAAAGTGATCAGAGCTCATTATCGTCGACATAGTGTTCCGCAAGAGAAACCTACGTTATAGTTTGGGATTCGGCCCACTGCATTGCTGTGGCGATATCTGCAAAGAATCGAATAGTTAATCGGGTAGGCGAATCGTTAACATTGTACTTAGAGGCAAGCGCTTCCTTAATTTTGTTGTCATCGGTCACCAGTGCTAGAGCAACCATACCGATTGACTGCATTTTAACCGAGTATTTATTCCATACCTCGAACGCTTCCGGCGTACCTAACTCCCAATCATGCATTTCTACTGCTAAACCCCAATCACCTTTACCAATTTCATCAGCGTGAGAGAGAATGTCTTCCCCAAAATCTGTACATGTCTCGGTATTCCATGACCCATGCATGGACGTAATGATGATTTGATTGAGATTTTCTATCGTGTACAGGCCATGCCGATTACGTTTAACCACTTTCAATCATCCACTAAACAGATAAAAGACTTTTTCAAGTATAGCTCGGATGGGTGAAGATACCCGATACGGCCTAGAAATGGTAGTGTTCGTATGTCTCTACTTAGAGACACTTATGCAGTGATCTGACTTGAGACAGGATAAGTCTTGTCGGAAAAATAACAGAGAAAAGGATGATTTTCGAAGCCCACTGTCCATTCGCTATGAATAATTCCTTGTTCCATCACGTAGCTTCCGGACATTAAAAAATTCTGACCTTCAGTATAGCTAATTGGTGATCCGTGACTCTATATAGTTGGATGGTTCTAAGAATTAATCAAATACCGATTTGCTCTGGTTACCGTCGCCAGTTTGGCGGCTAAATAGAGGCAGCCAAGTTCGAATAAGTTTATGTACCGAACATTGCTAGAACAAATAATCAGGCGAGCCCCTATCGTAAACAAGTTAGGGGCAATAACAGTTCGAAATCTTAAAGGTAGGTGGGTTATTTGCCTTTCTGGTTTTTAGCCTCAGCGAGCTTGTCTAAGCAGGCTTGGTAAGCTTCGTCATAACCGAAGAAAAATTGAAATTTATCAGAGCTCAATGCGCCTCTTTCTAAAGCAAACTTCTGAATTTGTTTTGAAAAAATAAACCCCCAAAAAATACACTGGTTATCAAAAGCCCAAGAGAAGACTGCATTTGTAGGCTCCCATACCTCACTTGGAGACATTTCCCAGTTTCTTAGATCTGATATAAAACACCAAGGAGTCGTCTTCTTATGTTTTGATTCTAGGATGCATTGTTTGACCTCATTGAACCACACATGAGCGGCTTCTTCGTTAGTTGCCCCAGAGACAGTTGTGATTAAAATACGCTCTTGAAACTTGATCTCCCATTCACCGTGGATATTTCTTTGAGTCATCGTTCGTCACCAAGTTGTATCATGCTCCAAAATTTAGTATAGCCAATCTATAGCTTATCATTACAACCCGATCTACACCCAAGATTGTAGACTCACTGTGACAACTAGCCTGCCACAGGGGGATTACTTCAAGTGGGGGAAACTTGGCTTGGCGTCTTTTCGTCGTACGCACCAGCAGGATAGGAAAGGGGCATAAATGTCTTTTCATCCAAACACTGATCAAACTTTATCGTAACTCGACAAACTTCATTGGAATCGATCAACCGATATTGTCAGCCGACACCTGTAGTACCTATGATGATTGCCTGATTTTGATTTTCCTTGGGACCAACTCAATCTCTGGTATACGTTGAGGTTTGTTACGAGCGGCGCTGATCGCCATTAATACTGCTTTTGACGAAATCAAATCAAACTGCTGGGGTAGTGAGTTAACTTTAAAAGGTAAGAAATCCAACAAGCGATTGTCACCAAAGGTAGCGACTTTTATGCGCTCGGCTAATTCTGGTTCTTTAACCAAGATATCCAACACTCCTTCTAGCAAAGTGTAGGAGGTCGTAACGATGGCATCCGGTATGGCCTCTTTATCGACCCAGCGTTGAAATACTGCTTTACCTTCCTGATCGTGAAAATGTTCGCCATAGCCAATTTGCGTTTCGATCCCCGCCTTTTTTGCTGCCGAGCAAAAACCATTGTGTCTTTCTTTAGAGATGTTCAATTCGGGTAAAGCGCCAATCAAGCCAATCGTCGAGACTTCGTCGCCACATAACGATTCTGTTAATTGATACGCTCCCTCGAAATCTTCACTGATCACACAAGAAAAGTATTCATCGTCTAACGGCCTATCAATGGCAATGACTGGTGTGCCTGACGATTGAATGTTTAGATAGAACTCCGTCGCGTTGGAGAGAGAGCTAGCGACAAACAGCGCATCAATACTGCGATGCATCAAAGTCTCGACCAGCTTTTTCTCTGTTTCTCCATCATCGTCAGTACATCCGATTAAAATTTGAAAACCTTGCGCGCGTGATTTTTGCTCAAGGTATTTTGATAATCGGGCATAACTTAAGTTTTCTAAATCTGGGACAACTAAGCCAAATGAACGGCTAGTCCCTCCACGCAATGAGCTGGCAGCCAAGTTTGGGCGATAATTATGTGCGTCCACAACGTCCATCACTTTTTTCTGTGTATTGGCGCTAATCCTGTATTTCTGGGCCTTACCATTCACCACATAGCTAGCCGTGGTTTTCGAAACCCCCGCCAACTTGGCTATTTCATCTAGTGTCATATTACGTCCCGTAATCTGTGGAGAAGATCAAAAATATTTCACAAGGATCTTAAGAAACGATTGCATTGTAAACTGAATCGGTTCAGCCTCACAACTGAAAGGATTCAGCACGTTTAATTTTTGTTATCTTGATTCAATGTATTTAACAGATATGAGCCTACAGCTGCTGATTTTCAGTTTCCGCTCACCTGAATACTGAATCGATTCAGCCAATATTTTTATGGTTCGAGATAACGGGTTGTAATGACCGAAAAACAATAACCGGTACCGCATTTAACCTAACCAGTGTGCCAACGATGAGGCTTTTTATGCTGCAACTAAGCGATAAAGATGTATTTTTAAGCAAACAAAGCGAGAACGAAATGGCGGCAATCCGTGCCATTGCCGCTGATCTCGCCGAGCGTGATTTTGTCGAGGCACAATATGTTGATGGCATGCTCGCGAGGGAGCATCAGAACACAACATTTCTGGGCAATGGAATCGCGATACCTCATGGCACTACGGATACTAGGCACTTAGTCAAACAAACCGGACTGGTGGTCCACCACTACCCTAGCGGTGTCGATTGGGGCCAAGGCAATACGGTTTATCTCGCTATAGGTATCGCCGCTAAATCCGATGAACATTTGGATATTCTCAAGCAGCTCACCAAAGTTTTGTCGCAAGATGGTGTCGAGCAAGCACTAAAATCCGCCACTAGTGCAGACGAAATCCTTTCACTGTTAAACGGCAGTATTCAACTGGGCTGTGAGTTTCATTCCGGCCTAATTCAATTAGATTTTCCGGCCAGCGACATGTTGCAACTTAGCGCCGTCGCCGCTGGCTTGCTTTCTAACCAGCAAGTCGTCGACAAGCGTTTTGTCGCCGATATCATCGCTAAGTCACCCACACATTTGGGAAAAGGACTCTGGCTTGTCGCCTCGAATGAGGGTACACACCAAACTGGCCTATCATTTGTGACGGCGACACATGAATTCAGTATAGAAGGCCAAAAAGTAAAAGGACTGATGGCCATTGCCAGTGCAAATACTGCGCACCATTCAATACTGAACGTTTTAGAAAAGCGAGTGATTGAAGAAGCCCAAGACACCCTCTTTGCCCTAACTAAAGACGAGCTAGTCGCCTTATTTAGTTCAAGTGATGAGCAAGCGCCTTCTAGCTCTGGGCTAACTGCCAAGTACACCATCAATAACACTCATGGGTTGCATGCTAGACCCGGCGCTATGTTGGTCGCCGCCGCCAAAAAATTTGAGTCAGAGATACGAGTCGAAAATTTGGATGTAAAAAGCAAAACCGTTAACGCAAAGAGTCTAATGAAAGTGATTGGACTCGGCGTGAAACATGGTCACCAACTTAAGTTTACTGCGCAAGGTCCCGATGCCTCTCAAGCATTGCAATCCATTGGCTCTGCGATTGAAGCAGGTTTAGGCGAAAAGTAAGAGATATAACATGTCAAATAAAGTTGTCACCATTACATTAAACCCCGCTCTCGATTTAACCGGAAGCCTAGACGTTTTAAACCTCGGCTCTGTCAGCCTCGCTAAGCGCTCTTCACTGCATGCAGCCGGTAAAGGTGTCAATGTCGCCAGAGTATTGCGAGACCTGGGTGCAGATGTCACCGTAACGGGCTTCTTAGGACAAGATAACCAAGAAATGTTTTGCCAACTCTTTGATCAGCTTGGCGTCCATGACCAGTTTATTCGAGTTGAAGGCGCGACACGAATAAACGTCAAGCTGGTCGAAAAATCTGGAGCTGTGAGCGACATTAACTTTCCGGGTGTGAACGTCACTTCTCAAGACATCGGCCATTTTGAAACGACCCTATTTGAGCTTGCCCAAAGCCACGACTTTTTTGTATTAGCCGGCAGTTTACCCAAGGGTATCTCAGCAGAGCTTTGCGCTTCATGGATTAGAAAACTCAATGATATGGGTAAGAAAGTCATTTTCGATAGCAGCCGTGAGGCTCTGTCGGCTGGAATAGCTGCCCAACCTTGGTTAATTAAACCCAACGATGAAGAGCTCAGTTTTCTTGTCAACAAGCCTTTGGCATCGATAGATGAGATCACAGTCGCCGCCCTTCAGGCATCCAATCACATTGAGAACGTCGTCGTTTCGCTGGGTGAAAAAGGTGTTCTCTGGCATAACAATGGCCAATGGCTACACGCCTCACCTCCGTCTATGCAAGTGGTGAGCACGGTTGGGGCTGGCGATACGCTTGTCGCTGGATTGTGTTGGGGACAAATGCAAGAGATGAGTAAGCCACGCACCTTGTCACTTGCCACTGCCCTTTCCGCGCTGGCTGTCGAGCAAGTAGGCGTGGGTATTCACGACCTCGAAGCCGTGCACCAGTTGCAACAAAAGATACGGGTAATATCTCTAGCAACGCCCGTCGAGATTGAAAAGGATAAAGGTTGATTTTATGAATGTAGCTATCATTACCTCGTGCCCGAGCGGCATTGCCACCAGCGTTCTTGCTGCCGGTGTTTTAGAAAAAGCCGCGCAAAAATTGGGCTGGGAGGCTTACGTTGAATGCCAATCCAATTTATCTGAGCAAACTCACTTAACTAAACAACAAATAGAGCAATGCGATACCGTTATTATCGCGACCAATAAAGAATTAGACGATGCTCGGTTTGTCGGAAAAAAGGTGTATCAAGCCTCAATTTCAGAGTGCCTCTCCAATCCGACCAAATTTTTACAACACGCGGTGGAGCAAGCTTCGGTTTTACAACAAGCATCTCAGCTTACGACTCCATCACCCACCAAAAACACCAAAAACATTGTCGCGATAACGGCTTGCCCAACTGGCGTTGCTCACACCTTTATGGCCGCAGAGTCTTTAGAAGATGAAGCAATTAGGCAAGGACACACGATCAAAGTCGAAACTCGTGGGTCAGTTGGCGCTAAAAATCAGTTAACATCAGAAGACATTGCTAACGCTGATATTGTGATTGTCGCAGCAGATATCGAAGTCCCTCTTGAACGATTCAACGGTAAAAAGCTCTATCGAACCAAAACGGGACCCGCGCTAAAACAAACCCAACAGGAAATTGAGCGCGCGCTTAGTCAGGCCACAGAATATCATCACTCAGGCTCCCAAGTTCAGACATCAAATAATGAGAAGAAAGGAGTCTACTCACACCTCATGACAGGTGTCTCGCATATGCTTCCAGTCGTGGTTGCGGGCGGGTTAATCATCGCTTTATCTTTTGTGTTCGGTATTAAAGCATTTGAGCAAAAAGGCACACTCGCCGAAGCCCTCATGACCATTGGTGGAGGCTCGGCGTTCAAACTAATGATTCCTGTACTGGCGGGCTACATTGCCTTCTCGATTGCCGATAGACCAGGGCTTGCACCCGGCTTGATTGGCGGCTTGCTTGCAAGTTCGACAGGCGCAGGTTTCTTAGGCGGGATCGTAGCAGGCTTTATCTCAGGATATGCTGCCAAATTCATCGCCGACAAAGTACAGCTACCACAATCAATGGAGTCGCTAAAACCGATCCTAATTATTCCTTTTGTCGCGACATTATTCACTGGATTAATCATGATCTACGTAGTGGGCGGCCCTGTCGCTCACTTGATGACCGCAATGACCACATTCTTAAATAATATGGGTTCGGCAAATGCGGTTCTTCTAGGCGTCATATTAGGTGCCATGATGTGCTTTGATTTAGGTGGCCCAATCAACAAAGCCGCCTACACATTTGGAGTCGGACTACTTGCGTCGCATACCTATACACCGATGGCCGCTATCATGGCGTCAGGGATGGTTCCGCCTCTTGCAATGGGGCTTGCTACTTTGATCGCTAAAAACAAATTCGACCAAAGCGAAAGGGAAGCTGGAAAAGCAGCGTTCGTTCTTGGTTTCTGCTTCATATCGGAAGGTGCCATCCCATTTGCCGCCAAAGATCCCATGAGAGTGATTCCTTGTACTATGCTGGGCGGCGCTGTGACTGGCGCATTATCTATGCTGTTTGGTGCTAAGTTGATGGCTCCACATGGCGGATTGTTCGTACTATTGATACCAAACGCTATCTCTCCAGTATTTCTATACCTAGTCGCGATCGCAGTAGGCACCGCCATCACAGGTATCAGTTACGCATTGTTCAAGGGCCGGGCGGAATCACAAGTTAAAGCCGAGCTTGCCACCAATTGATATCGCGACTCTAATGGCTAATAGCACTCTTCCCCTTCTCGCCGCCTAGTCCAGGTATCAGCCTCCCCAAAAAGGGCGAGTCACTCAGTGGCTCGCCCTTTTATCAAATCGAAGATAAATATGACGCCAACGTCAATCGAGTCGTTTCAGCACTTTGGCTGGAGTTCCCCCGACTAAGCAATCTTCGGGTACATCATGATTAACCACTGAGTTGGCAGCGACGACCGAACGAGCGCCAATCGTCACTCCTTGATTGATAACTACATTGCCACCAATCCACACATCATCTTCTACCGTAATTGGCAAGCAGCGTGTTTCCCATTTTCGACGTTGTCTGTAATCGAGAGAATGGGATGCCGTATAAAACTGGGCGTTAGGGCCGATCATCACATTATTACCTATTGTAATCTCGGCGCCATCCAACATATCGATTCCGATGTTCAAAAAGGTGTTGTCACCTATTTTGATTCGTTTACCGAACTCACAGTTAAATGGCACATTAACTATAGATCCCTCTCCTAACTCAGCAAACAGCTCTTTGAACAAGACTTGCGTCTCACCGAATTTCCTAGCATGACGGATCTGGTACAACAGCTCGTAAGCGTGTTCTCTCGCGTTAGCAATCTCGAGACTAGTGCCGTCAAAAACTTCACCGATCGCCATTTTTTCGTACTCTGTCATGGGGTAACACCTGTTTGTCATTAGGTTATCTTGTAGAGGAAATTCAATCGCACTCAATATACCTTAGAGCGAAATAAAATACGCCCAACGTGACGAGTTAACGTTGCTTTTCCCAAACATCACAAAGATTAATCGTTGAAAAACCAGCGGATTTGCAATTACGGCTACTTGGAGTATTAATGAGGACATCCGTCAATAAATATTGAATACCAGATTCAAAAGCATCGACAATACGGGCCTGTAATAATGCCGTTTGGCAGCCTTGGTTTCGATATTGCTCCTGAGTATATGCATTCGCCAATGTCGCAATACTTCCATCGAGAAAAGTTGTCGCCCATGCACATGGAGCATTGTCGATGAATGCAACGTAGCAACGAAATGTTTGCGTGCAGTAGTATTTTCGCTTCGCTTGCCAAACTTGCTCATCACAATCCATTCCTGAGGTTTTCAATAGATTAAGAAAATCGTCGGCTCTATCTTCCCCCCAAACTTCGACCACCACCTGACCATCTAACTGCCGATGCATGTAATCTGCTTGAGTCATGAACATGAATTCTTGTGTGTACGACACTTCATATTCGTATTTTGGGAGTGTGTGACAAAAAGATGGAACCGTATCAGAATCAATTCGGATTTCCGGCGGCATATCATCAGAGTAATACTCTAGCAACTCGCCTATCAAGGGAGGTTTTCTCTGAGTAGCACGAATATTTATTTGGTTGTCATAACGACGAGTTGGATCAATATAAGCGGTAAAACTGTCTTCATCTACAATCTGTAGTTGACTAGGAACAGCAGTCGATAAGGTACGTTCATTGTTGAAACAAAAGTATGAGTCGTATGCATTTTTAACAGCTACAGCATCTAATTTATTCAATGGTTAGTCCTTTAGATATGGATCATGATTTAGCATGATGAATTGACTCAACTTTCCCAACTATTCTGGTGCGAGTCACGTAAGGCGTGCCACGCCTCACAGAGTACCCTAAACTGATCGCTGTTGCCGCTGGAGCGATCTGGGTGCCACTTTAAGGCTAGCTTTCGCCATGTTTTCCTAATCAAAGCTGGGCTAGCATCGTGGGGAAGATCAAATAGACGCAAGGCTTGCGTTCGAGACATATCTCCATTGCTCACGCCGCCGATATGCTGGCGATATGTTGACCAAAATTCATCCAGTAGTCGCCGCACTTCACCATCTTGAGCTTCGTAATTTTGCCACTGTGTATAATATTGACGTAACGGGTCATGATGATCGATATTCCCGATAAAGTTGCATTCAATGCGACGCAACTCAATATCCATCGCTTCCACTTGCAACCATTGATCTGGATATAAGGTTTCTTGCAATTGAAACAAAGCATTCATGATCAAAAAATTACGTTTGAATAAATCTTTTTCCGGAGAGATATCGAGCGTTGGCATAAAGCCTACAGTGTTAAGGTGGGCAGCTAATGTATGGACTTTCCAACCCAGCGGTTTCTTGTGGAGAACATCGAGGATAGGCCAGAGAAGTGGATTTTCCATTTCGGCCTGAAAGGTTGTGCGCAGTTCTTGCTGTCCAGACATAACATCACATTCCATAGTGAATAAGCACTATTCAAAGCGATGCCGAGACGTTTGTCGAGTGGATCATGATTTGTCGTCACCGCGATATGATCTCACTAACAAAAACGCCGATGTAAACACCGGCGTTAAAAAAGCAATAGGTCTAAAAAAACGATAAACTTTAAAGGAGCGGCTTACAGCACCCCAAGCTCACGTAAACGCTCTTTTAGATATTCATCAGCAGTATAGCGCTCAGACAACACGACTTCCGGTTTCGGATGTAAGAACAGTGGCAGTGAAATGCGAGATTTCTCCTGACGTGCACCCGTTGGGTTAATCACTCGGTGTGTTGTGCTTGGGAAGTAACCACCCGATGCTTCTTGTAACATGTCACCAATATTGATGATCAGGTTACCGAAGTCACATGGAACATCAATCCATTCGTCTTGTGTGCCCTTTACTTGCAGCCCTGGTTCGTTTGAAGCAGGAAGAACCGTCAACAGGTTGATGTCTTCGTGTGCTGCAGCGCGGATAGCACCCGGTTCTTCTTCACCCGTCATTGGTGGGTAATGTAGAACGCGAAGCAAAGTTTGCTCACTGTCTGCAATCATTTGAGACAAAGCCATTGAAAACTTGTCTTGTACTTCCTTTGGTGCGTGTGCTTCTACCCAGCCTAATAGCTCTTCGGCAAACTTATTGGCGCGGCTATAATAGTCTAAGATTTCTTCTCTTAGCTCTTGCGGCATTTGGCCCCAAGGATAGATGTGGAAATACTCTTTGATGTCCTTAACAGTATGATCTTTTGCTACTTCAGAAACATCTGGTGGGAAATAACCATCTTGAGTATCAACATTAAACTGGAACTCTTTTTTGCGCTCAGAGCAAAAAAACTTGTGCCAGTTTGTATAAATTGACTCAACCAGCTCATGCGGGATTGGGTGGTTTTTCAAAACACCAAATCCAGTTTCATGGAGAGATTTTACAAATTGCTCAGCAGCATCATCTGCTAGGTAGTCGACAGTTTCCAGTTTCATAACATTACTTTTATGGTTATTAAGTGCAGCGTGGATTCTAAAAGTCGTATCAACTTAAATCAAATCTTTATGTAATAGTATGAACGACTAAATTCAGTATTGTGCACTATACGGTATTTTCAACACATTTTGTCGTTTAGAACTCTACCTACCTGAGCCATGTTCCTGCTCCAAATATTCTAATAGCACGAACCTCGTACGAGCCAATTCAAGTGCTTTAAAGAGTTAGAAGCTAGGTGATATATCAATGTTTTCAGAGGATAACCTTTGCTCATTTATCGGCTAGCGTGTTTTTTAGTGTATAATTTGTTACCAATATTCAACGAAATACGCATCGGTTAACCAATGAAGAAGAAACTCGCGCTTGTCGCTCTATGCTCACTGGCACTTTTTGGTTGTGATAACAACGAAGTTGGAGATGTCAGTCTTGGCTTATTCACCATGAAAGATATCAAACTCAATCACTTTCAAGATCCTGTCGTCACAGGTGTGACCTGCCACGTGGCTTCCATTGAAGCCAATCTCAGCTTCTCTGATCCAAGCGACAGCTCTATCTCATGCCGCCAGACCGGTGATATTACGCCGAAGATGATCGCCAAAATTGATAAATCTAAATCTGGAGAAGTGATCTTCAAACAATCGAAAAGCATCTTCTTTAAGAGTATGAAAATCCGTCGAATTTATGACCCATCGTCACAAACGTTAATGTACTTATCTTACTCAACGAAGGAAACATCAGGTAGCTTCAAGCACAGCTTATCTACTGTGCCACTGTGGGATACCAAAGCGTATGTGACCCCTGTAGAAAACAAAGATGATTGATAGCAACCTTTAGAGCTTAGGCTGTTTCGAAAATAGAAGCATTAGGGATAAAGGCACAAATGAAAGAAGCACCAATGTTAAGTGCCTCTTTCATGAATTAAAGCTCGTTATTTGGTTAGAAACTCTGGATATGTGCCTAGCAACTTTCGGTATTGAAATGGAGGCTAAGGCTTTTTGCCTTGTACGTGTTTTCGGCTCACGTCCACGATAGCAACATCTTTGAGGAAACTGCGCCCTAAAAGGATCGGAAATTGTAAATGGGTACGGTCAGTAAGGGTAAATTCGGTCTTGTCTTTTATCTTGCCAACTTCCACCCAAGAAACGACCACAGGCCGCTTTTCTTCTTGATCAGAATTCGCCTGACGTACCTTCACCCAACGTTCAACAGGTAAAGCAATTTCTTTACTGGTTGCCGCATCATGCTCAACATTAAACTTTACCCAATCGTGGCCATCACGTTCAAATGGTACAATGTTCACGGCGCTGATGGATGACGTCGTCGCTCCAGAATCCACGCGCGCTTCATACGCCCCCTCTAAACCCGGAATATAGACCCACTCCTGTGAGCCTAATATCACTTTCCCATCAGGAGTATGAGTCAACTTGTCACTGCTCTGTTTTTTTACGACAGGTTTGGTTGCTTTAGTTGGCTGAGTGACCTCAGCGGATTTGCTAACCGCAGTCACATTGCTTGCTTCAGCTGGCTTCGCTGCTGTATCCGTTTTGGTTGTGAGTGTATCTGAACTGGCGGACTGATTTACCGTGGAACAAGCAAACAGCCCGCTGGCTAGAGAGGTAACCAAGACCACTTTCCATGTGTTTTTCATACCCAATCCTTTTAAAATTTAATGGTTGGCAGTATCCGCGATTGCTTTAGCAACAAGCGGTAAATGTTGCTCAGATAAACCCGCGATATTAATTCGGCCGTCTCCAACACCATAAACGCCGTACTGCTCTCTTAGGTAAGACATTTGCTGCGCAGTAAAGCCGATAACGGAGAACATACCCTTATGCTTCTCGATAAAATCGAACTCACTGTTACCATGACTTAAGCGTAATTGCTCACACAAGCCACTGCGTAGTTGCACTAAACGTTGCTGCATTTCAGTGAGTTCATTGCGCCACGTTTGCGTTAGCCCAGAGTCGGTCAATACAGTTTTCACCAGTGCCGCACCGTGATCAGGTGGCATAGTATACGTTGAGCGTGCAAGGTTCAGCAGCTTTCCTTTCGCGTTTGCGGCCTCTTGGCTATTGCGCCCGACAACAATCGCGGCGCCTGTGCGCTCGCGATATAGGCCAAAGTTTTTAGAGCATGATGCTGTGATCAGCATTTCCTCAACATTATTGGCCATGTGTCGAAGTCCTGCGACGTCTTGATCTAAACCATCACCAAAACCTTGATAAGCCACATCGACAAACGGAATAAAGCCTTGCTTCTGAGCCAAAGTCGTTAGCTCTTGCCAAGCCGCAAAATCGATATCAGCGCCTGTCGGGTTATGACAGCAGCCATGCAGTAGCACGACATCTTTTGGTCCAGCTAGAGCGAGTTCTGCGAGCATTTTGTTCGTATCAACTTGCTTAGTTGTAGGATCGAAATAGCTGTATTCTCTCACTTTGAGTCCAGCAGCTTCCATCACAGGGCGATGGTTGACATAGCTTGGGTTAGAAATCCATACCGTTGTGTCCGGTTCAGCCACTCGCAATAGATCAGCCAACATTCTTAATGCACCGCTTGCGCCCGGCGTTTGAATCGCTGAACTTCTTTGTGTTGCACTTGAACTGCCAAGTAACAAGCCTGTCATACATTGATTAAATTCTTCACAACCTGCTAAGCCGACATAAGCTTTAGTGGTTTGCGTTTCAACCAAGCGCTGCTGAGCGATTTGGACCGCTTCCATAATCGGCGTTTCGCCAGCGCTGTTGCGATACACGCCAATTCCTAGATCGACTTTTTGCGCACGAGCATCATTGCGAAAAGCGACGGACAAAGACAAAATAGGATCGAGGGTCGGAGCAGATAATTTGGAGAACATGGAACAGAAGGCCCTTTTAAAACAACGAGTGACCAACAAATTAACACTAGTGTGTTTAAAGGCGAAGATAAATTTTCCGATTTATTGACTGCTACAGAATGTTTATCTTTTTGAGTTGAATTTATTTGGCCTAGACCAACCTTCATCCTGTAACGACTTTATAGAAAGATTAAAGCGTCACAAGAAGAAAGCTGGATCCACGCAATAAATGTTGGCTGCGTAGCGTTATTTAGTAAACGGCGCGAATGCTAAGCTTGCGTTAGTGCCACCAAAACCAAAAGAGTTTGATAGCGCCAGCGTCACTTGCTTCTTCTCTGGTTCACCGATTACATGAGAAACGCCAAGACACTTATCATCGAGTTTGTCAGCTTCTAAATTGCGCGTGTAAGGTAAGGTGCCGTGGTTCAAACTCAAGACCGTAATTAACCCTTCAAGCGCACCCGCCGCCCCTAGCAAATGGCCAGTCGATGACTTGGTGGAAGATACTGAAATATTACTGGCATGAGCACCGAATAAATTTCTCACCGCATTAATTTCGATGCTATCTGCAATAGTACCGGTTGCATGAGCATTGATGTAACCGACATCGGTCAATTCGCGACCCGACATCGCAATCGCTTTTTGCATCGCGCGTTTAGCGCCGTCACCTTCTGGGTGAGGGGCTGTTATCGAGCCTTGAGTTTTGCCATCGCCCGTACGTCCATAGCCCACGACCTCAGCATAGATAGTAGCGCCGCGTTTCAACGCTGAGTCTAGGCTTTCTAGCACCATACATGCGGAGCCTTCTCCCATCACAAAGCCTGCGCGATCGTCGCTAAATGGCCGAGATGCCTCGCCAACCAAATCGTTTTTGGTCGATAACGCAGTTTGGGCATTAAAGCTACCGATACCAACAGGTGTCACCGATGCTTCTGCGCCGCCTGCAAGCATAATGCTTGATTCACCGATCGCCACTGAGTTGAACGCATCTATGATGGAGTGTGCGCTCGCCGCACATGCCGTGCAATGAGAATTGTTTGGCCCTTGAAAGCCCCAGTGATTAGCAATATAACCTGCGGCAATATTAGGCAAGAACTGCAAATTTGAATAAGGCTTCTGTCTTTTACCATTGTCAGCAGCGATTGCTGAGGCCTCAAGGCTCTCAATTCCGCCAACGCCGGTAGCAAAGTTGACCCCAACTTGTTCAAGATCGGCGTCGTCCATCGCGTGAATATTCGCCATCTTCACGGCTTCACCTGCCGCGACAAATGCGTAACGTTGGTGACGATCAAGCTTCTTAAACAGCTTAACCACCTCACTTTTTTCCATTTCCGAAAATGGGTAAAGGCTTAAGAAATCTACATCATCTGGAATTTGTGACGCAAAACTTGTTTTACAGCCCTTTTGAGAATAGTCGAATCGTTCGATTGGCCTTTCCCCAGTTTTCCCAGCTAACAACGCCGTAAACGTTTCATCTGCTGAGTTCGCAAGGGGCGAAATGCAGCCATAACCTGTAATCACAACTCGATTCATTACTTTATTATCCATTAACAACAAAACCGTCAAGGTAACATAATATAACACTTTGAAACTAGAAAGTTTTGTTTGATTATTATTCTTGTAGTTACTAACATTGCCATCAATAAAGAATATAAAAAGAGACAGACCTCACGCTCTCTTTACCTAACTCCGTCACTATTAAGACTATCTATCAATGCCTAAAAAAATCATACTGAGTTTACTCATTGTCCTGCAACTCAGTTTACTCTCGACACCACTTTCCGCCAAAACCCTTAAAATCATGACATGGAATTTGGAGTGGCTCAGCAGCCATGGCGTAGCACAATTTCCCGCATCAGAGCGAAGAGCGAGTGATGTTCAAATACTCGCAAGATATTTTGCCGCCAATAAGCCAGATATATTAGCCTTTCAAGAAGTTAATGATTTGAAGGCCATTAAATCTATCGTCGGCTCAAACTATCGAATCTTCTTATCTGATCGGGCCAAACCCGACAACAAAAAGCATCAATTTAGTGATATCAACCAGTTCACTGGCTTCGCTATTCGAGAAGGAATTAAGGTTACAGACAAGCCGGATATCAAATTAGATAGGAACAAACGCAGCAAGCTTCGATTAGCAAGTTATTTACTGCTCAATGAGAAAGGCCATCGCCCTATACACCTGCTTTCCGTGCACCTAAAAGCGGGTTGTACTGGCAAATATCACAGCAACCATAGTTGTAAAGTTTTGAAGAAAGAAGCGAAGCATTTGAACCACTGGATTGCGAAGCGTCAACGTAGTCATGATCGTTACATCATCTTAGGTGATTTCAACCATCAGCTAGTGCACAAAAAAGATTGGCTTTGGAAAATAATCAGCAAGAACATTTCCCCACAACCGCAGAGACTGACTCTACATACCAAGTCGCGCTGTTTGGTTCGCTCTAAAAGGCACCCAAACAAAACTTATCATTATTACTCAATGATCGACCACATTATTGCTAGCCCAGATATACAAGCCAGTGAAGCTTCCCAACAGCTATTCCTTAAACCCGATGTGTTGCGCTATCAACTCAGCGATCACTGCCCATTGACAGCTAACATCCAATAGCTCCACTAACACTTCAACAGATAAAACGAAAAAAGCCCAATCAATGATGATTGGGCTTTATCAACGGTGTATTCGCTTATTTTTGAATAGGCAGAACTTGTTTGACGTATTCACCAGGAGCTGAACAAAGCACTGGGTGCTGCTCATTACCTTGTGAATATGGTTCAACCTTAGCTTTCGGGTTGAAACCACCAAGCCACTCATTCCAATGCGTCCACCAAGATCCTTCTTTGTGGTCTGCATTGCTGAGCCATTCATCAGCAGAATCGTCTAGGTTATCATTCAACCAGTAGCCGTATTTACCTTTAGCTGGGTGGTTAACGATACCTGCAATATGTCCCGACTCACCAAGAACAAAAGTCTTGTTGCCGCCAGTTTTTAATGCGCCACGATATGTGCCTTGCCATAGTGCAATGTGATCTTCTTTCGTCGATACAAAGTAGCTTGGCACTTTGATCTTATTCAGATCAATCCACACACCACCGATCTTGACACCTTTATCTTGAACAAGCTTGTTCTCAAGATAAAGTTGACGAAGAAGGAAGTTGTGCGTTGAAGCTGCTACATTTGTGCTATCGCTGTTCCAGTACAATAGATCGAAATCTACAGGACTGTTACCTTTCAAGTAGTTATCAACGTAGTAGTTCCAGTACAAGCTGTTCTCACGTAGCAAACTAAAGGTTACGCTTAGTGAGCGGCCATCCATATAGCCTTTCGCGTTGTTTTGCGCTTCAATTGCGTCGACTACGGTGTCATTGATGTAAGCACCAACTTCACCTGGTTGAGCAAAATCAAGTAGCGTAGTAAAGAAAGTCGCTGATTTAATACGCTTTTTCATGCGCTTAGCTGCGTAGTAAGCAACCGTTGAAGCGAGAACCGTACCACCAATACAGTAGCCAGCAGCATTTACTTGCTCTTGACCGGTGATATTTTCAATCGCATTGACCGCTTTCACCACACCTTCAGTAACATAGTCACCGAATTCAGTCTTCGCTTGCTGCTCGCCAGGGTTACGCCATGACATCATGAATACGCTATGACCCTGCTCCACCAACCAACGTACCATAGAATTCTTTTCACGAAGATCAAGAATATAGTACTTGTTGATAAATGGCGGCACGATCAACAACGGAGTTGCGTTCACTGTCTCAGTAAGTGGTTTATACTGAATCAGTTCAAACAATTCATTTTGGAATACAACATCACCCGCGGTATTAGCAACATTTTCACCAATACGGAACGCGTTGTTGTTGGTCATACGAACTTTAAGAATATCAGCGCTTGAGTCCAAGTCTTCTTTTAGCTTATCTAAACCTTCGAGTAAGTTTTCGCCGTTTTTCTCTAGCGTTAACTTGAGTAGCTCGGGGTTAGTTGCGATAAAGTTGCTTGGCGACATCGCATTGATTGTCTGGCGTGAAAAAAACGAAAGACGCTCTTTCGCTTTTTCGTCCAGACCGTCAATACCATTGATCGTTTCAAGGTATGATTTACTGAAAAGTAAGTATGACTGCTTAATAAAGCTGTAAAAGGCATCGTTTTTCCAGGCTTCATCGGAAAATCGTTTGTCACCTTTCTCTGGCTCTACAAAGCTCTTGCTATTGCCAGCAATTGCAATGTTCTGCCAAATTTGCAGCTGTTGCTCCCACCATTGGGTTTGCATTTGTAGCATAGCTGCTGGTTGGTTCGCTGCTTTCTCTAAGAGTTGTGCAGTGTCTTCAACGTTGAGCTCATGCATTGCTTTATTCAGGGGTGAGTTAACGGCTCCCTTGTTGTGTTCAAGATCTTGCCACCATTGCTGATTGGTTTCTTGTAGCTTAACAAGGTAGTCCGAAAAGAAGTGTTGAAACATTTTAGTACTCCTATACTCGGAAAAAATGCCGCCTATGATAGGCGGCAGGAGATACAGTGGTGTGCAGTGTTATGCAGGAGTCACTGTTTTAAGATTTTCCGTAGTTAGTTGTTCAACATCGTCTTTGAACTCTTTAGCGATGTTTTGGATCTTGTTGCTATCAGTTGTCATTTGTTGAGACAGTTTAGTCAGAGCAGAAAGCTGTTGACCGCTGAATGCAGTTAGAGAAGTCACGTCTTTGATTTCGCTTGCTGCTTTCATTTGAGTAAGACCCATTTCGCTATATGTACGGATAGCGTTTAGTTGAAGTTCAGTTAGTACTTCAACGTTTTTAGTTACAAGTTTGTTGAACTTGAAGTATGGTTCTAGAGTTTTTTCAGTTTGATCTGTGAATGTTTTGAAGAAATCAGTGTACATAATAAATGCTCCTAACGGATTGACGATAAAATACTTAAGAAAAATTATTTAATAGCTTTAACAACAACAGCTGTTCCCATACCGCCGCCGACACAAAGTGAAGCGACGCCATAGTTGCCGTTTTGCTTAGTTAATTCGTGAATAAGCGTAACCAAAATACGGTTACCAGATGCACCCAGAGGGTGACCTAGAGCGATAGCGCCGCCATTCACGTTTGCCTTGTCCAATATAGAAGAAGTAGACACGTTGTGCTCTTCAGCCAATTTGTGAACTACTCCTAGAGCTTGCGCCGCAAATGCTTCGTTTAGCTCATAAAGATCCATATCTTCGATAGACAATTCTGCTTTTTTCAGTGCGTTTGTCACTGAATCTACAGGACCTAGACCCATTACTTTTGGATCCAAACCAGTTTGTGCTTGGCTGATAATTTCAGCAACTGGTGTTAGGTTGTGTTCTTTTACTGCTGACTCTGAAGCCAGAATCAGTGCACTTGCGCCATCATTGATGCCAGATGCGTTGCCTGCTGTTACTGTACCTTCGCGGTCAAATGCAGGGCGTAGTTTCGCTAGGCCTTCTAATGTAGCGTTAGTTTTTGGATACTCATCGGTATCAAAAATAACAGTCTCACGACGCTGCTTAACTTCAACAGGAACAATTTCATCTTTGAACTTGCCTGCTTCAATTGCTGCAACCGCTTTTTGTTGGCTGCTCAGTGCGAATGCATCTTGCTCTGCACGAGTTAGAGACACTTCTTTCGCAATGTTTTCAGCTGTTACACCCATGTGGTAGCCGTTGTAAACGTCTGTTAGACCGTCTGCAACAAGCAAATCAACAAGGTTCATGTTACCCATTCTATGACCGTCACGAATCGTCGCTGGGGCAGTAAACGGAATTTGAGACATCACTTCAACGCCAGCTGCAACAACAACTTGTGCGTCACCGCTACGGATGTGAGATACAGCGTCCATAACAGACTTCATGCCACTGCCACAAACCATGTTCAGGCTGTATGCCGGTACTGATTCAGGAATACCTGCGAAGATAGACGCTTGACGACCAACACCCATGCCTTGACCAGCACTGATAACGTTACCAACGATAACTTCGTCGATGCACTCAGGTGAAACATTTGATGATTCCAGTGCGCCTTTAATCGCAACAGAAGCTAGTTTACCCGCAGAGATACCTTTTAGGCTGCCACCAAATGAACCAAGTGGTGTACGTTTTGCAGCTACAACAAATACTTTTTCCATCATTTTTCTCTCATTAGTGCATGTGTAAGCCGCCGTTAACGGACAGCGTAGAACCTGTGATATAAGCACCAGCATCGCTTGCTAGGAAGCTAACTGACTCAGCGATCTCTTGCGGTGTAGCGAGACGCTTCATTGGGATTTGGCTCTTAATTGCTTCAAGTACTTCTGGTTTCATTTGCTCAACCATTGGAGTGCCTGTGTAACCTGGAGCAACAACATTAACTGTTACGCCGCTCTTAGCACCTTCAAAAGCAAGAGCTTTAGAGAAACCAATCATGCCCGCTTTTGCAGCTGAGTAGTTAGTTTGACCAAATTGTCCTTTCTGACCATTCACTGAAGAAATGTTGATGATACGACCGTTGCCTTTTTCACACATTGCACCAAATAGAGGCTGAGTAACGTTGAATAGGCTGTTTAGGTTCGTGTCGATTACATCGCGCCATGCTTGTGCTGTCATTTTTTTGAATTGACCGTCACGAGTAATACCTGCGTTGTTTACTAGTACGTCAATCGTTCCTTCTTCTTGAACGAGAGTACATAGACGCTCAGCACATTCTTCTGCGTTAGTAACGTCCAATTCAAATAGACGTACTTGGTCTTCTTTGAAGCCTTTCTCAGCAAACCATTCAGCCGCTGACTCATGCTTGCCCGTAGAGTAAGTTGCGATGACGCGGAAGCCATCGTTAACGAGTTGAGAAGAGATAGCAGAACCAATTCCACCTTTCGATCCAGTAATCAAAGCGACTTTTTTCATTTGAGAGACTCCATATAACAGCTGAAAAAACAAAAGCGATAATTTTATTATTCACCCTTGTTGAATGGTGTTCTCTATTCCCAGGAACACCAACTAACAATAAATTTCTTTGTTCTTGGTTTTTATTTCCAAGCTCTTTTCTGGTTGTATAAACTAAACAATCCCTATTACATTTCAAATGTTATTTTAAAAAACCTCGATAAAATTGAGCAAGATCTCATAAACGCTGAAATGTTATGGTAATGTTAACTACAATAAGTCTTTGATTTTTATGAATTTAAAAAATAAAAGGTTTAGCCGTAATCATATAACATGTTGATTTTTAACAGTTAAATATCACTGAAATAAAATTACATAGATATAAAATAGATTTCCAAAAGATTTCTATAAGTGAAGGTAATGTATTATTTCCGTGAAGTTACTAGCAACACAGCTAAAATCAACCTTACCATGAACACCCAACAAAATCAGGAGGTTATAAGCGCACCAGCTCATTAAAGTGACAGTTGATCTGGTAATGGGTAGGGTTTTATTTACAAGAGAGTGAAAAGTGAACTTATATGATGCTAGAACGGCCAACATGAGTTGTGGTTGTTAGATCACCAAAAAGGTGATTAATCAACCAGAAATTAGATAATATACTTTCTTAACATTGAAACAGACATAATATTTCCCATGGGGAATACATTATTATTGTTTTTATCACTTAATCTATATTTAGTCGTTATTTCTATCAATAGATAATGTATATCGAATGTTTTTTGAAACGACTCAGTTATTATTAAGTATTCTAATAATATAATTCAACTTCTAGGATCTTTACTTGCCAACGTTAAGTAGAGTTATCATACAAGAACAAGATTAGTGGGTGCTTGAAGGAACAGTAGAGGAAAAGGAGTATGTGGCAGTTCAGCCGGTTCAGAGTCACTCTTCTGATATCAACGCCTACGTAAAGTCACGAGGCTTCAAATCTCAGTGAGTGACTGAGTGCTGCTTCGGTTTCTGAAACAGCACTTTAACGTTATTAGCGAGTAGGCTTTTTCTTCCCGCGGCCAGCATGGATGTTGAATTGCTTTTTCATCATTTTCTTTTCAGTAGAACGACTCTTTCTTCGGCTACTTGGGGCCTCTTCATCAACCCTCTCTTCGCCGGGCTCATAACCAGGCAACCAGACTTGAGGCAAGCGACGATTTAATAACTTTTCTACCTGAGCAAGAATGTACTCCTCATGCTTGCTCATTAAAGAAACGGCATGTCCTGCATGTCCTGCTCGCCCAGAACGACCGATGCGATGAATGTAATCTTCGGCCTGATATGGCATATCAAAATTAACCACATACTCCAGTTGATTAATATCGATGCCACGTGCTGCCACATCGGTGGCGACTAGCGCCCTCACACTCCGATCTTTGAAATCATCCAGTGCTTTTTGCCTAGCACCTTGGCTTTTATCTCCATGAATCGAGCTAGACTTAATTCCGTCGAGCTTTAGCTCCTTCGCAAGCAGGTCCGCTCCCTGTTTAGTTTTCACAAAAATCAAAACTTGCTGCCAATTTCCCGAGCCAATCAAATACGAAATCAGCTCCCTTTTGCGATGCCTATCAACAGGGTAAACCACTTCTTCAATTGTTTGCACCACAGTATTCTCTGGCGTCACTTGAATCTCTTTAGGTTCGACTGTGATAGAATGGGCCAATGTTTTCACTGCTGACGAAAACGTTGCAGAAAAGAGCAAAGTTTGCCTCTTGTCGGGAGTTCGCTTTAAAATCCGTTGAATATCAGGCTTGAACCCCATATCCAACATCCGGTCGGCTTCGTCGAGTACGAGTGTTTCTAAATAATCAAGCCTGACATGCTTACAAAAAACGTGATCCAGTAACCGCCCCGGCGTCGCAACAACGATATCAACGCCTTGCTTTAGCAATCTCGTTTGTTGACTGATACTGGTACCACCATACACCGCGACAATTTTTAGCGACGAAAATTGCGCGTATTGAATTAGATTATCGAATACTTGCTTCGCTAACTCTCGCGTTGGAACCAACACTAGCCCTCTCGCTGCGGAAGAGATTTCAGAAGCCTTAGGCTGGCTGTGCAGCATCTGAATCATCGGCAGACCATACGCGGCCGTTTTTCCGGTACCCGTTTGCGCACCAGCTAATACATCATTACCATTTAAAACATAGGGAATGGCTTGGTTCTGGATCTCCGTCGGAGAGCGGTAGCCAAGCTCACTAAGTAAATCTGTAAGGTCGTCCACCAACCCTAATTTTTTAAAACACTGAGACATAGTTCATTCTAAACAACAAAATCAGTGCCAGATTGTATCAAATTAGCGACGCTTTCGCTGCTTGCAATATATCGGGATAAAATTCATCAAAGACTTGTTGAAGCTTTTTGTCATGAGATTCAAGCCACATATAACAGTCTTTTAAGGGTGACAATTTTTCTCGGCGGGAAGCGATCCGCGATAAAACAGACTCTAACTGTTCAAGATGACGATAACTTTCAATCCATTGTTCTTCCCACATTTTACTTACGACTTGTCGGTATCGACTCGGCAAGTTCTCGTGGGAGCTTGGCAACGTTTTTACTTGCGCTCGCTGGCAAAATTCATGCAGTGATTCGCTATGATAATCAGGCCACTTATTGACTAGGCAGTAGTCCCAGTAAACATCTAATGCGATCAATGAAAAACGGGTCAGTTCTGGAGGGAAAAAACGCTTAGCTTGCTTTACGTATGGATGGGTGTCGGTATGAGAGTCAACAAATCGATGTAATTTAATACCTTCTATAAGTGATTCATCTTCAAACTGTTTACTCGGATCGCCTTTAATAAAGTCGCCAAGTAAATTGCCAAGCAAACTTGAACCACAGTAATCAGCGATATGTAGATGGGCTAGGTAGTTCACGTTTTAAACAGAGGGTTAGTAAAGATAGGGATAAGTGTAGACCTTGTGACTCAATTCCCCCTAGCTTTTAGTCTTCGTCTTCTTAAAGCCTTTTAATCTTCTTCGTCTGAAAAAGATTCTATAAGATATTCGTAGTGAGACAGATCCAAGCCGATTTCCATTGCATCAAGTAATTCTAGATGAAACTCATTTTGTTTTTGTTCGCCCATTGTTACCTCCATGGGGGTGACGCACGACTTGCGTCCATCGTATATGACACAGTAGAGCGCAGAATTTAACGTTTTATCGTATTTTTACCTCCGACTACAACAGCTTTCGCTCATAATTATGCTTCATTTCTCATTATTCGCTATTTGACTCGTATTCACTGGTATAACACACCGAACGCTGTTAACAATATTGCAACATCAAGCTCGGGAGCTTGACAAATCCAAACTCAAAACGGAGTGTAAACTTAAATTTACATGCATGTTTAAAAAATAGTACGAACCTCTTGTGTTTTACTGCGTTTTTCTGCAAAATCTCCGACTAATACGCTATTTGGTGTCCTAGATCACCTTTACTAGCTGTCTACCACCCACAAATGTAAAAGTTATTATACACATGGAAAAATCAAAAGTATTTGGCAGCACCCTTATTATCGCAGGTACCACAATTGGTGCCGGTATGCTCGCACTACCCCTTGCCTCGGCTGGAATGGGGTTCTCGACTTCTATTGCGATCATCGTATCCTTGTGGGCATTGATGTCTTTTACTGCATTATTAATGCTTGAACTTCATCAATACGCTGACAGCTCGGCAACGCTGCACACGCTCGCAACTCAAATCCTAGGTAATAAAGGGAAATGGATCGCAAGTTTCTCCGTGTTATTTTTATTCTACTCCCTGTGCGCAGCGTATATCGCCGGGGGCGGAGCGCAGTTTGGGGATAGATTACATCAATGGTTGAATCTAGACATCAGCCATTCTACCGCAACCATTTTATTCACCTTAGTCGTTGCCCTCGTCGTGACTATCGGCACCAGCACAGTCGATAAGGTCAATCGCATCCTGTTCCTAATTAAAGTGGTGACGATGGCAATCGTACTGACATTTCTCGCTCCCAACATATCTGAACCTTATCTATTGAGTATGCCTTTACAGCAAGGTTTAGTCGTCGCAGCTATTCCAGTTATTTTTACATCATTTGGCTTTCATGGCAGTATTCCAGCGATTGTGAATTACTTGGACGGTGACACTCGTTCGATAAAAAAAGCGATTATTTTTGGGTCATCCATCCCGCTTATCGTCTATATCTGTTGGCAGGTTGTCACTCTTGGCGTTATCAATCAAAGTGAGCTCGCAGCGAATTCAGGTCTAGGATCTCTCATTGCTGCACTTGCGAAAACGGTTCATCATTCGAGCCTTGGGCAAGCGGTTAGTATCTTTGCCGATCTCGCTCTCCTCACCTCTTTCCTCGGTGTAAGTCTTGGTTTGTTTGAATACTTAGGGGATGCGCTAAAAGATAAAAAAGGCTGCTCCAACCGAACGGTTGCTTCAGTGATCACATTTTTACCACCGCTATGTTTCGCTCTTTTCTACCCTAAAGGCTTCATGATGGCTCTTGGTTACGCGGCGATTGCATTGGCGATTTTGGCGATTTTCTTACCGACTGCAATGGTCTATAAAGTACGTCAATCGAAACAAGCTGTCGGACAATACCGAGTGCGTGGTGGTAAAGCGATGCTAAGTTTTACGGCGATGTTTGGTGTGTTGATTGTGGGCGTACAGATACTGATTGCCTTTGGAGAACTTCCTTCATTAGGATAAACGACTCTTTTGTAAGGGGCGGAGTAGCGCCCCTTCGACTCACCATGAGAAACGGCAAGCTATAGCGCATGGTGAGTCAGCCAATCAGCCAATCAGCCAATCAGCCAATATTTTAGGACGCTGACTGGGCCCTTTACATACATTACTATCAATACCTCCACTCTCAAATGAGGTTAGAATAGGTTTTCCGCACTAAAACTTTTATTCCTCAGGTTATTAGCCTACGACTTCCCCCCGACTACCCGACTTACAGCTATACTAATCAAATGATTAAAGTGATCGGTAAACTATGAGTCAGGCTCACGAACCGGAAAAAGCCAATAAGCCCGTGTCAGAAAGCGGTGAACACTTTGGACAAAATGCCACAGTGCCTAATCCGACGGCTACCCAGAGTACGGTCGAAGGAAAAATGGGCCGTCGGATCGTGTTAATTATGATCTTACTGAGTGGCGCAATCACTTTATTAACAACACTGGTACAACTCTACTGGGACTACGAGCAGAAGTTTAATAGTGTTGGTCAACGTCATGAAGAAATAGAAAGTATCCATGCTTCTTCTTTAGCGTCTTCGCTCTGGAACTTTGACCTCGTATTACTGCAAGAGCGACTAGATGGGCTGGTTAATCTGCCTTCCGTCGACTATCTGCAAATTAACTCGGGCAGTTACGAGTTTAAAGCAGGTACACGCGCCAAGCTTGATTACGTTGCTGATACCTATCCGCTCATTTATTTCAATGCCGATAATGAAAGCAATGAGAGCATTGGCACTCTTTACATTGAAACCAATACTCAAGAAATTTACGCCTATTTAGTCCAACAGTTCATGGTGACTTTAGGGCTAAATACGGTAAAAACGGCGCTCGTCTGCTATCTCATTTTAGTCATTTTTAATATCAGTATAAATCAACGCATCTCTGCCATCGCCAAATTTCTTGGACGCTATAATCCTGCAAAACCGGGAGCTCCTCTCAAGCTTAGCCATCCCAAGCTGATCACTGAGAAGTATGACGAGTTGTACTGGCTCGCTGATAAAACCAATGAAATCACTCAGAATGTCACCAACCTATATGACGGAATAAAATACGAAAAAAGCCGCTTATCGGATTTTACTGAGGTCTCTTCTGACTGGTTATGGGAAACCAATGAACGAAACCATTTCATCTATTGCTCCGAATCAATGGCTGGAGCTTTACAAATCGATCCCGAACACAGCCCACATATTCGCTCGGTGCCAATCCTTGCTCAAGCACACTCTCTCATGCAAGCACTCGCAAGACGCAACCATTTCTCCATGTGTGAAGAAACCTTAGAAATTAATGGTGTTCGTCACTATTTCTTATTCCAAGGCAAGCCTCAACACATCGACGATAAGTTCATTGGATTTCGTGGAACAACGATAGATATTACCGAATTGAAGCTGACTCAGCTCCAACTAGAAGAGCTCAACCAAAACTTAGAACGCACCGTGGCTGTACGGACACTGGATCTCAAGCAAAGTAAAGGACAACTACAATCAGCGCAAGACCAACTCATCGAATCTGAGAAACTCGCGGCACTCGGTGGGCTCGTAGCAGGTGTTGCCCATGAAGTTAATACACCTCTTGGGATCTCGGTTACTGCAACCTCTGTAGTAAAAGATGCCGTCAACGATCTCAATAATGCTTTCGAATCCAAAACATTAACTACTGCTCAATTCGAAGACATGATGGAGACACTCAATGAAGGCGTCACCATGCTAGAACATAACTTGAGCCGCGCAGCCAAGTTGGTGCGCGATTTCAAACAAACAGCTGTAGACCAAGTCTCAGAAGCCCGTAGCGAATTCAACCTTAAGCATGTTCTTGAGGCCCTGATCGCCAGTTTACACCCAGAAACAAGACATGTACCCGTGACTCCTGAAATCACTGGCGAGGAATCGCTAATAATGAATAGCTTACCGGGTGTCGTCACACAAATTATCACTAACCTCGTTCTCAACAGCGTCATTCATGCTTTCGAAGAGCAAACAGAACCTGCCCAAATAGCCATAGATTTTCATTGTGAAAACAATAACGTTATTCTTGAATACCGAGACAATGGCGCGGGCATCAACTCCTCTTTACATCAAAAAATATTTGAACCCTTTTTTACCAGTAAAAGAGGTAAAGGTGGATCGGGGTTGGGCCTGAATTTAGTCTTCAACCTAGTCAGCCAGAAGTTAGGTGGCCAACTTGCGTTTGAATCTGAAGCGGGGAAAGGCGTTCACTTTACGATAACTCTGCCGAAAGAACTGGATATGAATAACATTCCAGAAGAATAGTCCTGCAAGACAACTTCTCTATATTATTTTGCCGAGCCTTTAAATTCATTCAACGAAATCAGAAAGGATGCTTTCATTAACAGTATCGGAGCATTAACGGTATTGGAGCGAAGCAGGCAGGCACAGGTTATACTTTTAGAAAGTTTGGATTATGAGCAATTTGGATTGCAAGCAAACAGCGTAACGAAATCGACGCTGTTACGCTCACTTTGGGTGCAAGGTTGCGATACGCAACCTTAAAATAGTGGATTATCCCTAGTCAGGCATTGAATCACGTATAGCAATAAACTCATCCCAGTGTTCCACTATCAAATCAACTAACTCAGGTTCGAAATGTTTGCCTTTTTGTGCCACGATTTCCTGCATAATCTCATCATCTGGCCACGCCTCCTTATAGCAGCGTATGGAACCAAGGGCATCAAACACATCCGCAAGTGCCGTAACCCGACCTGATATTGGAATATCCTTGCCCGAGAGTTTATCTGGATAACCAGTACCATCCCACTTCTCGTGGTGTGAGCCCGCGATTTCTTTACCAACCAAAATGAGTTTACGCTTAGATTTACTAAGGATTTCAACCCCAAACTCTACGTGCTTTTGCATAAAGGTCCACTCTTCCGCCGTTAGCTTGCCAGGTTTATGCAATATACTGTCGGGAATTGCTACCTTCCCAACATCATGTAGTGGTGAGGCCGATTTAATTAAATTCACTTCCGCTTCTGGTAAACCATAAAGCTCCGCGAGTCTTTCGCTATAAAGAGATACTCGCTCAACATGCGCTCCAGTCTCTTTGCTACGAGCTTCAACCGCATTTGCCAAGTTATAGACCAGTTCTCGAGATGTTTCCTTAGCATCAATTATGAGATTCAAGTTTTCAAAGGTTAGTGCGATGTTGTGCATATATATTTCTAGTAGTTGAGTTTGCAACTCTGTCACTGGTTTCTCGATACTTAAATACAAAACATTGTCCAGCCCCCACTCGTCACTCATAAACAAGACATACGCATCGCCGTAATTATTATTTTCTTTGCTCGCCAATACTTCTTGGCATCGTTTTGAGACCAAATCGGGCAACATTTCATATGAGCATTTGGGATAAAAGTTGACATAACCACCGGTCGCCGAGAGAGTCAGGGCTCGGCTTTCTTCTCCTTCAGGCCGTGGCTTAACGACTCCGTAAAATGCAGATGCAGAGATTCCAAGCGCATTCACTTGGCTCAATACACTGCTGGCATAATTTTGTAAGGAAACAGAATTCTGAACGTAAGCAGAGGCTTTGATAACCTGACTAAGTCCTTGCTTCTGATCCTCAATCATACAGAGATCTCTGTATGCTCGAAGCATTGAATAAAGCAAAGTTTTTAGTTTTTGAACCGTCAGTTCTGTTTTTTCTTTGTAGTCATCAATTTCATAATTCTGAATGACCATATCTTCAGGCGCTTGTCCTGCTTGGCCGGTACGAAGAACCAAACGGACCCGATGATCGTTCAGCTCTTCTCGAATATACTTAATTAAATCCAGCCCAGCATGCTCCGTCTCCATAACTACATCAACTAAAGCCAGCGCGATATCATCGTGTTCACAAATAATCTTACGTGCTTCTTGCCCCGATAGTGCACACAATAACTTTAACTTACGCCCTTGGAACTGAAATCCACCCAGTGCGAGTCGAGTAACTTGATGGACTTGCTCATCATCGTCAACAATCAGCACTTTCCACGGCTGTTCTGACTTCTCATGAGGTTGACTGGCACTGCGGCTCTGGTTTGCCTCTCTGTGGTCGGCAAATAAGTCCATTAGGCCTCCTAGGCGGTCTGGTAGAATGAGATCCTTACTAAAAGGTTTAGCACACTAAACGACTCATAGATAAATAAAACTGGCACGTTTAGGTTAAAAGTTGCCCTCCATCGCCTTTTACTTCTGTTAGATTTAACAACCACCGATTGTTCTTCAAATTGTAGCGTACACCCTCGCGTAAATATCACCGCATATCACACCGAAAAAAAATATGAGGGTGAATTCCACAATTCCCCCTTTTCTCTAAGTACTCGAAAGTTTGTCTACCAATGAAATCAAATTTTACAGTGTAAAATTTCACATCGCTGACTTGACGCCCTCCGAGATAGGAATAGTATAAGATTCGTTAATTCAAAGGTTTAATCGAGCCCCCCTATTCTGTTGACCATCTTTACTAAGGAGAGCCACTTATGGCACTGCATGACAAAGAAACAGTACGAGACAACCTATTTGATGATGTCTATTCATCTAAAGACTTATCCGTTGTATTACCCAAATACCGAATTCCTGAAAGCGAGCAACTAGCAAACCATGCTTATCAAGTCATCCACGATGAACTTATGATGGATGGTAACTCACGACAAAACCTCGCCACCTTTTGCCAGACATGGCTTGAAGACGAAGTACATAAGCTAATGGACGAAGCTGTCGACGTTAACATGGTGGACAAAGATGAATATCCCCAGACGGCTGAAATTGAATCTCGCTGTGTTCACATGTTAGCGGATTTGTGGCATTCCCCCGAAGCAGACAACCCTATGGGCTGTTCAACAACAGGCTCGAGCGAAGCGGCAATGTTAGGTGGGATGGCTTTAAAATGGGCATGGCGTGAAAAAATGCGTCGGGCAGGAAAGCCTACTGACAAGCCCAATTTAATCTGTGGTCCAGTTCAAGTGTGTTGGCATAAATTTGCTCGTTATTGGGATATTGAGCTTAGAGAAATTCCAATGCAAGGTGACAGGCTCATTATGACGCCAGAAGAAGTCATTAAACGGTGCGATGAAAATACGATTGGCGTAGTGCCGACGCTAGGTGTGACTTTTACCTGTCAATATGAACCCGTTAAGGCCGTCCATCAAGCCTTAGATGAACTGGAGCAACGCACTGGTCTAGATATACCTATGCACATTGATGCCGCGAGCGGTGGTTTTATTGCGCCTTTCTGCCAACCAGATTTAGAGTGGGATTTTCGTCTGCCGAGAGTGAAGTCAATCAACGCATCTGGTCATAAGTTTGGGCTAGCCCCACTCGGCGTCGGCTGGGTACTTTGGCGAGACAAAGCGTCACTACACAAAGATCTGATTTTTGACGTCAATTACCTTGGCGGCAATATGCCAACCTTCGCGCTCAATTTTTCTCGCCCAGGAGGACAGGTTGTCGCGCAATATTACAACTTCTTACGCCTAGGACGTGAAGGCTACCGTAAAATTCATTCTGCTTGCTACGACATCGCTCGATACTTAGCTAAAGAAATCGAGAACATGGGCATGTTCGATATCATTTATGATGGAGACAACGGTATCCCTGGACTGAGCTGGTGCATGAAGCCAGACGTCGATGCAGGGTTCAATCTTTACGACTTATCGGATCGTATACGTTCCCGAGGATGGCAAATCGCCGCTTATTCAATGCCAGCCGATCGCGAAGACCTAGTAATTATGCGAATTTTGGTTCGACATGGGTTCAGCCGAGATCAAAGCGACATATTGATTGCTGACTTAAAACGGTGCGTCGATTTCTTCGAGCGACACCCTATTGCTCATGGAAGTGGGGAAGGTGACTCTGCTGGGTTTAACCATGGTTAACGAGGTTTAGCGCTGCTGCCCGTCAATTAACGAAAATCGCCGCACGATACGGAAAAACAAGCCGTATCAGGCGGCGTTTTTATATGCCCCACCCTTGCGCTTTCGCTAACAAAAAATCGACCAAAGCTTTTAGACGTTTCGGGATCAACTTACGGTTCGTATAGACTAAGCTCACTGGAATAATCGGCATCTGATACTCTGGCAGCAAGCGGATTAAGTGCCCAGAATCTATATTTTCAAAGCACATAAACTCTGGGAGCATCGCAATGCCTAGGCCATCTAAGCACCCTTGCAGCGCTGAAGTAATCGTATTGGCCTGTAATTGATGAGGAAGATCCACAGTCTTCACGACAGAACCATTCATAGAAAATTGCCAAGGTATGGGTTTCACAGCCTTAGTGACCGTTTTTATCTTTTTGTGAGGAGGTACTAGGTCGTCAAGGCAACCAATGTGGCCATTTTCTTCCAAATAGCTTGGACTCGCGACCAATGCCCGCTTCGATTGAGTGATCGGTCTAGAAATCAGAGTGGAATCGTCCATCACCCCAACTTGAAAATAAAGGTCAATACCTTCACCGATAATATCGACTTCTCGATTGGTCAGCTCCAAGTCAACATTAACGTGAGGGTGCAGTTTTAAGAAATCATTAACAAACCGCCCCGCAAATAAATGGCCAATCTCAACAGGCATCACCACATTGAGCTGACCACGAATCAAATCTTGGTTTGCAGAGATTTCCAGTTCAGACTGCTCCATGATCTCCATCATATGAACAGCCGACTGATAAAGCTGGTGACCTTCTGGGGTAAGTATTAGACTGCGGGTTGAGCGAGTGAGTAACCTGACTCCTAGATAGCGCTCTAACTCATCGATCTTTCGACTCACCGTTGATTTTGTCATGTCGAGAGCTTCTGCTGCATGCGTAAAGCTTTCAAAATTAACGACATAGGTGAATATGACGACCGCGTTCAGATCCATGTGGGACAGTTTTCTTTGTTTATTAGCCATATTTTTGCAACAGTGTTTCTTTTTTTCCTATCTTATCATCTAATCAAATTCATTTACAATTTGTGCACTCCAGAAACGAATGATGCAGAGACCTTATGGCGAACCCAACTCCCCAAGCAAATCAGAACCCAGTCAGTGAAGATTTAGCGCAATCCGACAGTAAACCGAGTCGTAACAAAGCTCCACTCATCGCCACCGTGATTATTGCCATACTAGGTATTGCTGCTGCTATCTATTGGTTTAGCTATGGTCAGTACTTTCAATCTACTGACAACGCGTATTTACATGGCAACATCACCACGATCAGCCCAAAAGTATCCGGCTACATCGTCAAGTCTTACGTCAAAGACAATGAGCATGTTAAAGCAGGTCAACTTCTCGCTAAAATCGATGACAAAGACTACGTTGCCTCGCTAAACAAGGCGAAAGCCAACCTAGCTGAAACCCGATCTAGCGTTAATAATCTGGTTGCCCAAAAGCATCTACAAGACAGCAAAATTAAGCAAGCTGAAAGCCAAATTCATTCCGCGCAAGCTCAATATAATCTTGCCACTCAAGAAGTGCGCCGTGTACGCAGCCTGATCACGCGCAAGTACGCATCGCAAAATGAATTAGATTCTGATATCTCTCAAGAGAAAGTGACGTTGGCTGCTGTCAATGAAGCCAAAGCGAGCTACCGAGCTGAAGTCGACGAATTAGCGGTTCTAGACAGCCAAATCAGTCAGGCAGAAGCAACGGTCTTAGAAGCGCAAGCCGAAGTAACTCAAGCTCAACTTAACCTCAATGATACTCAGGTCTACGCTCCTGTTGCAGGCGTCGTGGGTAATCGAAGCCTACAAGTTGGCATGCTCGTTCAAGCTGGTACACCTCTTCTTAGCCTAGTGCCGACTAACAATATCTGGCTTGTTGCAAACTTTAAAGAAACCCAGCTCGACCACATGCATGCAGGCCAGTCTGTAGAAGTCGTATTAGACGCTTATCCTGATCAACCGTTGCAAGGTGTCGTCGATAGCTTCGCACCCGGCACAGGTTCTGAGTTTGCCTTGCTGCCAGCAGACAATGCAACCGGCAACTTCACTAAGATAGTGCAACGCGTACCGGTTAAAATCACGATTCCACAACCAGGTAAGTTAAAAGGCCATCTGATTCCAGGTCTATCTGTAGTCGCTACCGTAAATACTCGAGGCTAATTGATGGACGCTGTTGCCCCAACTACCACACCCGCGCCGAGTGACACCGTCACTCTTCGCCAATGGATCGCGCTGTTCGGCGGCTTGATCGGTGCTTTTATTGCCATCTTAGATATCCAGATCACTAACTCATCATTGAGTGAGATCCAAGGCGCGTTAGCCGCGACACTTGATCAAAGTTCTTGGATATCAACTTCTTACTTAGTTGCCGAGATGATTGCCATCCCACTCAGTGGTTGGTTAGCAAAAGGTCTAGGTGAGCGCCGCTACTTAGCATGGACAACAGCTATCTTTTCAATTTCATCGTTTTTATGTTCGCTATCTTGGAACCTAAACTCGATGATTGTCTTCCGTGCAATGCAAGGATTCAGTGGTGGTGCGCTCATCCCGCTGGCATTCACCCTGATCACGCAACTATTGCCGCTGAAAAAACGTGCGTTAGGTATGGCGCTGTTTGGTATAACGGCTACTTTTGCTCCATCAATTGGCCCAACACTTGGCGGTTGGTTGACTCAAGTTCTTTCTTGGCACTACATCTTCTATATCAATATTCCACCAGCCATCGCGTCTATCTTTATGATCAACTACGGCTTGGATAAAAAGCCAATTGACTTTGATGTTCTAAAGTCGGCAGATTGGGTCGGCATCATAACTATGGCTGTGGGTCTTGGGTGTTTAGAAGTCGTTCTTGAGCAAGGTAATGACGATCAATGGTTTAGCTCTAGCTTTATCCTTACTCTCAGCGTAATTTCTGCTGTCAGTATGATCTATTTCGTCATTTTTGAGCTGCGGAACAAAAATCCTTTAATCAATCTGCGACTGTTTAAAGACCCGCAATTTACCGCCTCTTGCATCAACTATCTGATCTTGGGTATGGCGATGTATGGTTCTATCTACATGATCCCTATGTATTTAACCCAAATCCAACATTATAACTCAATGCAGATTGGTGAAGTGCTAATGTGGATGGGCTTTCCGCAGCTTTTGATCTTCCCGCTGATTCCGAAGATCACCAAGTATGTGAAATCTACTTATTTAGTGGCGTTTGGCTTTACTTTGTTTGCCATCAGTTGTTATGTAAATACCCACATGACCGCAGACTATGCAGGGCAACAGTTAATTGTTGCTATGGTATTACGTGCGATGGGACAACCATTTATCATTGTGCCTATTTCATTGCTTGCGATGGGTAATATTCGCCCACATGAAGCCCGTGACGCTTCATCACTAACTAACGTCGCTCGTAACCTTGGCGGAGCAATTGGGATAGCGGTTATCGCTACGTTGCTGCAGAACAAAACCACCTTACATTTACAACGGATTGAGTCGACAGTCTCTTCAACCAGCACTTCTGGTTGGGATAGATTACATCAACTACAGGCTTTCTTTATGCAAGCGGGTAGCTCTGCTGAAACAGCGATGATGCAGGCCAAAGCAGATCTGTTCAACATCATGCATCTCAATGCCTCTATCATGGCTTACAACGATGTTTTCGTTATTATGTCCGGATTACTCGTCCTAGCCGCCGCCGTCACTCTTTGCATGAAAAACTAATGCTTATATAAAAAACTGATGCATTCGAGAACGGATGTCGCAGAAGGGATTCAAAATAAAGGCCTCAGATAGAGGCCTTTTTCATAGATATTACTTTTTCTTTTTGCCTAATAGGCGCCTGAAGAAACCGCCAACGACAACAGCAAGGACAACCCACACTTTCTTTAATAGAATCAAGGCTGCGGCGAAAAACCCTGCTTTCGCCGCAACTTTGCCAGCAATCAAAGCACCTAGGCCATAAGCCGCCACTTTATCCATACTTGGGTTAAAATCGCTGTATCGGGAACCAGAGTTAAAGCTCGCCATATCCAATACGGTATTAAACTGTGCTTCAACATCTTTTGTTTGTTCCATGCTGGCGATAAAATTGAGTACTAACACCCCTTTGCGCCCCAAAACTCGGATGTTGTAGTTCAAAGTATCTTGTTGAGCGTCGCCAAAGTGGAAGTCCTTAGCCCAGTATAATTTGTGTTTTTTCTCATCGTAGTGAGGAGCTTCGGCCCAACCCACTAATTCAATTGCGCTATAGCCTTGTTTCTTACGCTGTTCACTTTCTTGGCTCACATCGTCTTTCATTGTCTTAAGCATGTCATCGTAGTTGATATCTTTAGCATCACTATCTGACACGTGACCATCAGCTTGATAACGAATGGTCACAGCCCAGCTATCAGAATCAAACGGTGTTATATCCGCTGGGAACAGCATCCCTAAAGTCGGAGATCCCGGCGGGTTGCCCCATACATCAACCAAAACGGTTTCCGCATCCTTAGGATCTAAATAAATAAAATTTTTCGGTACATCCAGAGTAACTGGAGCCCCTTTTAATTCAACCTTGCCGGTTCTTGGGTGCAGAGAATGCAGAATGTTCTCCGCCCACTTTTGATATTCTTGAGGGTTAGAAGGAGGAGGGGTTGGCGCAGCGTAGCTAGCCAAAGGTAAAAAAATGAACCAAATGGCCAATAAATATCTAAACATTATATGTCCTAGTCAAACTGAGAAAGGTCTATCCGTTTTCGGCCTGCCGATTAGTGTATATAATAAATATGGCTAGGGCCGCGAGAAGCGGTGGATTATACTTACGCCAACCCATTGAGCAATCAATATTGTTTAATAAATCGATTGCGTATTATCGACTAGATAGATGCCTGCGGTCGGTGAGCAAAGTATCGACAAATGCCCACGAACTCTGAAGATAATCAGGAGGGAAAAATGAATATAGGTTCTGTCTCCAAAGTAACAGGGTTATCAAGTAAATCCATTCGTCTTTATGAGGAAAAGGGAATTATCGACCCACCAAATCGCTCTGACGCTGGCTACAGAGAGTACACAGACCATCATATCCAACAATTGAACCTTGTATCACGCGCCAAATCTGCGGGTTTCTCACTAGGCGAATGCCGCGAGTTTGTTCAACTGGCTAGCAACCCAACGAGACAAAGTAGTGAAGTAAGACAGCGGGCACAAGTAAAGCTTGCGGAAATCGATTTAAAACTGCAGCAACTGCGAGAGATTCGAGAGCAACTAAGTAGTTGGGTAGATGCCTGCCCAGGTGACGAGAATAGTGACTGCCCTATTATTGATGATTTGACCAAATAAGCCCCAGTAAATAATTCAGTATACTTGTTATCCTGTCGCCGCAAAGTACTGGATATATCTCGCCATCACACGGTTTTCAGCAGACTATTGAAATGCTTCTTCGCACCTCTCACATAGGAGCGAGCACTGTATTTATCACCCTCGTCCAAACTTATCGAAAATCTCACTGCCTCTTCGCAATGAATGACCAACCGTTTGATTTCGTATCGGGACAAGTGTTCAGGCAACTGATGATTAAACAACTCGAGCAGTGCCAACGCAGATGGACCACAGTGCGGGCGAGTATTGACGAGTTTAATCGCTTCAGTGTGCGCCTTATCCATGTTGTCAGTTTTGCTTTTTTGAATCACCGCCAACGTTTTATGTAACGTCTCTCGCTTATCTACCTCAACATTACTTAAAAACCGGAGTCGTACTCGCTCGGATTGTTCCACTATAGGTGACACATAACTAATCTCAAGTTCATCACGATACGCCATAATTTGCTTAAAGCCTTCATGGAGATTGGCAAGTGACAGCAAATACAGTAAATAGTACAAATAATGGCTTGCCAGCTGAGTGTGATTTTGCATGAGTGAATCAAGATATAACGATGCTGTTTTATGGTCATCTTGAATCAGAGCAATATGGGCACTCACCAAGGCAAGCGGCAAGCGCTGGCTTTGTTGGGAAATTTTTCGAGACAACAAGCCCGCATTACGGCTGATACTGGCCAATTTGTCGCTATCTGTGCGAGTCAGCACTTTTAACTTCAGTCGCATAATCTGAATATGAAGGTTTAAGCGGTCAAATCTCACTCTCACAGCATGCTTAGCAAACTGATGGAAATCAGATAGGGCTCGCTCTGGCTGTTCAAAAGCCTCATTAATTAAGCTCATAGCAAACAAGCGACGCTGGCTTCCGGGCGCCAGTTGCTCAGCATGAGACAAATCTTGTACAGCTCCTTGATAGTTGTCTCTCAGCAGGTGTAAGTGGGCAAGCCTATCTAGTATTCTAGTTTTGGCCGCATCTGTCTTCTCAGCCCAAGCTTGCAGATATTGCTCGGCGCGCTCAAAGTAGCCAAGTTTAATCAAACAGTCAGCGACGCCTAACCATGCCCACGTTGCCTTGTATTGCTTCGCACAGTTAGTGAAATGAGTAAAGGCACGCTTTTCATCGCCCATAGACAAGTAAACCAGCCCTTCGAGCTTATCTGATTCCACCCGTAGCTTAGGGTGCTCTTCGTGAAATTTTGCGAACATTTGGGATATGTGTTCAGACCCTAGACTCTCATCGATAGAATGCAGCTGCGACACCAAGAGCTTCGCATAACAAAGACGTCGCACTTTTCGCTTCATTCCATACAATGAATATGGTTTCGTCAGATAGTCATCCACTTGAGTATCATGGAAAACGCGAAGAATATCGCCATCAATATCGTTGGTCAGCATCATCACTGCGCACGCCTTGGGTAAGAGCTTGCGCAATCGTAAATCTTCCAAGATATGTCCACCGTTGATGCCTTTACCAAATTGGTAATCACATACAAATAAGTCAACGGGGCGCTTTCTAAATTCAGCCAGCAGTAATTTATAATCTTTAACCACCACAACCAACCGATCGCTAAAGCCTAACTCTCTCAAGAGGACTTTTAAATTTGCCGCCACAACGGGCGAATTTTCTGCGATCACTACGTGAGCGTGACTGACATTGTAGAGAGAACCTGGCATGGAAATATCGGTGAGTTAAGACGTCAAAGGGACGCTATGGTACAAAAACGAGCGTACTTTAGAAACTAAAAACACATAAAGTCGTGTTATTTACCGCACTTTCCCACCTCAATCGCGGTCAGAAGTGATATTTTTCACATAAATTCAATCTCTTCCAACAAGTACATATATCGCTTGGATTGTGTACAAAGAGACCGTACTATTGCGGCACTGACCATTTAAGATGAACAATAACTTCATGATCACTCCCATCGCTGTCCGCCTTACTCGAGGCGCAGACTTAAAACAACAAATCCAGCAATTAGTCACAGCATACAACATACAAGCCGGTAGCATCGCCTCTTGTGTGGGGTGCCTCTCTCAAACCAACGTAAGGCTAGCCGGCGCAACAAAAACGCGCTGTATTCAAGCACCGGTGGAAATTGTCTCTGTTATGGGGACCCTGACTCCCAATCACCAACACATCCATTTATCTGTGGCCGATGAAACGGGCGCTGTGTTTGGCGGACATTTATTGGAAGGGACCATTATTGACACCACGGCTGAGCTCATTATTCACAGCTATGAAAGTCTGTCTTTTCAACGACAAATGGATACTACTACCGGATACTCCGAGCTGGTCGTAGGCTAAAACGGATATCCAGTAAAATCTGAATTGGTCTAGGTTTCCACGTCGACCATTAATAAACGTTCGAAACTACTATAAGCTAGACAAGCTGACCAACTCTTTTGTATAAGCTTGTTTAGGTTCGGAAAATAGCGCCTTGGTTTCACCGTGTTCAACTATCTTCCCTTGTTTCATTACAATCGTGTAATGGCACAAAGACTTGACCACATTTAAGTCATGACTAATAAACAAATAGGTAAGGCTATATTTACGTTGCAGCTCTTTCAATAGTTCAAGCACCTGCAATTGCACGGTGCGATCTAGCGAAGAAGTGGGCTCATCAAGCAAAATAAACTCTGGTTTGAGTACTAAAGCCCTTGCGATCGCAATCCTTTGTCTCTGTCCACCAGAAAATTCATTTGGAAAGCGGTACCTTGTATCAGGATCCAGACCTACTTCTTTCATAACCAAGCAGATTTTTTGATCAATACCCTTCTCGTCAAGCGCAAAATGAACCAATAAGCCTTCGCCAATGACTTGAGCCACTGACATCCGTGGGTTCAAAGCAGAAAACGGATCTTGAAAAACAACCTGCATTTTACTGCGATAAGGTAGCATGCTTTTTCGGCTTAAGCCTTGTAGTTCATTGCCGCAATACTGGATTTTCCCCTCAGAATGAATCAGTTTTAAGATCGCCATTCCAGTCGTCGATTTACCAGAGCCACTTTCCCCTACCAACCCCATCGAATGACCTCGCTTTAATGTAAAAGACATATCCGTTACCGCTTTCACATGCTCAACTGTTCGCTTAAAAATGCCTCCAGTAATCGGGAACCAAACTTTTAACGCGTCGACCTCTAATAATGATTCTGAGTCACTTTCAACTTCGACTGGTGAACCTTTGGGATCTGAATTAATCAGCATGCGTGTATACGGATGAGAAGGGCTTTCAAAAACTTGTTTACATGTGCCAGTTTCGACCAGCTGGCCATTTTTCATCACAGCAACTCGAGAAGCAATTTTTCTAACTATGCTCAAATCATGCGTTATAAATAACATGGCCATACCAAGATCTTGCTGTAAATCCTTTAACAAATCTAGGATTTGAGCTTGCACCGACACATCTAACGCCGTGGTTGGTTCATCCGCTATCAAAACCTCAGGGTCATTGATCAAAGCCATGGCGATCATTACTCTTTGCCGCTCACCACCCGACAACTCATGAGGGTACGCCGATATTTTTTGTGCCGGATTCCTAATCCCCACCTTTTCTAACCAACCCGCGGCGTATTTTTCCGCCGCCTTTTGTCGCATGCCTCGATGAACGGCTAATGTCTCTACCATTTGTCTGCCGATGCGATGCAGCGGGTTCAGTGACACCATTGGCTCTTGGAAAATCATTCCAATACGCCCACCCCGTATCCCACGCAGTCGCCTTTCTGAGCAGCGCAGCATATCTTCACCAGCAAAAAGAATACGCCCGTTTAAATAATGGGACGAAACCTTAGGCAGCAATTTTAGGATAGAGTTTGCCGTCACTGATTTACCCGAGCCGCTTTCACCTACTAGAGCTAATGTTTCACCTTTACCGAGCGAAAAGCTCACTTCATCAGCAACCTGATTAATGTCATCGGAGCAGCCAAAACCAACAGAAAGCCGCTCTACCGTCAATATTTTTTCGCTAAGTTCATTTTCTGGTAATCGTTGTTGAGTTAGTTCGTTTCGTTCCAAAACACCCTTCCTATCCAGTTCACTTACTATGATGGGGATCGAAGGCATCGCGAACTGCCTCGCCGATAAATACCAACAGTGTCAGCATCAGTGACAATACAATAAAAGCGGAAAGTCCAAGCCATGGCGCTTGCAGGTTGGCTTTGCCTTGGGCGAGTAACTCCCCGAGAGAAGGTGAGCCAGCCGGTAATCCAAAACCTAAAAAATCGAGTGACGTTAACGTCGTGACAGATCCAGAAAGAATAAACGGCATCATAGTCAAAGAAGCCACCATGGCATTGGGCAGCATGTGGCGCAAAATTATGCGTTGGTCGCCAACCCCCATCGCTTGAGCTGCGCGCACATAGTCGAAATTACGACAACGTAAAAATTCAGCTCGCACAATGCCAACCAAGCTCATCCAACTAAACAGCACCATTATCCCGAGCAACCACCAAAAGTTAGGCTCAACAAAACTGGATAAGATAATCAGCAGAAATAAGGTCGGCATTCCAGACCAGACTTCGATAAAACGCTGGCCAAGCAAATCGAACCAACCGCCGTAGTAGCCTTGTGTCGAGCCTACGACCACCCCAATCACACTGGAAATAAGCGTGAGGACAAAACCAAACAACACCGATATTCGAAAGCCATAGATAATCCGAGCCAACACATCACGCCCTTTATCATCAGTACCTAGCCAGTTAACTGAATCTGGAGGGGATGGAACCGCACCGATGATATTCAAGTTTATCGTATGGTAACTAAATCGAATTAATGGCCAGATGATAAACCCTTGCTCTTCAATCAAGTCCATCACATAAGGGTCGGTATAGTCCGCTTCTGTCGCAAACTCACCGCCAAATTCAGTTTCTGGATAATGATGAAAAATTGGAAAATACCATTGCTGATTATATTCCACCAACAGTGGTTTATCATTGGCGATAAACTCAGCGAATAAACTTGCGATAAACAGGATTGAAAATAACCATAAAGACCACCAGCCTCGCTTGTTCGCTCGAAATCGCTGCCAGCGTTGAGCATTTAGAGGGTTAGACTTCTTGCTTGCCAATAACATAGTCAGCGCGCCTCAAAATCTATGCGCGGGTCAACCCACGTATAAGCGAGATCTGAAATAATACTGAGCACTAAACCCAGTAAAGTCATGATATACAAGGAGCTAAAGACTACCGGATAATCCCTTTGAATCGTAGATTCAAAGCCCAACAGACCAATGCCTTCGAGAGAAAACATCACTTCAATCAGCATCGAACCCGTAAAAAAAATACTAATGAATGCGCTAGGGAAACCTGCAATGATAATAAGCATCGCATTGCGAAATACGTGCTTATATAAAATACTGTTCTCGTCCAAACCCTTAGCTCTTGCTGTCACTACATATTGTTTGTTTATTTCGTCAAGAAATGAATTTTTGGTCAGCATGCTTAAAGTAGCAAAACCGCCAATCACCATTGCCAACGTCGGTAACGCCAAGTGCCAAAAATAATCGCCTACCTGTTGATACCAAGTGAGCTGGTCAAAATTACTCGACACCAGCCCACGTAAAGGGAACCAGTTGAAGTAATTCCCGCTGGCAAAGAAAATAATCAGTATGATAGCAAATAAGAAACCAGGAATGGCATAGCCAACAATCACCACGGCGCTGGACCATATATCAAACCGAGATCCATGGTGAATAGCCTTCAACACTCCCAGTGGAATAGAAATCAAATAAATGATTAGCGTACTCCACAAACCAAGAGAAATCGAAACAGGCAAACGATCGACGATAAGATCAATCACGTTGCCACCTTTAAACAAACTTTCTCCAAAATGAAAAGTGGCGTAATTCTTCAACATATCCCAATAACGTTCAAGAATAGGTTTATCAAATCCAAACTGCTTTTTGATTTCAGCAACGACTTCGGGATCTAAGCCTCGTGACCCTCGGTAACCCGTTGCCTTGTCCTTCACCGCAGGCATATCCACCTCAGAGCCACCGCCTGAGAAACGTTCCATAATCCCAGAATTTCGCCCCTCAAGCTGTGCAATAGCTTGCTCAACTGGCCCTCCGGGGGCAACCTGAATAATAAAGAAGTTAATGGTGATAATGGCCCAAAGCGTCGGCACCACCAGCAGTAATCGCCTTACTATATACGCAGCCATAGACCCTCTATTGACGTTGCTCAGGGAGCTTACTCGCCTTTTGCTTTGACACCCACCAAGTATCCAAACCTAGGTCGTAGATAGGCATGACTTTAGGTCGCTCAAACTTATCCCAACTTGCCACGCGATAGTTATTGATATACCACTGAGGAATCATATAGAAGCCCCATTGAAGCACTCGATCTAATGCCCGCCCTAGCATTTTCAGTTTATTCGGATCTTGTTGATTTCTAGCAATGGCTAACGTCAGTTCGTCCACCACTGGATCCATGACTCCAGCTTTGTTGTAGGTAGAATCAATATATTCTGAATTCCACACAATCATCAAATCCGGACTCGGATAATTCATCGCAGGATATGACGAAGACACCATATCAAAATCGCGGTCTCGTAAGCGCTTGGTGTACTGGGTGGTGTCAATCGTTCTGATCTTCATATGAACCCCTAACCGCTTTAAATTCTTTTGCAGGGGAATCGCATATCGCTCTGTCGTTGGGCTATAAACAAGTAACTCGAACTCAAAGGGTTCGCTTTGGGCATTCATCATAACGCCATCTTTTAACACCCAGCCTGCATCTTTGAGCAATTTAAATGCCGTTCGCATTTGGCTTCGGATACGCCCTGAACCATCTGTTTGGGGAGGCTGATAAGACTGAGTAAACACCCTTTCAGGGATGTTGCTTTTATTGGGCAGTAAAATATCCAGCTCTCCTTGAGACGGTAAGCCATTAGCCTCGTAGGCTGAATTTTCAAAATAACTGCGCGTTCTGAGGTAAGAGTTATAGAACATGTTTTTGTTCATCCACTCAAAGTCGAACGCATAATTCAATGCTTCTCGTACTTTAGGATCACGAAATACAGGCCGCTGCGTATTAAACACAAAACCTTGCGTGGCAACAGGCTTCTGATGAGGGATCTCTTCTTTAACGATGTAGCCTCTATCAAAGTTGCTACCTGTATAAGAACTCGCCCAGAATTTAGCAGAACTTTCTTGCCGGATATCGAACTCGCCGGCCTTGAACGCTTCAAGCAGCACGGTTTCATCTCGATAATAATCATAGCGAATTTGCTGAAAATTGTTGCGCCCAATATTCACTGGCAGCTCTTTTGCCCAATAATCGTCGGCCAATGCATAAGTGACGCTCTGCCCCGGTTTATAATCAATTATTTTGTATGCAGAGCTCCCTACTGGAGGTGTATCGAGTGGCTGTGAGAAGTTTTTATCTTGCCAAAAGTGCTGCGGCAAAATGGGAATGGATTGAACAAAGCTAAACAGCTTCTCTCGATTGGCGTGCGCCATTTCCACTCGTACAGTACGCTCATTAAGCGCTTTTACTGACTTGATGTCCTTATAATAAACGCGAAACTGAGGCACCCCCTCCGTCATAAATTTATCAAAAGTAAACGCGACATCATGCGCTGTGATTGGCTTCCCATCGTGAAACTTTGCGTTAGCGTTAAGATCCACTTCCATCCACATAAAGTCATCCGAATAGCGGACTTTCTCTGCAATCAGAGGATAATGAGAATCTATTTCATCACTTGGGCCGAACATTAACGCATCATACAGCTCGCCAGTTGCCGCTGCTGATACCCCTCTTGACGCGTAACGATTAAAGTTATCGTAAGTACCAATCTGGCCGAAAGTCACTTGACCATATTTGGGAGCCTTCGCGTTCACATATTCAAAGTGTTGAAAGTTTTCGGGGTATTTAGGCTGTCCAAAACCAGCCAAACGGGTTGTCTCGATAATTTCTGCATGAATGCCAGCGCTAACGCTAGCCATACCAAAAGCAACAACCCATTGTTTGAGCGATCCCATTATAGACTCCTTTCTATTTCAGGCTCTCAATAACTTTTGGTATAAGCAACAAACACTAAGATGTATAGATCAATTTATGGCAATAAGAGGAGGCTCACTTTTCCCGACTAGGTTCAAGTGAATTTTGCTAACTGAAGGTAAAACGGCGCGAGTAAAAATTTACGATAAAATTGGACACTAATTCAAAACAAAAGACTGCCCAGGCAACCGTGAGTTGCATAGGCAATGTTACTGGAAAGGCAGTATTACTTGAAAAAGCAGAATGATGATCGGTAACCTTATGTTCGGTAAAGTACCTTCAATACATGCCACCCGAACTTGGTTTTCACCAAGTGAGGTACTAATGTTTCACCCGAGAAACAGACTTTGTCGAATTGCGGTACCATCTGCCCTTTGCGAAACTCACCTAAATCGCCGCCTTTTTTCCCTGATGGGCAGGTCGAGTATTTCTTAGCGAGAGTTTGAAACTTTGCGCCTTTCTTGAGCTGTTTTATAATATCTTCAGCTTGTTCTTTGTGCTTCACCAGTATGTGTAAAGCCGCTGCAGTTTGTGCCATTGTTAGTTCCCCTAGGTAAATCGCGCGATATTTTAACGCAATTCTGCTCCTTCGTCAGCAAGTGCGTGCTGAGGCTCTCATAACCTAGAAATCGATCCTTTTCGTCGCATTGAGATAGGTTACTGCTGAAGAAAAGTGCGTTATATTAATAAGAGGGATCGTAATATTTAATGCGCCGATGACCAAGAAAATCAGTAAAGCTAATTTGTCTCAGGGAATGCTACTTTTTACCTTGAACATGCAAAAACAATCGTTCGCCATAGGTACACTAAAGGTGAGGGAGATTGTCCCCTACTTGCCAACCACTCAACTCCCTTATTCACACCAACATGTGATTGGCACCGCCAGCATACGAAATTCGACTGTTCCCGTGATCGACATGGCCGCAGCGATTGGATTTCGCCCAATCCCAGCTGAAGAATACGATAACTGCTACTTAATTGTTACCGACTGCTTACGCACAATCGTGGCATTTATGGTACGAACAATAGATAAGATCATCGAGTGTGATTGGCGTTCTATAGAACCAGCACCCGCGACAGCAGGCTGCAATACCTTTGTTACAGGACTAACACGATATGATGATAAAATCGTGCAGATGTTGGATGTCGAACTATTACTATCCAAGATCTATCCGCAATCAGACAGTGCAAAAATACCGATTTTAACTGATGTCGAAAGAGAACGACTAAAAGCATTCAACATCTTACTTGTCGACGACTCGTCTATCGCAAGGAAACAATTAGGCGACGCCCTAGATGGTATCAATATCCCTTATCGCGTATGTAATAATGGCAGTGACGCATTGGCTTTAATGCAGGACCTTGCTTCGAGCTCAGAGCAGATTCATTTATTAGTGAGTGATATTGAGATGCCAGGCTTAGATGGCTACGAACTCGCTTTTGAAGTACAGAATTCAAGTGAATTAAACCATATCTATTGTATTTTACATACGTCACTTTCAAGTGAAATCAGTGTCGATAGAGCTCATCAAGTTGGGGCCCACGATGCGCTAGAGAAATTCAACGCCACGGAATTGATCAATGCAATGTTGAAAGGAGCTGAACAATTGGAGAACAACCAGCAAACCGCGTAGTCAGAAAATGAGATTGCCGATGTAGTATCGATTCACTTGCGTTTACAACTTTGTAAATCAATCAAATAATAAACTGACCTACACTAACCACAATTTCAGTTATTAACAATGAAAGCCTTGTCAACTTCCACTAGTCTTAGAGTAACCAGAGTATGAGTGACATGTATGGCGAATAACGATTATAAAAAAGCGACAGAGAACTTAAAAAAAGCCGTACCGTTAATGATGAAAAATCACGTGCCTGTTACGCCAGCTAACTACGCGCTTTGGTATACGTACGTCGATAAGGCTATCCCGAGCCTGAACATCGAACTCGACTCAGTGATCGATGAGCATGGCCTTTGCCCACCAGAGGCTAGCGCCAAACTTTATAAAAACTATATTTCCAAGCGTGCAGAAGCCGATGATCTAGAGCTCAAAGCCAACTTGGAGCTATTGCTCAATGAAGCAGCAAGTTCAATGAGTAATACGCTAAACGGTACTTCTCAATTTACAAAAGTCATTGATAAGAACTTAGAGAACTTAGAAACCGCAAGTGAAGATAGTAAAACCATCGAAGAAATCACCGAAGTCGTCAAGGTCATTTTATCCGAATCAAAAGAAATGCAGGATTCAACGCGATCACTTGACCAATACTTAAAAGATGCAACAGCTGAAATCACAAGACTAAAATCACAGCTATCTGAAATGCAGAAAGATGTATTATTTGATAGCTTATCAGAACTGTATAATCGCCGTGCATTCGACGAAGACCTGCAAACTCTTTGTCAAGCGAAACAGTCTATCTGCTTAATCCTACTCGACATCGATCATTTCAAAGATTTCAACGATATCTATGGTCACTTGTTTGGTGATAGTGTTATCAAAAGCATATCTAAACGCCTCCTTATGACCAGTAAAGATGGCATAGCGTCGTATCGATTTGGTGGTGAGGAATTCACTTTGATTGTTCCCAATAAACCGATTAGCGTGGCAATCCAATTGGCAGAAACACTTAGAAAATCTATCGAAAGCCTTTCTATCAAAGACAAAAAAACAGGAAATGAGGTCAACCGTATCACAGCTTCATTTGGAGTCGCGGAGTTCGAAGAAGGAGAAAGCGCGGAAGATCTTATCGACAAAGCAGACCGACTCCTCTACCGAGCCAAACAGTCAGGCAGGAATCAAGTACGTTCTTAGCGTATAGGTAGGATGCTGAGCGAATAATTGGAGGAGCTAGTAAAAGATAAACGGATAAACGGATAAACGGATAAACGGATAAACGGATAAACAAAAATAACACCATTATCAATTGACGTAAGTATCAATTATAGTAAACAGTCAATACGCCTAAGCAGTAGCCCAGCCGTAAATATACTTCCATCGCCAATGAAACCAGCCAATGGCGGGCAATAAGCACTTATCTTGCTCCAGCCCTTTCTCGAATTAGTTGGAGTAACCTGAATAGGGACACTAAATGAGAATCATCTTCAGTTTAATGGGCCTTCCAGTTAATTAGCCTTCCAGCGTTATCCTTCTCACTAATTCAGTCAACACTCTATTTGCGTCTTCTAACTTCACTTGGCAAGTGCCTGCGGCTTTGTGCCCTCCACCACCATATTTCAGCATAAGCTTGCCGACATTGGTCTTCGAGCTCCGATCAAAAATCGACTTCCCTGTGGCATAGACGACATTCTGCTTTTGGAATCCCCACATTTTGTGAATAGAGATATTACATTGTGGAAACAGAGCATAAATTATGAATCTATTCCCAGCATAAATTGTCTCTTCATCCGTGAGATCAAGGACCACTAGATTTTCATGAATGGTTGCACAGCGCTGAAGTTGTTGTTTGAACAAATTTTCGTGTTCACGGTAGAGCTCAATTCGCTCTTTCACATCCGGCAGTGCGAGAATTTCATCGATATTATGATTTTTACAGTAATCAATAAGATCCATCATAAGCCTGTAATTGGAGATCTTAAATTCTTTAAAGCGCCCAAGCCCCGTCCGAGCATCCATCAAGAAATTCAAAAGATTCCAACCCGTTGAGTCGAGCACTTCATCACGATTAAATTGAGCTGAATCCCCTTTGTCGACCGCTTCCATCATGTCTACCCAGTCTGCTGGAAACGCAGATAGACCACCATAGTGATTCCATACCACTCGAGCTGCCGATGGCGTATCTGGCTCAATAATGTGATTGGAGTGTTGACCTGGATTGCGGAGCTTCTCAGAAAGGTGATGATCGAACACTAGGTAAGCTTCAGGAACATAAGGTAAGTTGGTAACGATGTCATTCCCTGTAATCTCAATCACCCCATCTTGCATATCTTTAGGGTGAACAAACTTGATCTCGTCAATCAAATCGATCTGTTTTAGGAGAACCGCGCAGACTAACCCATCAAAATCACTACGAGTCACTAAGCGATATCTACTATCTGACATATAAAGTTCCTTCTCAGCGAACCAAACGTTTCTTGATTCCAACCTAAACTTGCGTGACACACCGAATTACTGGCACCAACTTTCCTATTAATTTTAGCCATCATCGATCTTTTAACAAACTTAAGACGATGTTTTTTCGGGTATCTTATCCCACGTTACGCATATAAAATGATTAAACAACGTGATTGCATAAAAAAAACCTCTTTTAGTTTAATGACTTAAAGGATTACTGTGTTTTTATAATCCACTGAAATAAATGGAAATCATTGAGATTTCACCGTGCGTATCCTCCCTCTAACATCATGGTGTGCGTACAAAAAGACGACAGCACTCACAGCTTACTTACCTGACGAAGAATTGAACTAAACTATAGCTATCAAGTGATGCTACCTTCAGTTAACCACTGTTACGTCATTAAGGATGGAGTCATGCTGTCTATATTTGATATCTACAAAATAGGGGTTGGCCCTTCAAGTTCTCATACCAATGGGCCTATGATTGCTGGCTATCGGTTTACTGAGAAACTAAAACAAGATAATCAGTTAAAGAAAGTCAAACGAGTGCAAATAGACTTATATGGCTCACTGTCTTTGACTGGCAGAGGACACCACACAGATAAAGCGGTGATACTTGGATTACTGGGTAATAAGCCCGATACCATTAAAGTCACCAGTGCTAAAAGCCTACTAGAAGAGGCTCGAGACACAAACTCAATGCAACTCGCAGCGCAGTCGTCTATCGAATTCCACGAACAGAGCGACTTATTATTTCATAAAACAAATTTACCGCTCCATGAAAATGGTATGACAGTGACAGCCTATGACCAAACCGGTCATCAATTAGCGTTTGAAACGTATTACTCCACTGGGGGCGGCTTCATTTCAACAGAAAGTGAGCTCGCACACCCTACGCCCACTGCTGATATCCAAGTACCTTACCCGTTTAAAACCGCAGACGAACTGCTGAAAATCACCGAGAAAAATGGCTTAAGTATTGGCAACATGGTACTCCAGAACGAAATGACCTTTGCGTCGTCACAAGACATCAGTGATAAAGCCGATCAAATTTGGAAAGTCATGACACTGTGCATGAATCGAGGCTTTGAGACTGAAGGAGTATTGGATGGTGGACTAAACGTCGTCCGGCGCGCACCTAACCTGCTTAAAAAACTTGAGTCGAGCTCCACTACGAGCAGTGACCCCATGGAGATCTTAGATTGGATTAACTTGTTTGCATTTGCTGTAAGCGAAGAGAATGCAGCCGGAGGTCAAGTGGTTACGTCACCGACCAATGGTGCTGCTGGCGTTATTCCTGCCGTACTGATGTATTACCACAAATTCGTTCGTGAACTTGATACCAAACAGCTTAAAGACTTTCTTGCGGTATCGGGGGCAATCGGCATTTTGTATAAAACGAATGCTTCTATCAGTGGCGCTGAAGTCGGTTGCCAAGGAGAGATCGGTGTCTCGTCATCAATGGCTGCGGCTGGGCTTACGTCCTTGTTAGGAGGCAATAACGAACAAATGTGCATTGCGGCAGAGATAGCCATGGAGCACTCACTTGGAATGACATGCGATCCGATTGGCGGATTAGTCCAAGTCCCGTGTATAGAACGCAACGCAATGGGCGCAATGAAAGCGATTAACGCCTCTAGAATGGCATTAAAACGCAATAGTAAGTGTTTAATCTCGTTAGATAAAGTGATTGAAACCATGTATCAAACAGGCAAAGACATGAATAAGAAATACCGAGAAACCTCCCTCGGTGGATTAGCGACGATTCATTTATCCCCTCCCTGTGAATAAGCAATTTTGTTACAACCTTCAGCACAACATATACCGCATACAAATCAAACACTTCACGTTACCAAGGCCCAACCTGCGCCTTTTGATTAGTCTAAATATCAATCAAATGTTACATTTCATATAGATCTTATCAATGATATTAAATTCCAATTATAGTAGGATTCTCAGCCATACATTCTCATGAAATGGTGGATTGGTAGATATATATGTGGAATAAACTTAATAAATCAATGATGTTTTGCCAAATGATGTTTGGTTTATCCTTCTACGGTGTCATGATCATCTTGACCCGCTTTTTCCTAGAAGACCTGAGTTACAACGAAGCAGATACTATGATGATTGTCGGAGCTTTCTCCGCAATTGGCCCTTTATTTGCCATCGCTGGTGGCTTCATCGCTGATAAATTCCTCGGCGCGTACCGATCGCTCGCTATCTCCTATTCCGCTTTCTTAATTGGCTACTTACTCTTAGTCATTGGCGCATCCAGTGTAAGCGTTCCATTAAGTCTCATGGGTATCGCACTCGCCAGCTACGCTCGCGGCATGATGTCGCCCTCTTACCCGAGTCTTTACAAACGAACCTTTGCTAGTGATGAACACTTTGAAAACGGTTACCCAGTCAATTACTCGGTGAACAACGTCGGCGCGTTGCTGGGCCAATACTTGTTCCCAATGTTAGTTCTTGTTATTGGCTTTCACGGCAGTTTCCTGCTTTCAGGTGTAATGGCGGGGTTCGCATTCGTTACCTTGCTAATGCTGCGCAAACCATTAATGTTGGTGGCCAGCGACAAAGACAATGCCCCGGTATCGCTAAAAAAATGGTTAAGCTTTTCAGCAATTTCCATCGCTATGATAGGTTTAGTTTTTGTGATGTTCTCAGATATGAGCATCGGCAAGAATATTGTTTACGCAATCGGTGCGATGGCAATCCTATACTTCGTCTCCTTGATGTTTAAATTTGGTCGTTCAGCTGCATTAAAAATGGGCACCATCTTAATCATGACTCTGCTCACCACCTGCTTTTTTGTCTATTATGGTCAAATGATGACGTCAATGACTATGGTGGCGATCAACACAATGCGTGGCGACCTATTCGGCTTCATCCCAATCGCGCCAGAAGCCTCAATGGCAATGAATCCGCTTTGGTGTATCGTAGCAGGCCCGGCAATCACGCTGATTTTCTCTGCTCTTGAAAAACGCAACGTTCACTTTTCAACAGCGGCTAAAATCGCCATCGCGTTTGCCCTCACAGCGATCGCTTTTGGCATCTTAACATTCGCAGTCAGTAATGTTGGTCCAAGCGTTGAGATCAGACCGGAAATCTTTTTAGCGATTCACTTTTTCCAAGCATTCGCTGAAGTCGTGGTCGGTAGTTTAGTCGTCGCTTTCATCTTGTCGGTGGCACCAAAACAAATCGAAAACTTCTCGGTGAGTATGTTTTATGTCGCTATGGCATTAAGTGGCATCGTCGGTGCGGTATTCTCGACATCCATCGCACTAGAAAAAGGCCAACAGGTCACCCAAACGTTCGTGCAAAATGTTTATGGTGACTACTTCCAGTTATTGACTGTATTGGCTGTCGTGATGGTTGCTGTGGCGATCGTTGCTTCAAAAATTATCAAGAAGATGCTGCAAGCGTCAGAAGAAACTCAACAAGAAGAGCACAAAGAGCGTTTGGCCAAAGCCTAAGCCCACTACCCACTTGTTCCTAAATCTGAGTGCGCGCCTTTTCGGCGTGCACATGATTTAAGGACATCTTTTCTTTTATCATTCGATGATTCTGACCACTTCAATATTTCGTCTAAAGTTCTAAAACAGCCCAAGCACACATCGTGCTCATTCAGGCAGCACTGACGAATACATGGCGACACCACATTTGAATCATCTTCCTTTTCACCATCATCAGACATGTAATTTGCCTCAACTAGCAAGCCAATCAACTAATAAACCAATCAACTAACAAACCAAGAAGCGGCTACCAACATCGGAGTCCACCTCTTTAGTCTCATTTAAGTGTAAAAGGGCTTAGCGACAATGTCATATTCCGCCAAGCTCTCTATTGTTGTATGTCTACCAAACATATACTGCTGCACAGCAACCAGAACATATACTGTCGCATGAAAACCACGCCAACGCTTTACCGCGTGACACTCTCTATGCTAAACCCTTTTCTGGCTCAAGGGTCTTCGGCTTGTTTACCCTATTGCTAAGCCACAGCCCACTGGTTTGCATCAAATAACCAAAGACACCTCCCAACAATAACGATGGGATAACTAGCTGCCAGTTCGCTCCTGCGGCGAATGTCGCACATGCACCAATGAAAGTACCAGGTATGTAGGCCAGCCACGACTTTTTAGCTTGAATACACATCATGAACGACACCAATGCAGTAATCACGTAGCCTATAATATCCATGTTTACGTAGCTTGAACCTTTTATAATCACCAAGGCCCAGAACACACCAGATAAGTTCGCAAGTAGACTCTCTAGCAAACCTTTCATTCCATTATTGGGCGCAGCAAAATAACTCGTGCAACCTAAAAATCCAGCCCAAGACAACAACCCAAGCGTAACGGCAATCCAACCCCAAACGCCGGACAGTAAACCCGTGGTTAAAGATATTGCAAACAATGTACTCATGAAAACTCCGACAGACGCTACCTTTCTATAGATACGCAGCATTCAAACGACAGACATGACCAACCGCAGCTAGTCACGCAGAAAAAGCTGACAATATTATCACCAAAGGTCACCTATTCCACCTGAAGAAGGGCAGACTCTCACAATTCCAATGAGATCAGGTTCACAAAAATAAGATGAGGAAAGAAAAAAGCTCACACTCGAGGAAGGAGAGCGAATGCAAGCGTTCAAAACTTTTTCTAAGGGTAGTTACACAATCAAAGTCGTAAGTAATGCCTGTAGATCGACTCGCCCATTAGGGGTTAGAGACCACGTATACAATGTGAGGCTCAAGAGTACACTTAGCCAAAAACAGGCATTAAAGCTTGGAGAAATTGGCTTATGACGCAACAACGATTGGGCGAAGACAGCTCCCGGCCACCCTCCCAATATTGAGGCGAGATGAAATAATGATTCAGGTATTTGCCATTGACTATGGTTGGAGACCACCTTATCTAACGCATACAGTGAATACGTTGTACCACTAATCAACAATAAATAACTGATCATAAACGTGGGATAATTAAGTAGATATAGACTCGCTACAAACGTCGTGATAAACCAGATGACTAAAGCAAATGAGAAGCCAAATGTAATTGGTCGATGAACATCCGTAGCACGCAGATTTCCGCGTCCATCCTTCGCCAATGTAAATGTAACTTTTTCCTGAACTTTGGGCCTGACACTATGTCCAGACAAGTCCCCAATATGGAATACAATTCTGATAGGTTCATCGTTCACAGAAATAAAACCATACCCTTGTTGATCATTCCACTCCGATACCACCCCGGAGATAGCCATGCTAACCCCCCCTTTTTCTTAAGCCGAGTCACGTTAAGCCTCAATGTTATTTATATTTTATACATTGACCTGAACACATAACCAAAGTCTATGAAAACATTCCTATAATCATCATGATTCAGGTCACAAATACTAACAATTCAATAGGTAACTGGTTTTATACTGTATGGAGTATTGAAGTATATCGAGGTGACTCTTCCCTGCTAACATCATCGAGTCTTGAAGAGCATAGCAATTTTCAATGCCATCGAGAATAGAAGCACAAGACAAAAAAAAGCCCACTGAGAAGTGGGCTAGCTCAAATACCCATTGAAGAGACGGGCAATCTTTTAGCTGAGTTACCCGATATTTCTGGGTAATAAATGTTAGTTGGCTATGTGAGGCGCTCTTAAAAAAAACGCCTCGCTATGAGTTCTCAACCAAAACGCATAGCAAATTTAGCCTCTAAAAAAAGAGAAACCAATATTAAGAAATTGGTTATTAATTGTCAATCTTATTATATTAATAGTTGATAAAACTTTAGGTAGCAATGCAAACTGATATAGTGATATCATTTGCATAAATTCATATCACATAAGTTTATTAACTTATCAATCAATAACGTTTATTTATCGTTATGCGAACCAGAACTACGGCAACAACAAATAATTATGCTTTTAGCTACAACTAGAAAGCTGCAAGTTATGTTTTCTCTCGGATACGTGAGTGAGGTGACAATTTCTGAATCTGAGTTGGGCTACATCATTTCTGCTGTTGTCGACGGGGACTCCACTGTCCACATATCTGATTCAAAAAATTATGTAAAACATTTCAGAAGCGCAGACTCCGCAATATCCGCACTCAAGAGTATAGGAATAACTTCGGCGAGAATTAATCTAAATGCCTACCAAGATAAATCCATATAAAATGCCAGAAGACTTGCCTAAAGACGGCATTGAAATAACCATGAACATCACCGGACACACCGTCTTTTTCTCTGGTCAATTGAACAATGAAGATATAGTGTTCGTAACACGCAGGGGCGCTATTGCCACTTTTAAAAGTATTCACGCCTGTCGTGATTTTATCACTAAATTTTTCCCCGGCTGCAAGGTCAAGGTGGCTATTTGTGAATGACAATATCGTTGAAAAAGTTCGTAATAACAAAGCATTATCATCCCTAAACACGCTATTCTTCAACCCTATAGCCGAACTCGATGAGCAGTTCTGCGAAGGCTTCCAGCTTGCCTTGGACCAAAGAAAGAAGATAAAACCAATCCTGTGCCCATTTGGAAATAATATTCTTCATTATGCATTAATGATCAACCACCCCATGTCAGCATATATTGCTCATCGATATCCGGAGCTTAAAAATCAGAAAAATGGTCATGGACAATTGCCCATTCACTTTGCTGCATTCCATGAGAACCTGTCTCTCGATATATTTTATCCAGACAGAGGGATTACATTAACTGATGATAAAAACTTCACTCCTCTACATATCGCGGCAGAGAAAGGAAACATTCAACATTTTGCTAGATTAGAACATCTCGCCCAAGTCGATAACATTTACAATGCGCTGCCTCTGCATTGGGTAATGAAGAATCATGAAGAAAATAGCATTACTCGATGTAATAAAGTTCTAATGGCAAAGAAGCTCATCTCATCTAGCCCAACGAAATATCAAATGGCGCAGAAAAATGCGATCGACATGACTCCTAATGATTGGATGGAATTAACATATTCAAGCAAAGAAATTGATTTCTTACTCAAGTAAGAAACAATAACAAACCTCCAAAATGCCAAAAAAATACAAAAAAGAATAATCATCAATGAACAAAAACAATCTATTCCGTGATGCCGAACACTACCATAACAATGCTATTATCCAACACGAGCTATCAGTCAAAGTTATTCACTCAATAGATATAAATAACCCTGAAAAGATATTAGATATCGGTAGTGGAGACGGCACTGTCACACAGTATCTCAATGAACACTTTCAAGGCCATGTATCAGGAATTGATATTTCGCTTCCGATGCTAGAGTTTGCCACTGATCGTTGGAAAGAAAATGTAGATGTCAGTTTCCAGCATGGCGACGCGATAAGTTTCCGTTCGGTCACTAAATTCGATCTAATCACGTCTTTCAACTGCTTGCACTGGGTTTCCCCCATTGAGCAAGCGTTGAACAATATCCACTCACTTCTGAGTAACAATGGAACCTTCATTGGATTAGTCTACCCACGCTGTGAAAGCATTTGGCTGCCAGCGGAGAGCCTAGAAAGTCACCCAAAATGGTGTAAACACTTTGCAGACTTCACCAATCCATACCAATTTTTAACAGCCGATGACTACCGGATACAACTACATCAGGCTGGGTTTTCGTCAATCAAGGTTGAACAAAATACCTATCAGAAGCAATTCAACAGCTCCACCCAGTTCTTGCACTATATCCAAAGCTGGTTGCCCCACTGCAATCATTTAGATCCGAGCCTGCGAAATGAATTTATACACGACTGGCATCTGCTATTTAGCGAGATGAACCCTTTCGGTCCAAAGGTATTGGAGTATGATTCAATTACCTTCGCGTGCCATCGTTAACCCAGCAAACGCTGCAACTCAGACAAAGTGTTTACGGTGAATGTTGGCTGAAGCTCAGTGGGATTGCCTTGCGCTTGGCTATTCAGCCAGCAAGTATCAATACCGAAGCCAATTCCGCCTTTAATATCTGAAAGCAGGTTATCTCCAACCATGAGAACTCGGCTTTTGTCCGCAGTACCCATTTTTTGCATTGCGTAGTCAAAGATTTTCACATCAGGCTTGGCTACACCGACTTGCTCAGAAATCACCACGTGCTCGAAATATTCACTAAGGCCCATTTTTTCCAAACGAATCGCTTGCAGTTCAGTGAATCCATTAGTAATGATCCCGAGCTTCACTTTTCCAACCAGAGAATCGAGCAGCTCTTTCGCGCCAGGTAGCATTGAGCAAATGTCTGCCATCGCTTGCAAGAATGCGTTGTTAAGCTCCTGTGTGGTCGTGCCCAACTTCTCTGCCCACGACTGAAAACGGATATGCTTTATTTGTGCGGCCGTGATATCGCCATTTTGATAATCATCCCAGAGCGGTTTATTGAGCCGTTGGTATTCTTGGTAATCTTCTTGAAGGAACTCAACGCCTTTTCGTTCAAACATCAACTGCATACCTTGAAACGCATCAAAATGGAAAAGCGTTTCGTCTGCATCAAACAATACCCACTCGTAGTTCATAATCTCTCCTTAAGATTTGAAACATAGTGTAAATTGTTTTCCTTTAGTTGATAATACACATTAAAAGAAACACATTGTTGACTAAAACTCACCATGCAAACATTTTCTAGTATTCCAGCCTTTGTCGCGGTTGCCGAATGCGGCAGTTTTTCTCTCGCTGCGCAGCGGCTTTCAATCACCAAGTCGGCGGTAAGTAAAAGAATCACCACACTTGAAGGCGAGTTGGGGGTTAAGCTTTTCAACCGTACGACACGCAAGCTAAGTACCACAGAAGCAGGTCGCCGTTACTACGATTACGCAGTGCGCTCGCTAAACCTTGTGCAACAAGGGATAGACTCGATTTCGGAGCTGCAAGGTGAACCAAGGGGAAAGCTGCGCATTAGTGCTCCCATGTCATTTGGTGTGATGCACATAGCGCCGTATCTCTCTGAATTTATGCAGACATATCAAGAAGTGGACATCGACTTAAACCTAGACGATAAAATCACCGATATTGTCGATGAAGGTTATGACTTAGCCATTAGAATCGGCCAGCTCTCTTCGTCAAATTTAGTAGCCAAGCGCCTGACAACTTGCCGTAGTGTATTGTGTGCGTCTGATAAGTATTTAGACAAGCATGGAGCGCCTGAGCATCCGAGTGACCTAAGCCAGCACAATTGCTTACGTTATGCCTACTTTAGAGGCGGCCGCTCTTGGGTATTTCGGCATGCCAGCGGAGAATATAAAATGACCCCGACTGGGCGCTTGGTTGTGAACAATAGTGAAGCAATACGACGAGCCGTTTTAGCGGGTGATGGGATAGCACAACTGCCGACGTTTCTCATCGGCAAGGATATTGTGAAACAAAATGTACAGGTAATACTCCCCGAGTATCAATTTCCGACGCATGCTGTCTACGCCGTTTTTTCTAAGCGCGAATATTTACCACTCAAGGTCACCACGTTCATTCAATTCTTAAGTGATAAACTGGGTAACGACGTTCCCTATTGGGATCTTCCGCTCGCAGACCAAACAAAATAACCATACATGGAAATAGGCGCAGGAGCCTACACTCCTCCAAACGCCTACTTCCAATTCAAACTGCCCTACCCATTCAATGACTTAAACGCTTGTGTCGCACGTATTTGGTCATAAGCGTTTCGAAGGCAATAAAAACCAAACCCAACCAAATAAAGCTAAACCCAACCATCTTAACTCGGTCAAAGGCTTCGCCGAACACAGTGATCGCCAGAAAAAACTGCAGCGACGGCTCAATATATTGCATCAAACCAATATTAGACATATCTGTTCTTCTCACCGCCATCGAGTAAAAGATAAGTGGCAGTAAAGTGATAGGTCCAGACCCTAAGTACAGAGCTAGCGTGGCAAAGTTCGATGTCAAGTTTGCGGCCACTAGCTCAGATGGGTGAGAGAGCAGGTAGAACAAAGCAACGGGTGCAAGCACTAGCGCTTCAACAAATAAAGACACATCCCAGCTATAAGCAATATTCTTTTTACACCAGCCATAAATAGTGAAAGCCAGTGCCATAGTTAGCGCGATCGTTGGCACCTGCCCATATTGAACGACTTGATACATAACACCAATCAAGGCGAACAACAAAGCACACCATTTGCCAATCGACATCCGTTCCCTAAAAATAAAGAACCCCAACGTGACCATCATCAGCGGGCTGATAAAAAAGGCTAAGCTCGCATCCATCACGTGATTGTTGGTCATCGCCCACGTAAAGGTATACCAAGAAACGCAATACACCACACTCGCGAGCGTGGCAAACATCAGAGACTTCCGGTCACTGAAGATCTCGACCAGTTTCGGCCACTGATTTCGCAATACATACACCAGCACAGCAGTAAACGGAACCGACACAATGATTCGGATCGCTAACAAGTCATCCGTCGAAGAATTAGGTAGTAGCTGATAATAAAGTGGCGTAAGTCCCCATAACAGGAAAGAAAACGCCGCCAAAAGGTTACCGGAGCGAGTTGAAGTCATAGACATTCCATCCACAAAATATAAATAAAACAAAAAGATAACGATGATTTAGTGTGCATATACGTATCTCATGCAAGATTGGGTATATGAGCCAGAATAGGAAAAACAGAGTCCTATACCCAAACAACCTGAGAGGCGCAGAAAATGCGAAAGCGGTTTGGGTATATGAGCGGCTATAGTCGATTTTAACTGACAAAAAGTCAACACAAATACGAGGGGAATGAGGATAAATTTTGGCTAAATGCGGGTGCAGATCTCTCCTGAAATTAAACGATGAAAAAATGCAGAATTGAGTACCATAACGCTCACTGCTATACAGTCAGTTTATTTTCGCTATACAGTCAGTTTACTTTCGCCAATCACTCACATTTAACGTGTAGGCAGCATGATCAAATAACCGACCCTTAATATTCTCCGCACCCGTTATAATGCCTTCAAGTGTAAACCCTAACCGCTCGCAGACACGGCGGCTCGGCCAGTTGCCTTCCGCGGCAAATATTAGTACGTTTTCCAGATTGAGTTCTTCAAAGGCTAAACCAATCAGCACCCGCACCGATTTACTGACAATTCCGAGGCCTTGATAACGAGCACTCAGCCAATACCCTATTTCAGCTTTTTTAAGTGCTTTATTAATATGATTGAAGCCGACATTCCCCACAATTTGGCCGCGGTAAACAATCGCGCAAGTTAACGACTTGCCATCTGCGTAATCGTGCAAGGCTTGCTGAATAAACTGAGAGAAAAATTCTTCGCCATCGGCATGCGGTGGCCAAGCTAACCATTGGCTCAAAGCATCTTGCTCTGCGCTAACGATAGCAAAATACTGACTCGCAAACGAAGGCTGCACTAGCGCCAGAGACAAATCTTCTTCAATATCTAATGTGAACACGTATTTTCCTTTATAGCCGTCTATGCCGCGCACATGATTGGGCGACTTTGTTAGAGGGGAGAATGGGATAGCGATGTAGTCAAACTAAGACCGAATACTTACTGGGTTATTGGAGGGCAAAGTGGCGAAGTTTCTCTTCGGAAAACCGATAGTATTGTTTCTCTGACACAAGATCTGCGCCGATGGAATGATAAAACTCACCAGCTTTTGGGTTGGTGGTTTCCGCCGTCCAGTCTAATCGAGCACACCCTTTCTCTAGAGCGTAAGCGGCAAGAAATTGCATGATACGCCGTCCAACTCCGTGCCCACGCGCCCGCTGTGAAACAAACAAGTCTTTCATATACATTTGCCCAGAGAGCTTCGGAGCTGGGTACATAATGGAATAAGTAGCAAAACCCATGACAATGCCATCTAGGTAAGCCACGATTACACGCACGCCTGAATCCGGTGAAAACAAAAAGCTGCGAAGATATTGCTGAATTTCCGCTGGGCTGGCAGCTTGTTCAGCAAAATAATACTCTTCCAATTCAACAAAAATCGCCGTTAGTTGATCTGCTTTATCTGCAGTCAATATTGTAAGTTCCATCGTCACCTCAACAAGCTACTCGCACATTTTGAAACATCCAAAATACGAAAATTTAATCAAGAAGACAAGATTTTCATTCTTTTCAAACAATTACACGTTTATAAGTTGACAGTTGTTCATCTGCCATGCTGGCTCAAACGTATTACGTTCCCAATAAGCGACCATCATATCGTCGCAGAGCTCAAGTTTGTTGATGCGCTGCCCATTGACAATGCGTCCTGGCCGTAACACTGGAAATGGGACGATCCTAATCATTTCCAATGTCTGGTTCGTTATATATTCTTCCGGGATATCAAATGGCTTGTTGTAAAAAGTGCTATCGGGATGAGCGCCAAAATAAATAGAGTTATCCGCCTGCTGATACCATACACAATCGTAGACTCCATATAGTCTCTCAAGCTTTGACAAACATTCAAACCCTGTTCCTTGACTGGAGAAATGAGAAATATAGCGCTGAGAATAGTCTTGGTTAGGCACTTCAAAGTGCAAATTGGTGATAAGAGAGAGTTTATTCAAAGCATCGGACAAAGTTGGCCGCTCAATGCTCATCGAGAGCTGTTGTGAAAGTACAGCGCACGCCTCTTTGACACGAATCAGCGTAAGCCCCTCTTTTTGCTGAGATACGTGGGTAATATACCCTTCCATCCAAGGTTTACTTTGATCTCGATAGCCGATATTCAATTGGACTCTATCGAGTTGATTTGGCTGAGTCTCACTTCTTACAACGAAAGTGGCCGTTCCAGCGGTACAAAGCTGTAATCTCACGTGATTACTCAATAATTCAACTTCTTTCCCAGCGATAAATAAACGTTTTTCTAGCATCATTACATGGTTTCCTTTTCCTTGATCAGACGCTACTTCACGGTTCAGCGCCAGTTTATTGACCAAATTAACAATGCAATATATTTGCCAAGTTAATTAATTGGATAAATGTAATCACAAATTATTATGAGTCTTGAATGGGCAGCCTCGGCCACATCCTTCTGCAAGTATCTGCTGTACTGTCAGTTAATCACCTCTGCTGTGAATATACGCTCTAAGCATTTCCCCGTTTAAAAAAACTGCTGAAGATCTCTCCTTTGAAATGAATAAAATCGCCTAAAAATAATTTTTATGGGTTTACCTAACACCCTTTTTCCCCCTCACAGAAGAAGCCAATTTAACCCTATGGAATCGCAAATATTTTAAGGTCTCATGGCCCACAATTTCCATGCCAAGAGTAACGTTCTTAGCCACCATATACGCTAAGTTCACCGTGTCTTATATATGAGACGATTCCATATCATAACTACAACTAGTATTGAGTGGTTTACCTATTAGCAGTACGTAACCTAGCAACCAAATAACTCACGACCTTAACAGGCATTAATGCTTTTAGAGTTCGGAAGTCATGCTGTTTATACCGTTCATAGGCAACGAAAAACTACATTCATAAACTAAAACATGCTCTGAGTAGCTACACAACCAACTCAGGGTACGGGCACTTTTTTGTGATTTTAAAAAGGAAATGATCATGGAAAATATAATATTACGGATACTACCCCGCTGCTCTGCGCTAGTGGGACTGAGTGGCTTACTCCTATTGAGTGGCATCTCGACTGCTTTAGCAAATGAAGCTGGCGGTACTGATACACCTGCATTAAGTGAAACAGTGGTCGCCAATACAACTCAGCAGGCACCAGGCGACATACCAGTACTTTTACTTTCTAATAGGGACTCTGACAATACATATACGAGAAACGCGTTTTTAGCCAATATGATTGGTTTCTCTTTTGATACCCATTCTACCCTTATTGATGGGATACCCACTTTAACTCTGCTCCAACAGTATGATGTTGTTTTACTGTGGGAAAATGGTTTGATGGGAGACCCAAGGCCTCAATTAACCGGTGATGTGCTTGCACAGTATGTTCTTGGCGGCGGTAACCTAGTCATTGGCACCTTCTACTGGCAAGACAGAAGTGACAATACTATCTACAACCGAAATGGGTGGGGTAATTTAGAAGCCATAGATCCGTTTACCGTCAGTACAACGACTAGGCCGGGCTCAGAATACAATAACGATACATTGGATGCAGGCTCCATCGTCACCCACCCGTTGACAGATGGACTTAATTCCATGACTGGTTTGTATCATGGTGGTGTAGCGGCCAAAGTTGGAACCACGGTCGTTGCCAGCTGGAGTGATGGAATCCCACTGATCGGCTTTAGTGCCGAAAACTGTATTGTCGGTATAAGTCACTTTCCTACTCACGATAGGTATATAACTGTATCTGGTGATTTCTACAAAATGTGGGAGAACGCACTTAATTTTGCAGCGCTTTCTTGTAACCAAACCCTTCAAGTGGACATTGATATCAAACCGGGTAGTGATCCTAATTGCTTTAACGTCAATTCTCACGGCGTAATTCCTGTCGCGGTTCTTGGTAGTGAATCATTCGATGTCATGAATATAGACCCAGACACCCTCAACTTCGGCGGACTTGAAGTTCGAGTTAGGGGTAAAAAAGGTCCGCTATGTGGCGTTGAAGAGTCCAACAACGATGGGTTTATGGATTTAGTCTGTCATTTTGAAGATGATGCCGATAACTGGGAGCCTAATAATACTGATTTAGCTACTCTCAGCGGTACGCTATATGATGGTAGCGAATTTTCTGGCTCAGATTCTATTTGCGTCGTGCCATAAGACCATATATCTATAAATGTATTTCGATATTTTACATATGTAGAAAAAATAAATGATAGCAAGCACTTGCTTGTTATCATTTAATCTTAACACTGCAGCAATACTAACCTCCCCAGAAAAGCATGCCAAACATACCTACAAAAAACAATATAGCCAAGTCATTAAAACTATTGAACAACCACTTAATACCACAGCGGAAATCGATGTAACAGATTGTTTTAAATATATTTTTCAAATTATATTAAATTGAAATTCAATAAACATAAACACAGAAAACGGGCTATAATTAGTAAAGTGCCTAAGGACTCGGCACACCAACCTATGAACCTCTAAAAAGTAAAAAGCTAAGGCACCGTCATGAATTTAGCCTATTTAAATGGAATTAATCTATTTACCCCCACCAAGTTATTAATATTTATATTAATAACTTTTTTGTCGTTTACTACACATGCAGCTAAAAAGGAGAAAGGACCATTCCCCGCACTGAATTTGCCTGAAAAATCTCAAGGACAAGCAGCCATCCAAGGCTTAGGAGATAAACTTCCCGAAGTCGCCGCTTGGTATGGCAAAACGCCAACCGAATTTTCGGACCTATTACGTAGTGACAATACTTTATGGCTTGATAAATCGGGGCGCATATTCTTTGTGGAAAAGCGCCCAAACGTACAAAATGAAAGTTCTCCGCCTGCACCAACCAGCGCACCTCTTTCACATACAAGCACTTTATCACTACACAGTAAGCCCGATTCGACAAAAGTCATCTATCTAGATTTCACCGGGTTCTTTACCACAGGTAGGGCTTGGAATGTAAGTTATGGCGAACCTATCGATACCGAACCTTTTGATTTAGACGGGCTGTTCCCCGTAGATGAAATCACTGGCGAACCTATTTTTAACGACGATGAACTAGCCGTTATCCAAGCGGTGTGGCAACAAGTCGCAGAAGATTTTGCTCCATTCGATGTTGATGTCACAACTGAAGATCCTGGGCAAGATGCAATTACGCGAGGCAATAACGACGAACACTATGGTACACGTGTCGTCATCACTGCAGATTTTACGTCCCCGCCTTGTAACTGTGGGGGCTTTGCTTACCTAAGCATCTTTGACAGTATCAACGAGTATGGTCAAGCATCAGACTACTATAAACCTGCCTTTGTCTTTTATGACAATTTAGGCTCTAACGCGAAAAACATCGCAGAAGCAGCCACTCACGAAGCAGGCCACAACCTAGGTTTGCAACACGATGGCGTTTCAGGCGGCTCGAGTTATTACTATGGTCACGGCGGCAACCTTTCTGTTCCAACAAGCTGGGCACCAATCATGGGGGTTGGTTACGGTAAGTCAGTAACTCAATGGAGTAAAGGTGAATACTTAAATGCCAACAATACCCCAGGCAATGGTGGCGATGACGATATCGCAGTCATGCAAAGCAATGGCGCCCTTCTTCGTAGTGATGATCATGGTGACGTTTATACAAACGCTACCACATTACTCGGCACAACCGACAATGGCACGGTGACATTAACTCCACTATCCGCCATTATTGAGCGGCAGCTTGATGCCGATTTTTTCCAAGTCTCGACGGGCAATGGCGCTCTAAATATTGACGTTACCCCTGCTCCGCTCTATCCAAACCTCGATATTCGAATTGAACTTTATGACGCATCAGGCGGGATAATCGAGACCTTTAACGACCCAGCTACTCTAGCTGCGGAAATTTCCAGCTACCCAGTTGCCGCTGGGATCTACTACCTAGCCATATCTGGCGCTAATTTTGGCGACCCGTTTGCCGATCCTCCAACTGGCTACACAGACTACGGGAGTTTAGGGGCATACACCATCAATGGTAACTTCCCTGAATCAGGCGGATTACAACCACCTGTAGCAGCAGCGTCCGCTTCGCCTATTAGTGGGTTTAGGCCGCTTAGCGTACAGTTTACTGGAGACACCTCTAGTGATCCTGATGGGGATGATAGCCTATTAACCTATTTATGGGACTTTGCAGACAATGGAGTAACATCGACAGTTACAAACCCACAGCATAACTTTACCGATCTCGGTAGCTACGATGTGGTGCTGACTGTGACTGACAGCGATACATTAATGGACACCGATACTGTGACAGTGACGGTCAATAATAACCCACCGACTGTAGCTCCAACAGCTTCTCCATATGATGGTCCCGCACCGTTAGACGTGTCGTTTTTCAGTAACGCAGAGGATGTAGATGGCACCGTTGCCAGTTATGATTGGCAATTTGGCGATGGCAGTAGTACCCAAGCCAACCCTAGCCATACATATACGCAGGCAGGCAATTATAACGTCGTCCTCACCGTAACGGACAATGATGGAGACACGGCCACTGATAACATAACTATTAACGTCTCAGCCGATCCTAGCGTCAACACGCTCCACCTTGATACCTTCAGCATCGCCATTGTCGCGAATAGCTCCAAAGGTAAGGGAGGTAACGGCAATGGCAACGGAGGTGGAGGAAACAGTGGCGGTGGCGGTGGCGGTGGCGGTGACTCTGGCAGCACCCAAGCGAAAGTTAATATAGTCGTTGTAGATGAAAATGGAACAACTATGAAAAACGCACACGTAACCGGAGAATGGAGCGGTGATGCAACTGGGAGCTTCACTAAAAAAACAAACCCAAGTGGCAGAGTAGAGTTCACATCGCAATCAACCACAGCTGAGAACGGAACGTTCACCTTCACAGTAACCAACGTCGTTCGCTCTGGATACACTTATACCCCGGAACCGGGCAATGAGACGGTTTCCGCCAGCTTCTAGCATCCAAGAAGCGTAAAGTAAAAAAAGGTGAGCGTTTAACGACGTTCACCTTTTTATTGCATGGTTATAACTGGATTTCTCAAATTTGTGTGGTGGCGTTAGCGCCGAAAGAAATTGGTTTCATGAATGCTTTTAATCTTAGGTGAAACATATTAGGCTGTGCGCAATTTCAGCTAAGACCAATTTTCAAGAGAAAAATCAAATGAACTCTAACGATATTCCTAAGAACATAAGGCCGTTTAAACTCGCACGCCAAAACCTTAAAGGTACCAAAAGGGCAATTATTTTCCCTTGGATTGTTGCAATATTCGCGATGGCAGTAACGCAACTTATATTCGGAACAGCTTCACTCCCGCTAAAACCCACTCACCCAGGAGTCGTCTTGACTCTATCATTCTTGATGTCTTTATTCCTATACCCTGCCTGTCTAGCTATTGGAAAAACAGGAGCTGGACTAGTCGCGCTAAAAAAACTAAAGGGAGAAAGTGTTACTCAATTTGAAGGGTTCAGAATCAGAGGATATTGGAAGAAAGTCTTTTTAACTTCGGTGATTCAAAACCTGATAATCCTTATCCCTGTTATTCTAATTGGGGGATCAATCGGTGTCCTAGCTGTCGTTAACAAATTGGATTACAACATAATCTCCAATACAAACTTGGTTATCTTTGCAGTCCTATATACCGTTATCGGGGCGCTCTACATGATATTGATGCTTATGAACATTATGCTAGTACTTGATCAAGGCCTAAGCCCGTGGCAAGCAACAAAGACATCATGGCGATTAATGCGCCGAAATATTGGTAGTGGAATAATACTGACCTTATCTATATCGCTGCTTAATTGTCTCGCGCTAATCACACTAGGACTTGCTCTTATCTGGACTGGGCCTCTCTCATCACTCATGGTGGCCGCCTATTACCTAATTAACTTTAAAGAAGATTACATTTCTCCTGAAGCTAATAGCGAACAACCTGAAATGATTGAAGCGTAACTCAACTATTAAGTGGGATAAAAAGCGATATAGGTTTCCTATCTTTCAACATGTTATTTATCACACGCCAGATGTATATAAAAAACGCCCCTATCAAAGGGGCGTTTTTTAACTAATGGCTAGTAGTGTTTATTCCCAATCAAGAATAACTTTACCCGATTGACCGCTACGCATGGCGTCGAAGCCTGCTTGGAAATCATCGACCTTGAAATGGTGTGTAATGATTGGTGTTAGATCTAAGCCAGATTGAATCAATGAGGCCATCTTGTACCAAGTTTCAAACATTTCACGACCGTAGATACCTTTGATCACCAAGCCTTTAAAAATCACTTGGGTCCAGTCTACTGCCATGTCTGATGGTGGAATACCCAACAGCGCGACTTTGCCGCCGTGGTTCATATTCGTTAACATACTGTTGAACGCTGACGGTACACCTGACATCTCTAGGCCAACATCAAAGCCTTCTGTCATACCGAGATCAGACATTACGTCTTCAAGCTTCTCTTCCATCACATTCACTGCACGAGTCACACCCATCTTCTTAGCAAGATCTAAGCGGTATTCGTTAACATCAGTGATGACAACGTGACGAGCACCAACGTGCTTCGCAACAGCAGCGGCCATGATACCGATTGGGCCAGCACCGGTGATCAACACATCTTCACCGACTAAATCAAAAGAAAGCGCTGTATGAACCGCGTTACCAAATGGGTCAAAGATAGAGGCTAGATCATCAGAGATCTCAGCTGGGATCTTAAAGGCATTAAACGCTGGAATCACTAAGAACTCAGAGAATGCACCCGTACGGTTTACACCGACACCGGTTGTGTTGCGGCAAAGGTGAGTACGCCCGCCACGGCAGTTACGGCAGTGACCACATGTGATATGACCTTCACCAGAAACGCGATCGCCCAGTTCAAAGCCACGGACTTCTTGGCCGATACCAACCACTTCACCCACGTATTCGTGGCCAACAACCATTGGCACAGGGATAGTATTTTGTGACCACTCGTCCCAGTTGTAGATGTGTACATCAGTTCCACAAATAGCGGTTTTCTTAATCTTGATTAGAAGATCGTTGTGGCCAAGCTCAGGCTTTTCCACTTCGGTCATCCAAATGCCTTCTTCAGGCTTTAATTTTGATAATGCTTTAATTTTCATTATTTGATGATTCCCATATCACGACCCACTTCAATGAACACATCAATCGCGCGATCGAGTTGTTCACGGCTGTGCGCAGCAGACATTTGCGTACGAATACGTGCTTGGCCTTTAGGCACAACAGGGAACGAGAACCCAACGACATAGATGCCTTTCTCTAGAGCGCGCTCGGCAAATTCAGCCGCTACTTTCGCATCACCCAACATGATTGGGATGATTGCGTGATCAGCGCCCGCCATCGTAAAGCCAGCATCTGTCATACGAGTACGGAAATGTGCAGAGTTGTCCCACAAGTGGCTACGTAGACCCGCACTTTCTTTTAATAAATCGATAACACGAATTGAAGCGTTAACAATCGCAGGAGCTACAGAGTTAGAGAACAAGTAAGGACGTGAACGCTGACGAAGCCAATCAATCACTTCTTTTTTACCAGAAGTGTAACCGCCTGACGCGCCACCCATTGCTTTACCTAGTGTGCCTGTAATGATATCGATGCGATCAACAACGTTATGGAACTCATGAGTACCTGCGCCTGTTTCACCCATAAAGCCTACTGCATGTGAATCATCAACCATCACCAGCGCGCCATATTTATCAGCCAAATCACAAATTGCTGGTAAGTTTGCTACCACACCGTCCATAGAGAACACGCCGTCGGTAACAATAAGCGTATTGCGAGCGCCCGCTTCTTTAGCGGCAATCAATCGCTCTTCAAGCTCAGCCATATTGTTGTTCGAGTAGCGGAAACGCATGGCTTTACACAAACGTACGCCATCGATAATCGATGCGTGGTTCAAAGCGTCAGAGATGATGGCATCTTCTTTACCAAGAATGGTTTCAAACAAACCTGTGTTCGCATCAAAGCAAGAGGTATATAGAATCGTATCTTCTTTACCCAAAAACTCAGAAAGCTTCTGCTCTAGCTCTTTATGGATATCTTGTGTACCACAAATAAAGCGCACAGATGCCATACCGAAACCATTCTTATCCATACCTTGTTTGCCAGCTTCAATAAGCTCAGGGTGGTTGGCTAAACCAAGGTAGTTATTCGCACAGAAGTTGAGAACGTCTTGACCCGTCGAAATGGAGACTGACGCTTGCTGCTGAGAAGTGATCACGCGTTCAGACTTGTATAAGCCTTCTGCTTTTACGTCCTCGATTTGCTGCTGAATTTGATTGTAGAATGAAGATGACATACTCAATTCCTTACTAATTATTATTTGGGTACTGGCTGGTTCTATAGGTACGACAGTATTTTCGCAGCCGAATTCGAAACTGATGGCATTCGGCCTGCGCTCTCTAGTGTAATCCATCTCTTTCTAACACATTAGTCCTTTAAGTGGAAAAACATTAATGAACCACAGGAACAAATAAAGTTCAAAAACCAAGATCTAGTTCACAATAAACTGGATAAATGACTAAACGAGTATCTTCCTGATCGCTAACTCTGTGTTTGCACGTTAGCGGATATCAGCAAACTTATCACTTAACAACTATATTGATGTATAAGTTGTGTCATCTCTTGCCCGTCTAAAACCTCATTGTGGCTACAGCTGTCGGTAGACAATAGGTCTTGACCAAAAACGCAGCTATCCCAGATGATGTACATCTCACCTTTTAGCTAATGTTTGATCATTTTTTCTCGTAGAGCTATACGAATAAGCTTAAACGCCGACAATAAAGTGTGATCAGATTGAGCTTATTTTTGGACAAAAGTGAGTCAGTGACTTTGCTAATTTAGAAAACAACGGATTAGCTTAAGGGCTCTTCTCCGCTTAAGTATGGAAAAGTAACGCTGCGCTAAGCTGCGGGAAATCGTGGCATATACTTTTCGAAGCAAAAGTGCCACGTGTTGGAGGTCAGTTTGAGTGCTTTGTTATGTGTATTTCTGACACGGGACAACAAATTCACTTGATTGAATAAAAGATTTGTATGCCAAGAGTGCTAATGATTCAACATTGGAATAATGATTTTTTTGAAATGAAGCGGAACTGGTACAATAGCTCCGCTTATTACTAATAATTTTCTGACTACTTAAAGTGGTACAACTTTATTAGCGCAAGGTCCTTTCTGGCCTTGACCAACTTCAAACTCAACCGCTTGACCGTCATTCAATGTTGCGTATTCACCACCACTTTGGATTTCTGAGTGATGAACAAAAAGATCTTTACCGCCGTCTTCTGGTGTAATAAATCCGAAACCCTTATCCGCATTGAACCACTTAACTATACCTTTACTCATAACAATCTCTTTTAGTTTAATAATTTTGTAATGTTTTGCATAAGTAGTATAACGACTAAACAGGGAATTGACTAATTTTGGTGTCTAACCCAGCTTTCACTTGAAACAACGATAGCGGAAAGTGATAATTCAAACTAATCAATGCATTAGAGTTACTATCATGATAGACGCTACTATTCCAAAAATAGATTTGTCTCCTCTATGGGGGAAAGAACCTGAAGGCGCTGAACTAGTGTCACGTCAGATTAGAAATGCATATAGAGACTATGGGTTCGCCTATTTGACCAACCATAACATCTCCGATAAATCTCTAGAGGGGATTTTCGAAGCTGCTAGAGAATTTCACAATTTGAGTCTTAGTGAAAAGCTGGAAATTAAGCAAAATAACTGCTTCAGAGGCTATGTACCACCCAATGCATCCCAACTAAAAGTTTCTAGCTTGGGAAGTGCAAAAAATCCTAATCAATTAGACGCTTTTGTTATGGCTTTTGAGCCTGACAAGTTAAGCAACGAGTATAAAAAAGGTCTCTATCTTTCGGGTGACAACCAATTTCCTGGTCATGACGCCAATTGCTAAGAGCGGGCAGGATTAGTGCATTGGCAGGTGTCGATTTTGGCATCTACTACGAAATGAAACGCATGAATCTCTCCAAAGGTGATTTCAGCTTACCATTCACTCTGCGAAGCAGCCCTGTGACCTTACAAGTCTCACGTAAAACAATAGACGCACAAACCATAGAGAGACTAAGAGTCAGTCTAAAAAGCATGCAGCAAGACGGAACACTACGCACTGTTGTGCAAAGATACTTCGGCGACTACTACCGCTACCTCATTGCTGATAGCGATAAAGAGTGAATTTCGCGTAGGATTTTGATGACCGACCAACCTGATTAATAGATAATGCCGTTACCTGCTCGTCACTCTTAAAAGTTCCCCCTGATGCACAACAGTAAACTGATCGCCTTACTTCCTGATCTCGCCACTTTCATTTTGGTCGTCAATGAAGGCAGTTTTACTGCGGCGGCAAAGCAAGTCAATGTTACTCCTTCAGCGCTCAGTAAACTCATCACTCGATTAGAGAACGCGCTGTCAGTGAAATTGTTTGAGCGCACCACGCGCAAACTCACCATTACACAAGCGGGTACCAAAGTTTATGACCAAGCATTAATCATGCTTAACGCAGCGCAGCAAGCGGTCGAAGTCTCGACTCAAGAGCATACCGAGCCATCTGGCTCACTGACGGTTGCCGCCCCCGAAGCCTTTTTAAACTCGGTACTACAACCTCTTGTCTTGCCCTTTTTAAACCAATATCCTCATATCCAACTTAAGCTAAGAGCCATGGACGGAGATGTGGATTTATTTCGACAAGGAATCGATGTTGCGTTCAAGCTCACCGACCAACCAGACGAAAACTTGGTACTAAAAGAAATTGGGAAAACAAACTTGGTATTGTGTGCCAGCCCAAACTATATAGAGACACGTGGCACCCCATCTCAACCGTCCGATTTGAAAGACCACGACTGCCTATACCTAGCAGAAACCAGCTCAGATAATGTTTGGGATTTCTTCAAAGAAGACGAATTTCATAGCGTAGAAGTCTCTGGTCGTTATGCCGTTAACCTTTCACAGATGCGCCTCAATGGTGTCAAAGAAGGCTTAGGCATCGGTATTTTCCACGATTTTGTAGTCTCTAGCGCCCTAAAATCAGGTGAAGTGATACCCGTTCTACCCGACTGGACTATTCAAAGTAACTACCACGGAGCCGTTGCGATGCAATATCCACAGACCAAGTATATGCCCGCCCGACTAAGAGTTTTTATTGATTACATTAATCTTAAACTAATTGCAAAGTCTTAAGTAAGCCTTAAGTTTTCCTTGTTAGCCTGATAAGTATTCCCAAGTTACCTCAAAACACTTGGGCACTTACGGCAAGAACACTTTCGCCGGCACCACGGCAACGAGGAGAATACGATGGCACAACCATACAAATGGGACATATTAGTTAAGCTGACGCACTGGACAGTCGCTGCCCTATTTTTTTGCAATTACTTTCTAACTGAGAAAGGCAGCACTTTGCACCAATGGGTCGGCTATGCCGTCGTGGGTGCGATAGCAATTCGACTACTTTGGGGGCTAATCGCTTCTTCGCCAGCGCGACTCACTACTTTTAAGCCTTCCATACCTTCTGCATTAGCGCATATCAAAGAAACTTTAGTCACCAAACGCGACGACCACGTCGGGCACAACCCTGCTGGCGCTATCATGATATGGACAATGTGGACATTACTTCTTTCCACGGCTTTGACAGGCTGGGCCACCGAACAGAACATTTGGGGAGCAAAAGATTCCATCGGCGATTTCCATGAAATATTGGCCAACATAACCATGACTGCTGTCACTATTCATGTCAGCGCAGTCATATTAATGACCAAATTGACGGGCAATTCATATTTTTCCGGTATCGCATTGTGGCGACGTAAGGCGAACTCGAAAACAAACAAGCCGAAGCAAAATAGTGACGATATATCTGGTGTCTCTTAAAACAATGGGGATACGAACAATGAAGAGACAAAAAGGGCGCCTTTCACGGCGCCCTTTTTAATGTTCACAACGTGTATAAGCTCGTAGGGCACTACACTCTGCGATATGGCAAGTAAGCTGGTTCCCACATATGGGTAGATAGTTCGTGCTGAATGTCTTTGTCACGCAGATCGCTATTCGGATCAGTTTCGCTCAAACGCGATAGGATTTCTGTCGCCACTTCCATTGTCACAGCTTTAAGCTCGCTGATTTTCGGGAAGACACAGCCAAGTGCCAAATCTTCTTCACTCACACATTCCGCTAAAGCGTAAGAAGCTGTGGTAAACATATCCATGGTGATTTTTTGCACGCCACCTACAATAGCCGCAAGACCAACGCCTGGGAAAACAAACACGTTATTGCCTTGGCCAATACGGTATGCCTGCCCTTCAAACTCCAAGTCTTCGAACGGGCTACCGGTTGCAACGATTGCACGTCCACCTGTCCAACGATAAATATCTTCAGGCAAAGCTTCACAGTTAGAAGTTGGGTTAGAGAGCGGGAATATAATTGGACGAGAGGTATGACTCATCATTTTCTCAACATGAGACTGTTGGAATGCGCCGCCAACACCACTACAACCGAGTAGCACCGTCACTGGAACGTTGTTCAACAACTCTTGTAAACTCGCGCCAGAGTCGCTTTCCATCTGCCAATCTTTTGTCATTTCCCAAGACTTCGCGTAGCGCTGTTTATATTCATCTAGCCCTTCACGATTGTCAAATACAACACCGCGAGAATCGAGAATAAAGATTCTTTCGCGCGCTTCTTCGTGTGATAGGCCTTCTTTTAAAAGACCAGCAAAGATTTGGTCTGCCACACCAACGCCACCAGCACCCGCACCATAAACGGCATACATCTGATCGCCCAAGACTTCGTGCTTGATCTTAGCCGCGTTGATAATACCTGCCAGTACCACTGAGCCCGTACCTTGAATATCATCATTGAACGATGGTAACTCGTCTTCATACTCTGACAAATTATCAAACGCATTCGATTTGCTGAAGTCTTCCCACTGCAACACGGCTTTCGGGAAATGGCGTTTTACTTGCTCGACAAATTTGGCAATAAATGCCTTATATTCCTCACCACGAATACGTTTCTTCGGTACACCAAGATACATTGGGTCTGCGAGCAGATCTTGATTGTCAGTACCAATGTCTAGAGCAATCGGTAGGCAATGCGTTGGATGAATTCCAGCACCTAAAGTATAAAGAGACAGCTTACCAATCGGAATACCCATACCACCAACGCCTTGGTCACCCAGGCCCAAGATGCCTTGGCTATCCGTCACTACGATAATTTTGATGTCTTGACTAGAGAATTGACGCGCCATTTCGCCCATGTGGTCGACGTTATCTTCCGTGACATATAGACCACGTGCCTTTTGGTAACGGTGGCTGAATTCCTGACACGCTTTTCCTACCGTAGGCGTGTAGATAATCGGTGTCATTTCTTCAATATTTCGGTTAATCAAAGCATAAAACAACGTCTCATTTCTGTCTTGTAACGAACGTAAGAATAAGTACTTCTCAATATCCGTCGATGCGTTTTTAAATCCGCTGTAAACACGTTTGATCTGATCTTCAAATGTTTGTACTCGTGGTGGCAGAAGACCATTGAGATTAAACAGTTCCCTTTCTTCGTAACTAAATGCCGTACTTTTGTTTAAATTACGATCATTTAGCAAGTCGGTTCCAGAAAGTGAGACAGGTCGAAATTCACTTCCTTGTTCATCTTTCCATCTTAAATACTTACCTACAGTCATCATGCCTCCGTTGACGTATAATTATTCGCTCTTGATATGAGCTAAGCCTAAGTTTTCGAGTAGTCTACGGAGTAATAAGAAAAATTTTTGTGATCTAAAGCATTCAATTTGAAAAATTAGTATTTCAAACAACCGTTTAGAGTTAATTGCAACCTATTTGTCTCTTGTTCAATCAAAAATGGGAGAAAACACAAGCAAACTTACCATTACACTCAAACTCATAACGAATGAAAGAAAACCCCAGATACCATTATCTAATGATAAAACTGTAAGAAAAAGCTGACTTATTTATCACACTATCTTGGTAAAACGATAACGTCAGCACTGTATTATACCCCCATCAAATCGTGACATTTGATACATTTCCTATATTTATTGCCTGCCTAGGCGCTGACCGAGCATGTTGCTCGGTTTTTTCTTATCTATACTCTGTTTTTTCTCATCTATCCCCATTCAAACTTTCCCTACAGTAAATATCGTGTGATTGCCTTCAATTTAACTCTCATTTTGACAGACTTTAACAATCGAAAAATAAAGTGATATAAATCAACAACTTAAAGTTGGCACAAAGATTGTTTCTCCTTAACTAAATCGTTTCGCAGGGGAATCAAAATGGTAAGAGTTACCCTCATCATAACCAGCATCACATTACTCATCATCCAAAGTGTGTACGCAGCGCCGTTCGATACCTGCCCGAGTAAAGCTTACTTGTTTCAAGCCAACCCAGTTCAAGTGTACGGCGTTAATCTTGTCACTGGCGACACCGCGCTAATTCAAGCTGATACTGGCATTAGCGCCAATATCAATGGCGTCGGGTTTGATTTCGAAGATCGCTATATCTATGGCTACGATACTAGCAACCGGCGCTTGGTCCGCTTGGGTAATGATCTGAAAGCCGAGATTCTCACCACATCCGGATTACCTACCGATCACACCTTTTACGTGGGTGATGTTTATGGTCATGTCTACTATCTGTATCGTCGCGGAAAAGGGCTATTTAAAGTCGACCTCAGCCCACTAGATGATGATCCACAAGCTATCTTGTATGTCGAAAAAATCAGTAGCAGAGCAGACGTCAACCTAACAGATTTTGCATTTCATCCACAAAGCGGACACCTTTATGGCGTGGACAATAGCACGGGTAACTTATATCGCTTCGATACCACTACTGGGCAAGAATCCCTCATTGGGGATGTTGGAGAAACCGGAACATTTGGCGCAGGTTACTTCGACGTTAACGGTTATTACTATATTTCTCGTAACTCCGATGGTGATATATTTCGAATCGACTTATCCGGCGACGATAAGATAACCGCAGGAGAAGTGACCGCCGTTAAGTTTGCCGACGGCCCCTATTCGAATCAAAACGATGGAGCGCGATGTGCCAACGCTCCTATTATTGATGAAGACTCCACCATCGATTTTGGAGACGCACCAGATACTTACCTCACCACTTTAGACGAGAATGGACCTAGACATGGTATCAATAGCGAATATTGGCTAGGGAACGTTGCCCCCGATGGGGAGGGCGATGGACTCATCGCTCCCCTAGATGACAACAAAGCCGGCAATGCCGATGAAGATGGGGTGGGCTTCGTCACAGCAGTCGAGGCCGGATTAAATTCCGTTATCTCTGTCACAGCCTCTCGTGACGGTTACCTATCCGCTTGGATTGACTGGAATAAAGACGGGGATTTTTCCGACGAAGGTGAAAAAGTATTTTCCGACCGAATACTGTCGGCTGGGCGCAACTCACTCACGGTAGATGTCCCGCCTGATGTGACATCAGGTTCAACGTGGAGCCGCTTTAGATTTAGTGGTCAACAAGGGCTCGATTACTTTGGGGGCGCAGCCACGGGCGAAGTCGAAGATCACCCTGTTTTAATCACTAAAGATGGAGTCGCTATCCGCCATTACCCTAGCGAATCGACTTACGCCACCATTGCCTACGAAGATAACTGGCCCTATAAAGCGGACTATGACATGAACGATGTCGTAATGCGTTACCGCGTCACTGAAACAGTGCAAGATGGCAACGTCGCTCGCATTATCATTCAAGGGTATCTCGCTGCGTATGGCGCGGGCTATCGTAATGCATTTGCTATCCAGCTCTCTGGGCTTAGTCCCAATGACATAGATCAAGTACTCACGACACAAACTCACAACGGTGCCCTACTCGCAGAAAACGGATTGGAGCTTGATTCATCGAACGCCGTATTTATTATTTCCAACGATATGTCAGTATTCAAATCCGAAATGTGCTTTTTTTACCGCTCACTCCAAGATTGCCAGGAAACTATCAAATTTTCTTTTCAACTAGATATCGCGATCAATGACAGTGTTAACACTAGCAGCCTCATCGCTATGCCTTACGATCCTTTTGTTTTCGCAACACCCGGACAATACCATGGCGAAGGTCTACCTCTTCATCCAGGCCGTTCACTAGAGATCCACCTAGCCGATCATGCACCCACCGAAAAATTCGACAGCCTCAGCCTGTACGGCTTAGGAGCTGATCAAAGCGACCCCGCTCTGGGGAAATACTTTAAAACTTCTAACAACCACCCTTGGGCATTGTTAGTGCCTAGTGAGTGGAAATGGCCCCGTGAAAGGGTCGACTTGATCCAAGCCTATCCACAATTTGCAGACTACGCAGAATCCGGTGGCCAATGGAATCAAAAGTGGCATTTGGAAAGTAATGCGAACACAAATAAAATCTTCATACCAGAGGAGTAAGGCATGATAAATCGTCATATTTCATTGATCTTCATCAGTTTACTATGTGCCTGCAACAGCGGTGGTGATAGTGAAAATAATAACCAAGAACAAGAAAAATCAACAAGCCCAGAAGCAACGCAACAAACAAACAAAACAGCGACAGAGCCTAAAGTATTGGTTAAAAGCGAACCTGAGCCAGAATATCAGGTTCGTATGGAATCGACCGCCACGTCAGTTGATGAACTTAATGTGCCTGATGGGTTTAGCTATAACCCGGCAAGCCAACACTACTTGACCATAGACATTAGCACCTACTCAACGAGTAAAGCTTATCTCTCCCTCTATAGTGACTTCGTGTTGAGTCAAGACGGGAGCTATTATCCTAATTTCAACAGCCGCGTTGCTTCCGTGCCGATAGAATCAGGCACTGGTAGCCTAGAGTATTCATTGTCTTCAGCACAAACGACGTTACTTCTCGAGGTGCAATTTTATGATGGAACGGCGCTGATTCAACATAAGTTCAACGTGGATTCCAACAGCCACAACTGGGTTTGGCAGTAGCGCACGACAAACAGCTCGTAATAGACACTGGCTCACCTCGTTTGAGGGACAACGCCAACTTAACGGCATTACAAATTCAAGGCCATTACAAACATAAGGCCACTGAAAACTGAGCATGAACTTCAATACGTTACAGAATCGATTTCAGACACACCGACTAACGCGTGGATTTTGACTGATTTACGTTTTGCGATGATTTTGGTGTCGGCCGATATAATATCGTTACCCGATCAATCTGCTCACTCAGTTGGTCTAAGTTATTTGAATAAAGGGGGATAAACACCTGGGTCTTTGGCCCTGTTATGACAGCGATCCCTTTTGTTCCACAATACAAACGGTATTCCGCTTTGACCACGTCAATAAGGGGAACCTCTATCTTCTTAAGCCAAAGGTTTCGCCCGATAAGAATATCGTCTTTTAGCTCCACAGCCATAACAATAGAAAGTAACGCCAAAAAAAAGGACACAATAACCAGCAGTAACCAAGAAAAAAAGAACCACCTTAATGCGTTCAACACAACGACAAGCCGAAGCTCCTCATGAAATACACTATAGGCCGCCACGATCAGCACTAAAACTATCAATACCGCTGTCGCATAGCGATTAAGTATATCTCTCCAGTTTTCTACCCAGCGTACACTGTGACGCAATACCGAGACTCCAATAATCAAATTCTACTTAAAAGCTAATAATGATGTTGTCCTAACAATAAGACATACCAGACTCGCTCGCACCAGAAGGAGTGTATTTACTCATCATATACTTATCACTTAGCATCCGTAGGTATTTAAGTATAGTCGTGTTTCATTGAATGCTCTGACAGGGGTTAGATTCACCACACCCACTCTTTTCACCCCGCCCACACTTTTTATTCCCACGATCACCACCAATTAATAAAGCGATAAATTTCAACATATTACGAACGCACTCAATTTGACGTTAATATTTCTCATTTTAGGAATAACTTCATTCAAATTTGAGAAACACACTCAAGTCCATATTAAACATATGATTTTATTAGTTTTAATTTCTGGCACATTTCCAGCATTTCCTTACCTAACATGAGACTCAATTGCTCAATTTAGAAACCCTATCAATTAGAGAAATATAAGGACGTTCATTATGGAACTGCACACAATTCAAGCCACCGACACAGTGATTACCCTTCTTATCCGAGGCAACTTAGATGCCGACGGAAGCCGTCATGCACAGCAACATATCGATGACGTTATCGCACAAGATGACTATCAAGAAGTGGAAATAGATTTTAGTGGCGTCCAATTTCTTGATTCATCCGGTGTGGGCGCGCTTGTCTACATGTACAAACGCCTCATTGAACGTGAGCGCGATATGCGTATTGAAAACGTGCGAGGCCAACCTCTCGAAATCATCAATTTACTTCGTATCGGTCAAGCGATCCCCATCAACTCACGAACGCAATAAGCGCGAGCACTAACAGAGGACGTTGGCATGAACTCATTTTATTCACATCTTGGCTTAATTATTGGTATCAGCGTATTAACAGGCTGTAGCAACACTCCAAAACAAGGAACAGGGGGCCTTGCTGAAAACTACATCGAGAACTCATTCAGCCCTGTGATGCCCGACGAACCGCTCGGGCCAGAACACGGCCTAAGATTTGACTGGCAACTGGTCAAATTACACCTTGATGTATTAATCCAAGAAGGAGCACGGTGGTGCTTTCCCGCATCGGTTGTTCAAGCGACAGAAAAACAAAATAGAATCGCTCGTGAACTAGAAGCAGGACTGCTCCTCGATGCTGCTAATGATCTCATTATCCAACGTAAACGTCTTGCTGAACTTGAACTGCAGCTCGATTACGTGACCTCGCAAACCCGCTGCATTCCGCCAAGCAATTCTCGTCATTTCAATAATGAGTTAGCGACCGTCAATCAGCTCTTCAACTTGCTGAACGTCGATAACCAGTTTGCCTTCAACTCAGCCGAGATAAACCCTAAATATATGGGCCACCTTGCCAGTGCTGCTCAACTACTAAAAGACAACCAAACTCTGCGTTTGTCGGTTACTGGGCATACAGATAGCGTTGGTAAAGAGAAATATAATCAAGAGCTTGCTCTAAATCGAGCCAAACAAGTGAAACGCTATTTATCGATATTTGGCGTCCAGCCAAACCGAATTGCGACACACTCAGTGGGTGAAAGTTTACCTTTATTTGAAGGAAAATCGAAAGCGACCCAACTCACTAACCGTAGAGTCAGCATAGAAATCTTATCAGAGCTCGATCGCAGTACCACTCGGACTCAAGGAGCGCCCCATGAAATGGATTAATATGATACTGATGGTTACGATTGTGTTATTCGTCCACACCGCTCATGCAAGTGAAGAACAAGTGCAAATCGGTGACTTAATTCAAGTCAACTTGCCCGGTGAGCCAACGCTCAACAAAGGTTTTCAGGTCGATAAAAAAGGCCGTGTACACTTACCGGAAATCGGCCCTTTATATGTCGCAGGATACAATGAGTCGCAACTAAAAACCGTCGTGAGCCAGTCTCTCAACTCCGTGTTCCGCGACTTATCGAGCCTGTCGGTCTTTATCGCCGAACAACAGGTATTGATCTCTGTCCAAGGTTACGTCAACTCTCCCGGAGAATACACCTTAGCCAAAACAGCCGATATTCAAATGGTTTTGCACGCCGCTGGCGGATTACGTTCAGGTGCACAGCTTGATAAAATGCAGCTCAAACGCGCTGGCAAAAAAATCCTTTTCAATTACAAAGCATTTTTAGATTCAGGTGATGAAAGCATCTTGCCAAAACTGCAATCTCTCGACACCTTATTTGTCGCCGCCTCACCATTGGTTAGCAATATTGAACAACAATTTGACGCGGCAAAAATGGCCAACTCAGGTGACAGCGCAGACAGCAGAATGGCCATCAAAGTTTTTGGTGAGGTCAACGCTCCGGGTTCATTCACTTTCCAGAAAGGCACCGACTTAGTCGACATTCTCATGAGAGCTGGAGGTGTGACTCGGTATGCTGGGGTTGAGCAAATTCGCGTCATTAGTAACAACGCTCCGATTTTATTCGACCTGAAAAAATATCTAGACACGGGTGATGAAAGTCTATTGCCAGATCTCGCCCCTGGCACCACCATTTTTGTTCCAAAACAAGAAGAAGAAATCAAATCGGGTGCCAACACTGTTTACATCATGGGAGAGGTTGCCCACCCCGGTGCATACGAAGGTAAAAAAGGCGCGACGTTTATGGATATCCTCGCCAATGCGGGTGGCCCTACTCGATTTGCTGAATCAAGACAAATACGTGTCTTGAAAGCCAATGGCACCGTGATTCGCTTTGACCTTACCGCCTATACAGAAGGCATTAAAAGTGCCAAGCCCCCTGCGATTAACTCGGGTGACGCGATTTTCGTTCCTGAAAAAACAGACATGAATGAAAAGTCTTGGCTGAAAGTTTCCCCAGATCGAGCCGTTAGCGTGATCGGAGAAGTAGTACGTCCGGGGCGAATAGAATGGTCTCAGGAAATGGATTTTATGGACTTACTCGCGCATGTTGGCGGCCCTACCCTAAGAGCAGACACCACAAAAATCGAGGTTTCTAATCGAAACGGTAAGATGCAAGTGTTCGATCTTGACGAATTTATCCGCCTAGGTGCGCCTGCGTCTAACCTGCCCAATATTCTGGCGGGTGCCATTGTTCGTATACACGATTTGCCTCAAGATCCATCAGACAATAAATCTCAGTGGGTGCGTCAAAGCTCGGATGCATCAATTTACGTATTTGGTCAAGTCAACGCCCCCGGTCGATATCGATTCACGAAAGACATGCACTTTTTAGATATCTTATCGGCAGCTGATGGGCCAACAAAAGATGCCGATATTCACAATATCCGCATTACACATCGAGATAAATCGTACGCCAAAATAAGCAAACTCAACCTATCGCTTTATTTCGAGACCGGTGACGAGAGCCTACTGCCGAAGGTCACCACAGGCGATACCATTTTTATCCCCGAAAAAGACAAAAACTGGTTAGAAAAACCGAAAGAAAAAACCGTCAGGATCTTAGGCGCGGTCAACAATCCAGGACGCTATAACTTCAACGACACCATGACCATTCTCGATATTCTTGCCCAAGCTGGTGGGCCAAGTGATAACGCGTATTTGGAGAAGATTTCTGTTGTTAATATGTCTTGCTGCCAAGGTCAGGCCCGTACCTTCAACCTACTCCAATTCAGCCAAACCGCCAATATCCACATGCTACCCACCCTGCGTGCCGGAGATATGGTGTTTATTCCAGATAGAAGCCAGAGCTTTCTCGAAAAAGCGCGCGTGGGGCTCGAAGATATCCTGCGCTTAACCACCACCATCGTTTTAATAGGAGCGCTATAATGACGATCCCTGCAACCCATTGCGAAATTGAGCAAATCTACTTAGCGGCAGAACTCGCCAACTGTCGTTCACTCTGCATCACCTCCTGTCAATCAGGTGATGGGGTAACCTCCATTGCAACCGCGTTAGCGGAACGGTGTCTACTCGCAGGGCACAAAACTCTCTTAATAGATTTAAACCTGTTTAAGCCAACGTTAAACTCGCTACCAACTATTGATGCCGAGCACGATATTGGTTTGGTCGAACATAAACAATCACAGCGGCTGTTTACCGGTATCTCTGTTCCACAAGATCCAACGACACAATTGGCCTATAAAGACCCTGTCACAATGTCTCGCGCCGTTGAAAAGTGGGCCACACAGTTCGACCGTATCATCATCGACACCTCACCGTTACTTAACCGAAACCGCAACAATATTCCAGCGCAAAGTGTGGCGAACGCTTGCGATAAAGTATTGTTGGTCGTCAAAGGGGGAGCTACCACCAATACCCAAGTTACTCAAGCGTTGCAACTACTTCAATCAAACAATATTGCTCTTCTGGGCTCCATCTTAAATCTACAAGATCAGCCAACGCTCAGCCAAGAGTTGGTCAGGCAACTCAAACGCACACGTTTCCTTCCACAGCGCTTGATGGACCATCTAGAAAATAAATTACTTTCTAATCGTTTTTTGTCTCAATCCGCCTAATCCATTAAATGGAAGGCATATCAGTAATAGGCAGCCATATTATGACCTTTAGAATAAAAACTATCCTCGGTATCGCAGCGATTGAGATTGTCTTACTCATCTTGCTCATTTTCAGTTCAATGTCTTTTCTCTCTAGCTCTAATGAAACACTTCTTCTACAGCGAGTCGACGCCACGGCAACCATGCTTGCTGACTCTGCAAAAGAGGCGATATTACAAGATGACAGCCAAGCATTAGATCGCCTCGTCTCCAATTTTATAACGTTACAAGATGTTCAATACGTAAAAATAGTTCGGGATGGCGAAATCTTAGCCTACGCCGGAGAAAAGTCGCTTTTGCACCGAAAAATGCAGGCGGATCATGACTTAGCTGCGGTCAACGACAGTATTTTTGACCAACGAGTCAACATCAGTGACCGTAACCCTTCTTTCGGTTACATAGACATGGGGTTAGATACTGCTTCAATTAGCGCAACTTTACGCAAAGCTCAGCAATCCATCATTACCTTAGCCAGCATCGAAGTTATGCTTGTTGCCATTTTCTCTTTCATCCTAGGAACATACTTAACAAGAAATCTAACCAAGCTCACCAGTGCAACCAAGACACTCAGCAAGAATGGACCTGGATTTCAAATAAACAGCCACGCTAAAGATGAATTTGGTGACCTGGCAAGAGCCTTTGATCATATGTCATCTCAACTCGCTAGAAGCTACAAAGCGCTCAAATACGCCCGAGAAGAGGCGGAGTTTGCCTGCGAGTCAAAAGGACGCTTTCTCGCTTCAATGTCACATGAAATACGTACGCCGATGAACGGAGTACTCGGCATCTTGTCACTACTTGAAGAAACGCCTCTATCACGCCAGCAAAAAAATTTGCTTGAGACGGCAACAGACTCGGGATCGTTTTTATTATCGGTCATCAATGACATCCTAGACTTTACCCGAATGGAATCCAATACCTTATTGCTTGAGCACAAGCCATTCAATATTCACCAATGTATCGAAAGCACCACCGACTCCTTTGCGCCAAGCGCTAAACAAAAAGATCTTGTATTGCACTGCTTCATCGACAGCTCTGTGCCTACTGACGTTGTGGGCGATGCTAATCGCGTCCGACAAATTTTGCACAACCTGATAGGCAACGCGATGAAGTTTACGGCAAGCGGTAGCGTGACCATCAAAGTCGGCATAACGAGTCAGAAAGACAGCACTATAACGATACGCTGCGATGTCATCGATACAGGGATCGGTATTCTCCCTACGGAATTGGAATACATATTTGAAGAGTTCACCATGGTGGACCAATCTTATTCACGCACGCAAGAAGGGGCTGGGCTGGGATTAGCGATATGCAAACGTCTGTGTGAATTGATGAACGGAGGGATAAATGCAACCAGTGAAGAAGGTGTAGGCAGTACATTTTCACTCGATATTGAACTCGAAATTGCTCATCGTCACGAAAGGCGCTCACCGATTCCAAATTTTAGGAAAGACTTAGATCGCTCTCACGCACGGATTTTAGTTGCCGAAGACAATAAAGCGAATCAGTTAGTCATCAAAAATATGTTGCTCAATCTAGGAATTGAAATTGATATTGCTGACAACGGTGTCGAAACACTCAATTTACTTAACCAATATCAATATGACCTAATTTTTATGGATATTTCCATGCCCAAAATGGACGGTATACAAGCGTGCCAACATATTCGACAGCTTAAACATAAACCTTCTGCGACCACCCCCATCATTGCACTCACCGCTCATGCCCTAACGGGCGACAAAGAGCATTTTTTAGATGCAGGAATGAGTGGTTACCTAGCAAAACCCGTTAGACTCCCTCAACTTGTTGAAAAAATTGATCTATTCTTAAACCAATCTAGACAGAACCCATGTATTGCTGAACAGCACAAGGAGCCGGTCGTGGAAAAACATACACTCAAAGACAATCAGCCTGTCAACCTTCAACCTAGCGAGATCAGCGATCTCGTCGACGAAAGTATCATACGGCAAACCGTTGAAGATACTTGTGCTGAAGTGATGCCTGAAATCATCGAACAGTATGTAATCGAGTCTCGAAGACGTCTCGAAAACATTCAGCATGCCATACAAGGAGCTAACATAGAAACGCTTGAGTTTGAAACCCACACACTTGGCAGCTCAGCCCTAGCTTTAGGAAACCGAAAGCTTTCAGTATTGGCGAGAAAAATCGAGAAATTGTGCTTGAATAAACAAGGGCAGCAAGCATTAAGCTTCTGTGACCAGCTAACGAGTTTGGTGAACGCCTCCCTTCAAGCGCTGATAGAGCGCAAAGAACAAGGCTTCGAAAGCTACTCCAGGCCTAGCAATAATGTCGAATAGCGACGTTTTAATACGATGTGAAGAACGATAAAAATAGAAACATAAAACAATAAAGTCGAAGAGCTAAAACAGCATACAAAATTAAATACGATTGATAGGACAACACTCCATGCGACCAAAAGTACTCTTAGTAGAAGACTCCACCTCACTTGCGGTGCTCTATAAACAATACGTTAAAGATGAAGACTACGATATGTTCCATGTGGAGACGGGCCGAGAAGCCATGGCCTTCATTGGACGAAATGTACCCCAAGTCGTAATATTGGATCTAAAACTCCCGGATATGTCGGGCGAAGACGTTCTCGACTGGATAGCCAACCAACAGATCCCCACTGCCATTGTCGTCGCCACTGCGCATGGATCCGTCGATATCGCCGTCAGTTTGCTGCAAAAAGGCGCCAAAGACTTCCTCGAAAAACCAATCACAGCAGATAGGCTAAAAACCTCGATTTCATTGCACTTAAAACAAGCCCAGCTGGAACACCTAGTCGAAGATCTAGAAAGCAAGTTAGATAGGCAGCGCTTTCATGGGTTCTTAGGCGGCAGTTTGCCGATGCAAGCCACTTACAAAGTCATTGATTCGGTCGCGCCAACCACCGCAAGTGTATTTATCATCGGTGAAAGCGGTACAGGTAAAGAAGTTTGTGCAGAAGCCATTCATAAAGAGAGTCAAAGAAAAGACAAGCCTTTTATCGCGATTAATTGCGGCGCTATCCCCAAAGACCTTATGGAAAGCGAGATTTTCGGTCATATAAAAGGCGCATTCACCGGAGCAACAACTGACCGTAAAGGCGCAGCATCAGTTGCACATGGTGGAACTTTATTCCTCGACGAGTTATGTGAGATGGAATTGGATATGCAGAAAAAGCTGCTTAGATTCTTGCAAACAGGTACGTTCACACCGTTAGGAGCCACGAGGGAAGTCAAAGTAGATCTTCGAATTATATGCGCCACCAACCGCGACCCACTAAAAGAAGTAGAAGAAGGTAGATTTCGAGAAGATTTATATTATCGTGTGCACGTCATTCCTATACATATGCCTCCTCTTCGAGAGCGTGGTAGCGATATTGCTTTATTAGCTAAACACTTCCTAAAAGTCTACGCCAAACAAGACAACAAGAAGTTTACTGGCATACTTCGTGAAGCAGAAACTGCTCTCAAACAATACGCTTGGCCAGGCAATGTTCGTCAGTTGCAAAACGTCATGCGCAATATCGTAGTGCTCAATGACGCGACCAAACTTACTCTTGAGCATTTACCCGAACAAGTTACCAAAAAGAATAAACCTAGTGTAGTGAAAACACCACCACGCGAGGTTCCTCAAACACTGCAACCCACGCCACATAACACCGAATTGCAAACTCTGTCGATTGACAACCCCGAACCAATCACCCCTAGTGGGACTCCAAGCTCTCAGCCGACTCTAATCAGACCTATGTGGCAAATCGAACGCGAAGCTATTCAGAATGCCATCGATCTGTGCAACGGCAATGTCCTCAATGCCGCAGTGTTACTCGAGCTTAGTCCTTCAACCGTATATCGGAAAAAACTGGCGTGGGAATCTGAAGATGAGCACAATCCGGCGTGATGAACTCTGGTTACTGATAGATAGCCTACACTTCGGCGGTATAGAAACGCATGTGTGCGAATTGGCGCAAGGGCTGCGGCAGCAAGGGACTCCCGTAAGAGTCGTATTCACTCAAAAATACGGGGGACCTTCACCATTGAAGCCACTGCTAGTGCAAAACAACGTAGCCTGCAGTTACCTGTGTGAGCTCTCTACGGCAAAAACACAGCTGTCACAGTTACGATTCGCACTTAAGTGCCATCAGCCCAAGCTAATTCACGCCCACGGCTATAAAGCCAGCTTATTGAGTAAATTGGCATGCAAACTCATGCGTGGTTCGATTGCCCAAATCTCCACCTACCACGCTGGGGAAGCCCCAACTGGACGAGTCTGGTTATACGATTTACTCGATCGTTACAGCGCATTTCTCTCCAATAAAACCTTGGTTGTTAGCCAAAAAATCGGCCAAAAGATCCCATTTTCATCCATTCACATCAATAATTTCATCTCCACAGATCACATCAAACCAATGCGGGGACAACAGATAGCGTTCGTTGGCCGCTTGTCACATGAAAAGGCTCCGGAAAGGTTTGTGGGGTTAGCTCAGCAGTTTTCGAACCAAACTTTTCCAAGCCTAGAATCGTGTATACCTGAATTTCATTGTTATGGCGCGGGAGCGTTACGTGAATCTTTAGAAAAGATGGCTGGCCAAGATGACGGGCAACTCGTTCACTTCCACGGCCACCAAACTGATATGAACGCTGTCTGGCCAAACATTAGCGTGTTAGTTTTGTGCTCACGTTATGAAGGACTACCGATGACTGCCCTTGAAGCCATGGCTCGCGGAATCCCCGTCATCAGTACCAATGTGGGCGATTTAGACCAACTGATTCAACATGGCGTTAATGGCTACTTAGCCGATAATCATGAAAAGCTGGCAGAGCACCTTAAACACTGGCTGGAACTGCCAGAGGATGCTCGGCAGCAAATGCGTAATTGCGCGATAGAAAAAGTAACCAAGTCCTTTTCCACCAAAGCCATTATCCCTCAGCTGTTGATCTTATACTCACAAGCCTGTTCGTCTTCTTGCCGACGAGTCATTGAGTATCACACTAAACAATGACGATTCACATAAAGTAGTAAGTAAACACTTTGAAAAATAAAAGTAATCAAAATATCAATTGGTTAAAATCGTAACCACTCATTTGAACCGCAATCGATTATTCTAACATCCAAGGTTGAATACCAATGAATGATTCCACAATAGAATCAATCTCATTGTTTTTCTTCATTTTATAAACTTCTATATCAAATTTAATTGAAAAGTCTTTCTTAAAAGGGTAATTTTTATCTGAATCGATGTCCGAGTACCCTAGGTAGCCTTGATTTTTTGATATAACGCTAGATTCGATTAGTTGTACATTTCCTGAAATAACATTGTATTTCGGTGAGTTTTTTATCCGATTTAAATACCAAAAGAATGGCATCCTTGATGTCACGGTACAGTCTGCTCTTTCTTTTAAAACAAATAATACTGTCCTTAATATATCGCTGACTTCAACGACTCTTATTTTCTGATTTTTTACCATATCCATAAACTTGCCACCAGCCCGGCCATCGCCACGCCACATTGCAAATGTTAGTCCTTCGTAACTCTCCGGAAACTTCCATTCTGGAGTGGGATTTATTTTTGAGTTACACATAACAACATCTGATTGGGTGAACAATGGTAGTGAATAAGGCCATATATAAGGGCGTTTTTCCGAGCCTGCTGTTAACCAGTCGTGAGCATGAAAGTAAGGAGGGAGTATTGCAAACGCGGAGCCATCAGATACCTTTTGTTTCGCTCTAGCCCAAGGGACAACTTTAAATACCACTTCGTAATCTGGCATTCTAGATACAGCCTTTTTTACTATTTCTATATAAATCCCAGTAAGAGTCCCCGTTGTATCTCTGAATGCCAGAGGAGGTAAAGTGTCATAAGTGTACACCTCTACTTTCTGGACTCCATAAATACTGTTAGAAAACATAAGGATAAAGGAAAAGAAGAATACAATCTTTTTATTCACGCTCAAGGCCCATGGCTCGACATACTCTACATTTTCGACATAGATTAAGAAAAGATCCAGTGTGTAATAAGATAACTAGGTGACGAAATAATCCATCATTACACTACTGACTAGACCAAAATAAAAGGCATTGGCTCAGCCAAAAATACACAGCTATGCTTGTTACAGCACTATCAACTGTAGATTACTATTGAGATCTAAGGGCAATATTGTGTGGCGAAAGCGACTATCAAGCACTGCATATATAATCCTATTGGCGCTGTTTTTCACCCTAGTTGAAAACGTAGCTCTCTGGCAGCATGTGAACGAACTGGTTACAAAAGAGGATGTAAAAGTAAGTTTTCTTATCACTCTGCCTCTCTTCATTTTCTCCACTATGTTTGCGCTTTTTTCTCTGCTTATCTGGCCATACATCTATCGGATTATCGTCTTAGTTCTAATACTCTCCTCATCAATGGCCGCGTTTAGCATGTTCAACTATGGCAACGAGTTCGATTACGGCATGATCGCCAGCGTAATGGAAACCAATACAGAAGAAGCGTTCAGCTACCTTTCGTTTGCCTCGATAACTTGGCTAATTGTTGTGGGTGTGGTCCCTTCCATCCTCTTTTGCTACTGCCTCACACCAAAGTTTCATGCCAACGTATTACGTCTGACAGCGGTGAAAGGGCTACAGGTGATTTCTGCACTCCTAATCGTCGCACTGATCGCCGTATTTCAATATAAGGATTATGTCTCCTTCATTCGTAATCACAGCGAACTCAAATCCTTGCTAAACCCAACCGATTTTCTCACTGCCACTTATCGGTATGAAAAAGATCAGCTAATCGACAGCCACATCCCCTATACGCCTCAAGGCCTAGATGCGGTCAACAACAACTCTGGCCCAGCGAACATTTTGGTGCTGGTATTGGGCGAAACGTCACGCTCAATGAACTATTCACTCAACGGTTACACCAAGCTCACCAATCCACAATTGGCGACACGAAATGTGATTAGCTTTAAGAAAGTAACCTCCTGCGGAACCTACACAGCTTTATCTGTCCCATGTATGTTTTCCAACATGACGAGAGAGAATTACAGTGAAGCTATGGCTTATCACCAGGATGGCCTAATGGACATACTTGATCACGCCAAAATAAACGTATCGTGGAGAGACAATGATGGGGGATGCAAAGGTGTCTGCGACCGTATCCCAACCGTTGCAATGACGAAAAAAATAGCCCCTCAGCTGTGCAAACTCGGTAGTTGTTACGATGATATTTTGCTAAAAGGGCTGGCAGACAAAATTCAGCACGCCCAAACAGATACCGTTATTGGGCTTCACTTAATTGGTAGCCATGGTCCCTCCTATACACATCGCTACCCTGCTGAGTTTGAGACCTTTAAACCCGTTTGCAGCACGAGTGACTTACAAGCGTGCTCCAGTGAACAGATCACTAATGCCTATGACAACACCATCGTTTATACCGACCACATTTTAAGTCAGGTGATCGATACATTAGATGCCAACGCCTCTGGTAATAATGTGGCTCTATTTTATGTCTCTGATCACGGCGAATCATTGGGAGAAAATGGCGTCTATTTACATGGTTTACCTTTTCGCTTCGCACCGATTGAGCAGAAGTCTGTCCCTATGATCGTTTGGCTGTCAGAGAAGTTTGAAAAACACAATCAGCTCGATATTCAATGCTTGCGACAGAAAGCGAATAGTGACCACTATTCACATGACAATTTTTTCCACTCGATACTGGGCTTGATGCGAGTCTCAACCAAATTGTATCTAGCGGAACTCGACCTTTTTCATCCATGCCGAAAAAAAACGTGATGATTGTTATTAAAATCTAGGAGTCACTCTCTCTAACCCTTGTAAATTCTGCCCCGAATACTTGCTGTCAAATTCGTTCCTATTTTGAGAATTAAGACAAACACACTCACATAAAATTTTAAAACCTTATAAATCAATAATATATCAATTGTCAATTCTGGCGCGCAGCTTGCAACATCCCTATCAACTGCAATGATGTATACCCAGAGGATAAGCGATGAATAGTGCCAAGAAAGTTTTGTTTGTTCACTACGGCGGAGATTGGATTAGAGGAAGCGAACGCTGCCTAATCGATCTCATCACCCATATCGACCGACGAGCCTTCACCCCACAGGTATGGACAAACAACGAATCGCTCAAGACCGAAATCGCTAAACTCGGCGTCCACTGTGAGGTTACTCCTTTCCCACTGCTCTTAGGCTGGCAAGCGCCTCGTTTCAATGTATTCGCCTGGAAACGGCTGGTCAATCAAGCGCGCGATATCATCCAAAGCGAACACATCGATCTGATTCATGTAAACAGCGCAGCTCCCTGCCAATGGATGTGCCATGCTGCCAAGCTAGAAAACGTTGCGTTAGTAACGCAGTTGCATTCAGATTACCCAGCAAGGGATAGGCTCACACTGGGTATCCACAATTCACCACATATTATCGCAGTGAGCGATGCCATTACTGGGCATTTGCGTAAAGATGGTTATCCAAACGAGCAGCTATCAGTCATTCACAATGGTATCGATATAGAAAGACTGTCCGCACAAACGGCGATCGATTCCAAAGCTCAGTTGGGTATTGCCAACGATGACTTCTTATTCGTCACCGTCGGCTCATTGATCCACAGAAAAGGGATCGATCGCATTCTCACAGCGCTCAAAAATATTTTAAGACAAAGCAACAACGTACACCTGCTCGTGATTGGTGAAGGGAACCTTAGGCAAACACTCGAACAAACCGCCGATCGACTCAACATTACAGAGCAAGTCCACTTTGTCGGAGAAAAAGTAAACGTACTTGGCTGGCTACAAGGTTGTGACGCCTATGTTAGCGCAGCGAGGAGTGAAGCCTTTGGGCTCGTTTTCATGGAAGCCGCACTGGCAGAGCTTCCGATTGTCGCTCCCTTCGAAGGTGGGATAAAAGAAATTTTAACCCATGATGAGACCGCTATTCTTTATGAAAATAAAGGGATTAAACCTCTATACGACGCTATGCTTCGCGTAATCAAACACCAATCTTTGGCCGACTTCATCGCATGCAGTGCTAAAGAGACTGCACTTTCCCACCATACCGTAACGGAAACCACACAAAGGATAGAGCAGATATATTGGCAAGTGCTGCAAAATCCTCGACCCGTGAAGGCTTCTTGGTGGAGGACCACCAGCCCAATACGAACTTATGTCACCAATCGGTTAGCTTTCAGTTCCAGTTGAGCAGATCTAACCCGTAGATACACAATCGAGAAATGCGGTCGACATTAAACCACTAACCGAAAGATCAGACATAGCCGGAGGCAATATGGACAAACGCCACAAAAATCATTGTTTAGTATTTGACCCTATTAGCTTTAAAGGTGGGTCGAAAATCGCGACATTGGAGGCGCTTGGCACAGTATCAGCTGGGCAATGCCAATTTACCATTGTGACAGCTACGCCTAAAATCTGGCGAGAACCTGCGCTCACCAATAGGTTCTCAGTTAAGATTATTCCGCTGCCTCTTATTCGCTCTATGGCCAAATGTCATCAAGGTTGGGGGTATTGGCTTAACCAGCTTTTTTTCTCGGCATTTCTGCTGTTAATACTCATTCGTTTTCCATCAATCAAAAGAGTGATAGGCGCATCAGGGCCAGGTATCGATATGCCGTTATATATCGTGAGCCGGTTCTTCACTCTCGACATCATCCAATTCATCCACGGCCCTATTGGCCGCTCTTCATCTATCGGTTGGTGCCTAACCAAAGCAACTCAAGTGTTTTATCTTCATTCCGCGACCAACAGTATGCTCGTGGCGCTTGATTGCTATTATCAGCGCATACTCAAAATTGCAGATACGCGCAGCGCCAGCACGCTTATCGTTTCACAAGCGCACTTTTCTACTTTTCACAACGGTATCAGCGCCGCACGCTGGCCAACTCGCTGCCAACAAACTTTCCCCGTCGTGTTTTGGTCCGCATCACTGCTCAAGTGGAAGGGTTTAGATACGCTGATTGACATGCTGCATCAACTCAACCCCGTTCAACCTGTCGCGGCCAACATATGTTTTATCCGACCAAAAGATCTCGACCTACCCATTTCCGATGCACCAGTGAATCTAAAGCATGTACAATGGTATCAAGATCCTGACAATTTAGACGAAATTCGTAGCCAAAGTAATATTTTTGTCTCCACTAGCCACAACGAGCCATTTGGTCTCTCGATTTTAGAAGCCTTGGCCGCTGGAATGTGTGTTGTTATACCCGATGATGACTCTTATTGGTCTCAAAGATTAGTGCACTGCCAAAGTTGCCTCAAATATACACCCAGCGACGTCCATTCTTTGAGCCAAGCTATCGTATCCTTACTCGACGACAAACGTTTGACTGAGCAACTCAGCAAACAATCGTTACTCATGGCCAAGCACTATCGTGCAGAAACCTGTTATCAACAAGTCGCTCAACGACTCTCGCCGCCTCTGTTTCACACCGATTCACATTGCGTCAATGATGAGCAGTGTTGTGAGTAAGGACATCCCATGAGTGAAAGAAAAACGTTGTCTCCATTAAAAAGCATGCTCCTCTATGCCTTCAGTCTTTTCTTGATGAAAGGGATATCGTTGCTCATGCTGCCTTTAATGGCCCGTTATTTGTCCCCCGCTCAATTGGGAAGCCTTGAGCTCATTGCGACTACCACAGCCTTTATTAGTTTATTGGTAGCAGTGGCTATGCATGAAAACCTTTATCGCTTCATTGGGATACTCAACTGCTCGTCAGAGCAAAAGCGACAAGCGGGGGTTCTCTATTTTACTTGCCTTATCATTTCTGCGTTGGCCGCGTTGCTACTCATTTTACTTATTCAGGCTTTTAAACAACACATCAGCGTTTTTTCTGAATATCAATTGATCTTAATGACCATTGTCGTTTGTTTTGAAAGCGCATTAGCAATCAGTATGGCGTGGCTCAGAATGCAGGATAAGGTGATGGTTTTCTTCTCTGTCACAGTCACTTGTACCATCATGCAGGCCTGCTTAATCGTTTGGGCACTCATCGTGCAGCCAAACGTCACACTCATTTTCGCGATAGGGGTATTCGCTACCTTTATTCAATTTTCGTTACTGCACTTCATTAACCAATTTCAATTTGCATTACCTAGACGCAATGAACTCACGCGTTATCTACGCTATTCATCACCACTCATGATGTCAGCTATCGTCGCTTTCACTCTTTGCGGTGCTGAGCGTTGGGTTATTGCTTATACAAGCAGTGTCGAAGAATTAGGACTTTATGCCGTTGCCGCTAAGTTCGCTCTAGCCATGTGCATCCTAGCTCAACCTTTTCATATGTGGTGGATGCCAAAACGCTTTCAGTCTATCGAACAACAAGGGGCCCGCCACACCACAAATACAACTCAAATCGGAATAGCATATCTATGTTTACTGTCGGTAGTCGTTGGGATAGGTAGTCAAATATTCATTCAATTGGCACTGCCACAGAGCTATCATGGCGCGGCTCAATTAGTCATCGCCACGGTTATTATTGCCCTATTAAAAGAAACGTCTGAGTTAATTAATATTGGCATCCTATATAAAAAAAGAACCAAGATTTTATTCAAAATAAATGTCGCTTGCTCTTTGTTAGGTGGCTTGCTATTTCTTTGCAGCATGCAATGGGAAATTGTCGGCGTAATGTTGTCGCTCATCATAGCTCAATTGGGGAGAACACTCCTTATCGCTAGGTATAGCCAGCATTGTTATCCTCTACCATATCAGTGTGTGCCACTCATCGTGATGATAGTGACTTCGGTCATATATCTGGTCGCGAGCTATTGGGTGTCCAACATCATTGGGCTAATGGGCCTAATACTATTGGCGCTATTTACCTTATTCGCATTGGCGCACCTCGGAAAAATCACCGTGCTGACAATGCCTGCGTTCCTTCCTCGCGTACTAGTTCGATAACGATATGACGACGCAACGTCCCAACATCATCATCGCAAGCATGTCGGTCATCGTTTTAGGGCTGGCTTGGTCTGTGTTCCCCCACCCCGCTCTTCCGTTGGCAATCGCGTTGATCCCAATCGCGACCTTGTTTGTCCTAAGCCAAACGTTTTGGCTCGTCACTTTATTTGTCTTGTTTTCATTTTTCCGTATACATGAAGCGATCCCAGCGCTCTATTCACTGAAAATCCCACTCCTCCTCTCAATGGGGGCGCTATTTGCTTTGTTGTGGCATACCTTAATCAGTAAAAGTCTCAACATTTATTGGCATCATTCTTTATCTTGGCTTGCGGCTTTCTGGATACTGGTTGTGGTTGGGATCGTATTTTCTTCTAACTTTAGCGTGGCGTTAGCCAGTTTCAAAGGGATATATTGGAAAATTATTGTCATGACCTTGGCCATCACTTGGCTAACCAATAGTGAGAAGAATCTTGGTCTTATTTCATTCCTAATTGTTCTGGCGGGTTTGCTGATTGCCTGCGTCGCTTTATCGAATTCAATTAATGGCGTTGGGCTAGTTGAAGGGACTCGCGTCACTATAGGTCGGCAACTCGGATCAATGTTGGGCGACCCTAACGATTTGTCATTAGTCTTGATGTTCCCACTCGCCTTTGCCATCGGGCTTGCCACGACCAAAGGTGGCTCAGTTAGCGTTCGTATGCTTTCATTCATCATCATCATATTGCTCATGGCGGCTGTCATTGCCACGCAAAGTCGAGGAGGACTATTAGGCTCACTCGCCGTTCTAGGGGTGTTTGCCATAAAACTCATTCGCTCAAAAGCGCTATTGATCTTAATTGGTGTTGTCGCAACGGGTGTTCTGTTCGTCGCAGCCGGTATCTCAGATCGAGCTTCGGGAGGCGCTGCCGAAGAAGGGATCGATGCCTCGGCGATGGGGCGACTCTATGCTTGGGAAGCGGCGGTTGGGATGGCTCTCGATAATCCTTTAACCGGAGTTGGATTGGATAATTTTTATTCAAACTATTATTTTTATAGCCCCCATTGGGATGGGCTTAACCACGCCGTACACAGCACGTGGTTTGGCGTACTGGCTGAAACAGGGATCCTTGGCCTGGTGGTATTTATATGTTTTATCGGCTCACTCATTCGAACCGCTCGTCGAACTTTGCGTTCACTTGATAACAGTGAGCATCTCCGCAGTCACCAACTCCTAGCGTGTGCAAACTCGGTATACGCAGGGTTGCTTGGCATCATAGTATCGGGAACTTTCCTCACCCAAGGGTTTAATTGGCCCATTTATATCCTCGCCGCTCTCACGGTTGCCGTCGCAAAACTTGAGCAGAATCATTCTCAAATTAAGAATCAAGTTACCTCCAACGACCAAAGAAAAGTAACTAACTGATATTTATGGATTAAAATAGTGGCACAAACGTTGAATTGAACACCATAGACCCAAAAAACAAAAAAGGTGCTCTATGTTAGTTATGCAACTTAATCAATTCAAAACTTGGATGAAGCATCATCCCAATACTCAAATTCGTAGTGTCTTTTCCATTTTGAAAATCGTAATGAGAGCAGATATTTGCACCCCGCGACTGCTCAACCGCACGATCTATTTAGGACACAAGATACTGTCCACCCTTACACAAACTATATTCAGAGTTTTCTACCATACACCAGCCTTCAAAGGACGAGTAAAGCAATGTGGCCGAAGATTGTATTTGTACGATGGTATACCTTATGTCTCTGGCCCACTAACCATTTGCCTCGGTGACAATTGCAGAGTCTCCGGTCAAACAACGTTTAGTGGCAGAACCGCCTCACAAGACCCACAACTGCTTGTTGGCAATAATGTCGATATCGGCTGGCAAACCACGATTGCGGTCGGTCAGCGTATCGTAATTGGCGACAACGCAAGAATCGCTGGGCGCGCCTTTCTATTCGGCTATTCAGGCCATCCACTCGACGCAGAGCGACGTGCACGTGGTGATGGTGATGACGCACATCAAACTGGCAACATTATTCTTGAGAAAGATGTGTGGCTCTGTACCAACGTGTGCGTAAAGCATAATGTCACGATTGGTGAGGGCACCATAGTGGCGGCCGGTAGCGTCGTTACCCATGATTTACCCGCTCATGTTATCGCGGCTGGCAACCCCGCCAAAGTGATCCGACACATCAAAGTGGATGAAAAAACTCCTGAGCTAGAGGCTGCCCATGCGTGATTTGATTGTATTTGGTGAAGACTTTGGCGGCCTCCCTTCCAGCACGCAGCATCTGGTCAATGAGCTATCAGGGTCACGAAAAGTCGTCTGGGTCAACTCCATTGGCCTTCGTCAACCCAGTCTCAATCGATATGATATGGTCCGCGCTTTGAATAAGTTATGGGGTAAAGCGAAGCGCGGCTATCAAGTGCACACACCATCAAAAAATATTACCATCGTCAATTTAAGAACGCTGCCCGCACCTAAATCGCGTTTGGCTCGCTCGTTGGCAAAACGGCTCATGCTCAGTCAGCTCAAACCTATATTGGCCAAACAACAACTTCGTTCTCCCATTCTGTGGGGATCACTGCCAACCATTGCTGATCTATGTGGTCACCTGAATGAAAGCGCGGTCGTTTATTACTGCGGCGACGACTTCTCCTCTCTGGCTGGCGTCGATCACTCATCAATCGCTGTCCACGAAAAACGGTTAGTCGAGAAATCTGATCTCATTCTCGCCGCCAGCCAGCGTATCGCCGATAAGTTTCCGTCACACAAAACCACTTTATTGCCGCATGGAGTTGATATAGAACTATTTACGCAACCCGCAGAACGTGCGCTGGATTTACCCAATTCAGGGCGACCAATTGCCGGCTTTTATGGCAGTTTGTCACGCTGGCTAGACTATTCACTTATTGAGCAACTGTGCCTTCTTCGCCCTGATTGGGACTTTGTCTTTATCGGCCCCAATGAATTCAGCCAATGTCCTCTGCCCATCTTAAACAACATCCATTACCTTGGCCCAAAAGCACACCACGAATTGCCAAGATATAGCCAGCATTGGGAAGCGAGCCTAATTCCGTTTCTATCCAATCAACAAATTCAAGCCTGTAATCCTCTAAAGTTGCTCGAATATCTCGCGGTTGGAAAACCAATTCTTGCCACTCCATTTCCAGCCTTAGAGCCTTACCAACACTACATAACGGTCACTCATTCGGCAAAAACAATGGCGCACGCACTCGCTGAGATGAGACACCCATCTGCTCTGCCTCTTAGCCTTATTCAAAATGAGAGCTGGCAGGCGCGCGGGCACCAGCTGAATGCACTATTGGAGCAGCTATGACTGAGCTAAAATTTCGCCTACTCATTTTGCTATGTTGTGCTTGGCGCAGACGATATTTAATCGTTATCCCAACGCTACTGCTACCTATAGCAGGTTTGATGATCGGTAAACTCGTCCCCACAAACTACTACGCTCATACCAGTTTACTGATTCAAGAAACGGCCAAAATGAATCCATTTTTAGAAGACATAGCTGTCTCTACCATGCTAAAGGATCGCCTTAATGCTTTGAGCACCCTTTTGAAAAGCCGCCATGTTTTAAAATCAGTTGCGCTTGAGTTAGAGCTCATCGACGAAAAAATGTCGCCCATTGAAGTAGAGAGGGTGATCCGGAAAATATCTGCAAGCATCAACGTTTCTCAAATGGGCAAAGACTTTCTAAAAATTGAGCTGCGAGCGAATTCGCCAGATGGTATGAAGGAATTACTACAATCCGTTAGCGACCACTTTATCGAGCAGCTACTGGCGCCAGAACGCTCATCTATTAAAGATTCCAGCGAATTCTTAACCTTCCATATCGATAAACGACGCACAGAATTAGATGACGCAGAAGACGAACTCGCTCAATATAAAAATCAACATGCGTATGTCGCACCTGAAATGCAAAACCAAACCTTAACTCGTCTAGCTGCCTTAAAACAAAGCTTAGCGGAAAAAGAAGCGGAGCTTGCAGGTGTTGAACGTAGTTTAGGCAGCTTAGATCAACAGATGTCGCGCACGAACCCAGTTGTCGGAAAATTAGAAGACCAAATCATCGATATCCGAAGCCAGCTTACTCTGCTACAAGCGAAATACACCGAAAACCACAGTGCGGTGCAAGCCAAACAAAGAGAATTACGACGATTGGAAAGTGAACGAACGACACTGCTGAACGTTGAGCAGCCCAACCTAACCACCGACAAACTTTGGGACATCGCCAGCAGCAGCGTTTTATCCGATCTGAATAATGTGCAGCCTTTGCTTGTTACACAATTACACAGCTTGCAGCTCGTACGCAGTAAATTTGAAGCTTTAACCGAAGAGACTAAAAGCCTGCGTCTGATGATCACAGAACTTGCTAAACAAGCTGACAACTTTGGCGACAATTCGAAACAACTACACCGCTTTCAACGCAACGTCAGCATCAAACGCAAGTTGTATGATGAATTGATTGAGCGATACGAAATGGCCCAATTGACGGGTTCTCTCGGCGTCTTTGAGCAAAGTAAGCGCGTAAAAATAATCGACTTACCTTACACCCCCAGCATGCCCTCTAATTTACCTGTCATCGTATTCATCATCGCTGGTCTATTCGCCGGTATTGCGATGGGTACCGGGCTCGCCACTTGCCTAGAATTATTTGATACATCAATCCGCCGCCAAGATGAGCTTGAGCAACTCACTCAAGCACAAGTAATCAGCGTCATCCCAAAAATGACTCACTAGGGAAAAGTACGAATGCTCCATGATTGCCAGCAGACAATAATGTGCCGTTACTGATTTATAATTGAACGCGGAAATGCCCCATTCCTGTTTGGTTTTGCGCGGCGGCGAAAAAGGTCGCGGTCGGATTTGACCAATTTGAAGTTATGCGAACATTAGCACTAAAACGCTACTTCTGAAGCGTTAGTAAATAAGTCGAACTGAACGATTGAATACACTTTATAATCACAATCTAACATAATGCCGTACGTCAATTTAATACTGAAACTGTTGCCAAATATCTTTAAATACTGGTGCAACAGACAACACAAGTAAGAATGACATAGAAATATTAAACCAGCGTAGATAGGTAGTGCTTTTTAGGTGTTCCCGCATATGTGATCCCAAAACTAGCCACACGCCTACACAGGGAAACGACACGATAAAAAAGATAGTAGCAATTACTATGTTCTGATACGCGTGATTTTCCCCAACGGTTGTAAAAACGGAGATTGCACCGATAGCTACCACCCAAGCTTTAACGTTTACCCATTGGAATAGTGCACCTTTTATAACGCCCATAGGTTTAGTTTGTCGACTAATGTTACCAATACCATCGTTTCTTGCGATAAGCCAAGCTAAGTAGAGTAAATAGGCAGTACCTACTGTTTTCATGGCCAAACTTAGCATAGGGAACAGCTCAAATAATCCACTGAACCCTTCTCCTACCAAAAAAAGCATGGTAGTAAAGCCGGCACAAATCCCTATTAATAAAGGTAAGCTTTTGCGCACGCCAAAGTTGAGGCCAGAGGTCATAACCAATAGATTATTAGGACCAGGCGTTACTGAGGACGAAATAGCAAACAGTGCTACAGACAACATGTATTCCATCTCTTAGGTCTCCCGTTCGCGAAGTTTTATTTCAGACAAGCTGAAGCAATCCAGGCCGGACAATTTATCAATCAAACGCATTTTATAATGAACGCGTGACGATTGTTTGTCAAATAATACACTCGTTTGTTATAGTGAACGAAAGGCAACTAATTGATTACTGTATGACCATGACTAAAAATGGACCACCTATCGCTCAGATAGCAGCAACTCTGAATGCTGAAAGGAAACGTTCCGGAATGAGTATTGCTGAAGTAGCTAGACGTGCAAAAATAGCGAAATCCACTTTATCTCAGCTTGAAAGTGGGGCTGGCAACCCAAGTATTGAAACCCTATGGGCTATTTGTGCTGTACTCGATATCCCTGTATCACGATTGCTCGAACCGCCCCGACAAGAGACGAAAATCATTCGTTATGGTGAAGGGCTGTCGGTGTTTTCTAAAGATATGGGTTACCAAGCCACGTTGCTTGCAGCGTGTCCGCCAAATGTTAGCCGCGATATGTACTGGATTGAAGTTAACCCTGGTAAGCCTCATTACTCCGAGCCACACAATACTGGAGTAGTCGAACACATCATTATTACCAAGGGTAAAGCAACGCTGGGATTGGTAACCGATAGTTATGAGCTATATGAAGGCGATTACATTTCGTATCCTGGGGATTTGCCGCACGTATTTGAAGCCTTGCAAGAAGGAACATGTGCAATATTGATTTCAGAGTACCGTTGATGCCCCTAAACCATTTAGGGTTGAGATACTACTGACTCTCATTTCCGCGGATTTACAATACCTGAACTTATCCGAGTTTCGTGTGTGATACATAGACATCCTTTTAACTAGAATGGATGTCTATGTTTACCTGAGTAGTCCAAGCTAACCTTCAAGTGTTCTTGAAATTGCTGCGTTGAGTGAACTTGCGTAAGATTTCGCCTCAACTAACTCTTGGTTAGTAAGTAACGGTTTGATTTTTTTCTGCTCTTTTATGGCTTCTTTATACCCTTCTGTAGACGATACTTCTAACCATGCGTAGGCTTTTACATAGCTTCGCATTATTCCCTTACTATATTCATACATGGTCGCTAAATTGTATGCCGCTAATTTATCCCCTTTAACAGCTGCCCTTTGGAAGAAACCTACTGCAGCATAGGGTTTAGTGACGCCTTTACCATTTAGCAGCATATAGCCTATTTCATTCGTTGCTAGAGTATCACCTTGTAAGTAAGCTTTTTTATTCCACTTTATGGCCTCTGCATAATCTTGCTTTACTCCAACTCCATGTTCATACATTTGCCCGAGAGCATACTGCGCATCTGCATTCCCTTGCTTGGCTGATTTCAGGTACCAGTTTACTGCCGTCAAATTATTTTTATGGACACCTAACCCTAGAGAATAGAGTCGAGCAATATTATATTGTGCTTCCGCGTTGTTTTGTTTTGCGGACTCTAGGTACCATCGGCTAGCTTCTTGGTAATCCTTTTTCACGCCCCAACCGTTTTGATAAATCAGCCCAAGTTGATTCTGTGAATAGTCATCGTTTTGTTTTTCAGCTTTAAGGAAGAGAGAGTTTGCTTTACCGTAATTCCTTTGGACTCCAGTACCATTTAGGTACATTGTTGCTAAACTCCTTAGGCCAAATTTATTATCATATTTTGCCGATTTTTTGTACCAAAATACTGCTTTCTTATAATCTTTGTTTACGGTAGTACCACTTTGATAGAAATTACCTAGGCTGTTTTGAGCGTAAAAATCACCATGTTGTGCGGATAAGCTATACCAGGCAAATGCTAGTTTTTCATTTTTTGGAACGAACCAGCCATGTTCATAATACCACCCTAAGTTGTCCTCAGCGTCAGAATCTCCAAGCAAAGCAGAAGCCTGAAAATAACCAAATGCTTTTTCATAACTTTGCTGAACACCATTGCCTTCTTGGTACAAGAAGGCTAACTGAAATAAGGCATCTGAGTCACCTTGATTGGCGGCTTTTTCATACCACTTTAGTGCTTCGTGGTAGTTCTGTTGGACGCCAATACCATCGCGATATAAGCGGGCTAGATTAGCTTCTGCATAGTGGTTTCCTTGATTTGCAGACTTACGGTACAAGTTTAAAGCCGCTGGAATGTTTCGTTTAGTCCCTTGTCCATTCTCATACAACAACCCTAAGTCGTTTTGTGCTAGAGCTTGGTGTTGCATAGCGGCCTTGTTATACCAGTCAAATGCTTTCGAATAGCTGCAAGTAACACCTTCACCATTTTCATACATCCAGCCAATGTTGGTTTGAGCATCAGCATACCCTTGTGCGGCTGACTTGCTATACCAAGACATCGCTTTTCGGTAATCTACTTGCACTCCGTAACCGTACTCATAATCAACACCGACGTCGTATTCACCAGATTTAGAACCTTGCTCAGCAGCTTTTAAATACCATGAATGAGCTATATTGAAGTTTTTCTCTACCCCCTTGCCTTTATAATATTGGTATCCAAGGGAAACTTGCGCTTTGGGATTTCCTTGGCTTGCTGCTTTTTTGAACCATTTTGCCGATTGACTGTAGTCTTGTTTTACGTTGTAACCATAGTAGTAAATATTGCCTAAACCTTTTTCGGCATTGGGATTACCTTGCTCTGCTGATTTTTCATACCATTCTTTAGCTTTTTGGGTGTTAGTGTCGAAGCCTTGCATGCCGTAATAATATATATCCCCTAGTTTTGCTTGACTGTTAGCGTCGCCAGCTTGGGCTTTTGCCATAAGAGCAGAAATTTCTTGTGAAGTTTGGGGTATAGTAGAGCAAGCGCCTAACGATGACATCGATAGTACCAGAGCTATGTTCTTAACTGATTGATTCATTTTTATTTAGCCACTAATGCTGAAAGTAATACTTTTTCGGTGATTATAATTGTCTGGGGTAATTGAAAATTCTGACAGCCCAAACCGTTTTAACAATAATTGGAAATAGTGAGCGGATTATTATACAAGCCCTAAATGTAAGCAAATGTAAATTAGGGTAGTGAATGAAAATGTAAGCTTTAAAGTCGTAAGCGTTCTGAGGTTGGAAGTAATCTGATTGGTGAATCGGCCATTTACACGCTCCAGAGCGTGTCGTTCTTTAGTGTAAGGCACCCAGATGAATTAGAGGGCTAACGCGACGTTTGCCCCACTCCTATTTGACCCGGCCATGATATGAGAAGGAGTTAGCGACTTAAGGAACTGGGGATTATGCTCGCCCGATGTGGTTGAACATTTCAATAACAGCATACCTGATTTCATGGATTCGCGATGCCGGTGGCATGCTATCATTACAAATAACAGCATCAAAAAAATGGTTGCTAAACAGCATATTGAAGCAAGTGGGAACAAGTTGACTATGCAATATTTCAATGATGACGCAGGCGCGATCCATTGGCTAAAAACCAAGTTAAATGAAGATAAATCCATATGAGAAATTGAACCCAATTTCGTTTCTCAACTAGGTTCACTAGATGACTCTTCACTAGGATAATCGTCTTCAAACCTACAACTTCGCTTAGTAAGAAAGTTTGCCCCAGTCTTGTTTAGCCATGCTTTCATGGATAAACGAGGGAAACCGATCTTGCCCTAATGAAAGTGATCAGGAGTGCTTCTTATATACGGGCCTTACGTGTCGGTACTTACTTAACTCTGTGCCCAAAACAATTGGTGTAGATCAAAATTCGTAGGGCTCCCTCAGTGAACAATAAATACGAGAACTATACTAACTTAGATACCCACTTTGAACAGAGGTTTGACAAATGGCACATCGAACTCCTCATGGTAACTGGACAATGAAGTTCAAAGGCAACCTGCTCCATTGTTGGACTAGCGGGTCGACAAACACCGAAGCGGCATTAGCGTGGTTTGAGGAGATGAAAAGGAGGGTTTCCGAACGAGCAGATAAGGATGCTCCATGGGCCATATTAATAGATTGTCGAGAATGGGATATATGCACTCCAGAACAATGGGACGCGAATAACTTTATCATGACATGGCAGAGAGAGCATGGTAGTTGTTTCTTGGCTGTCGTGTATTCCAATAAGCTCCAAGAGTATTCCGCAAAAATAGGCCTTGGGGATGAAAATAGCTCTTACCATGTTATCTTCTTCGACTTTGACGAAGCTTACCAAGCCTGCTTAGACAAGTTAACCGAAGCTCAAAGCCAATAAGACAGGTGATTTCCCCCATACTCCCCCCTTACAAGCGATTTCTATAAGGTTGCTACCCCTTTTCCGTTTAGCTCAAAAACTCATTAATGACCTATTGATGGCGTTGTTGCGTAAATAATTGAACTCTTTTCCTAATCAGCGATCAGACTATAAAACCAGATCAAATAAGTCACTCAATGGGTAAGGCAAAGAACAAAATTTCAAACTGGACGAGCTATAACAACACCTTAATACAGCGTGGTTCTGTTACTTTTTGGATTGACGACTCCGCGAAGGAAGCTTGGACTTGTACCATCCATAACGGAAAACGTGGCCGAGGCTTTCTTTTTTCTGATACTGCCATAGAAACAGCGTTGATGATCAAAGGTATTTAAGTTACCGTTGCGCGCGCTGCAAGGCTTTATTGACTCCATCTTTGACCTGATGAATGCGCCATTACGCAGCCCAAACTACACAACGATTAGCAAGCGAGCTAAAACAGTCGAGGTGAAATACCATCCCCCTTCGCGAGGATCAGTACGGCATGTTGCGATTGATTCAACAGGCTTAAAAGTGTTTGGTGAAAGCGAGTGGAAAGTAAATAAACATGGTACGGAGAAGCGTCGAACCTGGCGTAAACTCCACCTTGCCGTAGACATTGAGACACATGAAATCATTAGCGCTGAAGTGAGTTTGGTCAATGTGGGAGGCAACGAGGTGCTCAAGAAAAAGAACATTACCCCCGTTGATTCCACCCAGATCAAACGCCGCTTTATGGGATGAAAACCACCCAAGAAATGAGGCGGTAAAGGCACTGAAACTAGGTGAACTAAAAGAGTGGGAAAAAAATTCTGGCTATCATGCCCACTCACTATCAGAAACAGTGATGGAAAGATATAAATGCCTCACAAGTGGAACATTGTCACTTCGATGTTACAACGCTCAAGTGGGCGGAAGCCTTAGCCAACGTTAAAGCGATCAATAAAGTCATAAAACTCGGCATGCCTGAAAGAAAGCTAACTGCATGAAAGAAAAGCTAAAAGACAACTTTTCACCTTGTGGCTAATTTAATCAACAACACCATTTCTATTTGCACCCCTTCGCTAAAGGTAGCCCTGAACCTTGGGGCAAGTAATTGCGAAAAAAACGTTCGTAGCGACAGCTGTTATGTAAGTTATCCAGGCCCTGATTGATAACATCTCGTATCTGCTCAGCTCTTGGTGATGATTTGGAAACCCAAGAGTAAAATGTAGTCCTAGGTGTATTTAGTGCTCCGTAACGAACACTCTTCGGTATAACTAGACGTCCAATATTCCCAGCTCCTAGTATTGGCTCTATAGCGGAAAATAAGACTTCGCACCGTCCTAAAACCATCTTGCGAAAAGCTTGATAACTGTTGTGTGCCCCGATATCGATATCCCTCGTTAGTCCAGACTGGTAATATGGTTCATAATTAAACCCAGCGACCCCACAAATCGTATATTGACTTAATTCTTTGAGAGTTTTTATTTCCAGGCCGTTGGGGAAACGCCGACTATCATAGAAATAGCCAACACGTGTTTGATATAGCGCGTGAGTTCTCAAAAAGTTTTTTTCTCGCCATTCATTAATATTACCGTTATTAAAAACCTCATACTTCTTGTATTTCTGGAAGTCTTCTGTTTCTTTAAGACAACGCTTCCAAGGTAATGGCACAATTTTCATAGGTATGTTTGCTTCAGAGAATATGGTATAAAAAATCTCTACAGTAATTCCACCAATGGTAGGACTAGGATTTTTAATATCATTGCGATCAAAAAAAACGTAAGGCGGCCACTCTCCCTCATCATCACATATTTTCACGATTGGTGTTGACGCAAATGCATTTGGGGTTGTTATCAGCACAGTGAAAAGAACTACAAGCATATATATAGAAGATAATATCCGCCTCATAGAGCCCCCGCAATTGTCTATTGTGCACCGTATAGTGTAGCTGCTTTGAGTCATTTGATGAGGCTTGTTGGTGTTGTTACCCAATTTTTATTCGGTAATATTCCAGCGTTTCGAGATGCAAGGGTAGCTATCGCAATGCAACACACTGGTAAGCCCTCAAATTTTTATAGCCGAATTCAACCATAAGTCTTTAAAAATAATGCCTTTTGCACTCATTTTTGATAGGCCGCAATTAGTACCATGATTTAATATGGGATTATAGAAGCATTCAATATAATCAAAAATCGCGGAGCTAATTTCGTGACGGGTTTTGTAGATCTTTCGCTTCACTCGATCTTTCTTTAGTACCGAGAAGAAGTTTTCAGCCATAGCATTATTATGACAATTACCTTTTTGACTCATACTGATGTTCATATTGTGCTCTTTTAATAAATTTCGCCAATCGCTCAAGGTATATTGGATGCTCTACTCGGAATGAATGAGAGCATTATTCTTCAGTCTCCGCCTCCAAATAGCCATCAACGACAAGAGTGGGTGTGCTAAATCGACAAATCCGTTTTAATATAATTTCTGGCGGTCAGTATAAGACTGCCTTTTCGCGTTCTCGATACTTTCTCTAATCTGAATCTTTCTCAGCTACATCAGTTTCTAGATAGGTTCGCTCCAAAACCTACCTAAAGTATTAGCTAAATGGAATTATCTAGCTAAGTTACCCCATATTTGTCGTTATCTAAATTCATAACACAGTGTTTAGTATTGGTAGAATAGAAACTCAGATCATCGCAGCAAGGCTAAGGTTAAAAGAGCGCTGTTTTAGTGGTGTATTTAAATAAACACTGAGTTTCTTTCCGACACAAAACCAGAATTTGTTGGAAAACAAGCCAACTACGGTAAGAAAGCTTGATCAGCTCCAATAAAGCCTACCTGCCAAATTTGACGATGTTCCACCTGTACTCTACCTTTCTAATTATTGGGCGAATTATCAATAACTTGCTAAAACTGAATACTATTCATTCGAATTCACTTTTTGTCATACGGAGCATTCAATACGTTTATGAAACAGTTCACTTGGCTGATAATCCCCCTTTCTCTAACGCCTGAAGCCATAGCCGCAAGCAAAAAAAACAACCTGACACTAGAAGGCTCTCTCGGCGTTTTAAATGGATCATCTACAGAACTGGTGTATGACAATACGGGGAGAAAACTTAGCCAACTCGACTGGGAAATCGACGGTGTCCCGATTATCAAGTTAGGCGCAATTTGGGATGTCGATTATACATGGACGCTTAAAGCAAGCTTTTGGTCAGTGGTCACGAGTGATGGGGACGCCCATATGGAGGATAGAGACTGGCAAGACGCCAACCAATCGACCCCGACTGACATCTCAATTCATCCTGACACAAAATTAAGGGGTGCCTATGAATTCGATATCAACAGCACCTTTTGGATACTTTATCAATCCACCTATAGAGTCGGAGCCCTCAGTGGCTACCAATACAACGAATTTAAATGGGATGGCATTGGCGGAACCTATTCCTACAATAACGGCGCCAATGTTGGGACTTTTGCGGATGTCGTTGTCATCGACTATAAACAACAATTCAACGTTTTTTATCTAGGGCTAGTGAGTGAGTATCAACTGGGTCAAAGATCCGATTTTACCGTGCTGCTGAAATGGAGCCTTTGGGCCAATGCCAAAGACGTCGACAACCACTATCTACGTGACCTAACCTTCTTCGACAACAGTAATGAAGACTCCAATTTCGTATCACTCTCCCTCAACTATGGCTACCAATTTACTCCTCGGATGAAACTCTACGCCGAATATGTTTACACCAAATATTCCGAGGCAAGAGCAGATACTATTACCGTCGATAACACTACAGGAAACACGACCCTTTCACCCAATGCCGCAGGGTTAGACAATGACCACGCAACAGCATCAATTGGTTTGAAATATCTGTTTTAGACTTGTAGCTTTTGAACGCGTTAGTGACCGCCGACATTACCTTTTCTCGACTCGCGCGTCATCGATAATCTTCTGATTGTTCAATCCAAACTATGGTCTGATATTCGTTAATCAATATCGAAGTAGGTATCGACTTAGATTTAAGCTTAATAACTTTTGGGTAAAGAATACCAAATGCTAGTCCCATTCTCAGGCGTTACCCCTTTATTCTGTTCCGAACCGATTTAGATCGGTGCGGGTATGAAATTATTTACTCTCAACTGGTAATCTAGAGACCTGAAAATTGCTATTAAGCACCACTGCAACCAATAGGCATGAGGCGAACATACCTATATTAAATTCTCTATTTAAGACAGAGTCCACACCAAACGCAATCAGTGGTGTGAAAGTCAGGTATTTACTGGTGATTTTAGCTCCTAAAAGCTGAATTGCCGATTGGCTAAAGTAGAGAGGAATAATCATATTCAGCAAGGACACTAAAGCGAGAAAACCCACATCTTTTAACGAAAGTAGTACCGAACTACTAGGCTGGTGGAATTTAAACACCAGCAAACATACAATGATCAATAGATAGAAGCGGATGGAAAGCAACCCTTGAGTATTCAACCCAGCAGAATTGGCCAATTTTTTTGAATAAAGCATGTAAATGTAGCCGCTCACACCTGATGAAATGGCAATACTCGCAGTAAGCCAACTGACTGAAGGTTCGAATACAGTACAAGCAACGATTGCACCACTCACAAAGATACACTTTCTCCATTCCTGCCCTTGGATACAACCAAGTAGCGCCATAGTCAGAAATAGCATCGATAGCAAAAAGTGTGGAGAGGAGAATAAGAACGCATAATAGGTTGCTAACCATCCGGTGACTATGGTTAACGACATCACTGCCCATGGCCAAAAATGGCTGTAGATCACTTTATGGTTTTTAACGCAGTTTCGATAATCGACCACATTAAAGAACAACGTTGTAAATAATGCCGTATATAAAAGTGATAGTTCGATTGCAGTATCGTGTCCTTGCTCATGAATTAAAGAACCAGACACCCCAAGGCTCAACCCATAAAGTAGGCAATAAAGTATCCCTTTATTCATAGCTCGCTTCTTCTAGAGTGCTCGCTACTTTTCCTTCTGATTGAAATCTTGCCACCAGCTTTTGGCGGTCACATATACTAAAGGCCGTGATTTCGCTAGCGGGAACTCCGATTGATTTATCACTAATTAACGCCATCGCTTTAGCACTGATCAGACTGATCTCTGCTAGAGATTGTGGAAGGGTTGGGTGCAGTTCGATGTACTTTACGAGATTTGGGTGAGTTTTGATCCATTCTGATTCATGGTAAAGAACTAATATAGACCCAAAACCTTCAAGTGATGTATCTGATGGTAAGTTATCAAGCGTGCCATTCAGTTCATTGGCCAACAGATCGGGTTGACTAGCAATCCCCATGATGGATGACATGATGTTGGTTGAACCTGAAAAACCGGCAACACGTGGATTTATTTCAACGGTACGAAAACTGCCATCGTTTAATTGAAATATTTCTGTATGCGCAAAGCCATTTCGAACATCGCATGCGTTCAACACGTCCCTTATATAGGCTTTAATCTTCTTGCATAATATTGCATCAGTTACCATATCGACAGACTCGTAAATGGGTACGTCTGTAGAGCGATCTCTCCTGTACTTAAATACCCCGCTGAAATACACCTCTCCATTACAAGAAAACGAATCGATGCAGTATTCTTCTCCCGTGATGTATTCTTGTAGCAGATACATATCGTTTAGCCCGTAGATGCCAGAACTAGGGGCATTCTTCAATTTCCTTATCAACTCTACAGAAGATTCAGCTTTAAACGCCCCTTCAGATCCTGCCCCTAACACCGGTTTTGCGAATAAGGGATAAATTAGGTTTGATGCAAAAGCTATATTGATATCCGTACAGGCAATTTTTATTTGCTCAATAGCTTTTAGGCCAGCCTCTTTTAACGCATTTTGCTGTCCATACTTAGTGCCACGTTTATGCTGAGTATCTGCATTATTTTGATATTGAGGAGTGAGTTTGCTAGCTAAATAGTCACTCAGAGGAATCGAGTCCTCAGTGCCGTTTAGCACATAATCAATAGGTTCATCGATTAAGGCCAAGCATTCATCGGGGGTCATGTCGATAGCACGAATGTCTCTGTCGAAACAAGATTTACCAATCGGTAGTGACTTATTTTGGTTAAGACTACGGCTTAATAATGCGATAGATCGGCAACCTAATTTACGTAGTTCGGTACTGAGGTATTCATTCGAAGGAGCGGGGTTAACAAGTAATATCGTGCGGCTCATGATCATGTCCTTATAGAGAGCGAAAGCAAAAGGGGCATTTGCCCCCTGAGGTTATAGAAAAAGAATTAGCATTTACTAGCAGTCATGACTGTCATTGGCCAATTGAGCGCCCAGCCAGACGCGGTTCTTTTAACACCCAGTAACCGCTTTGCGTCGTTAAGGCTATGCTCCGCGCTAAACTCAGGTTTATTGGAGTGAAGCAGAGAAAGAAATAAGCCGATGTCTGCCTCAGTATCGAATTGCCATTGTAGAGATATATCGTCGAATTCTGGTTCACTCCAGCCCGTGTTTCTGCACAAGCTTTTCGCAAATGACTTACTTAAAAAGTTGACTTCATGCCCCGTTGTGCAGGTAACTGCTACGTGCTCATCAAAATAATCAGCAAGCTTAGTTCCAGAGAAAATATCACAGATAACAAGCCTCGCTCCCGGTTTAGAAAATTCCCCTATTTTATTAAGCACTTGATGCTTGTCTTTCACGTGATGAAAAGCGCCCCTAGACCAAATTCCATCAAGCTGTAAGTCGCTTGGGAAATTTAGCTCTTCTGCTGGTTTTTGAACAACCGTGATATTTTCTGCATCGGATTCTAAAATTGGCTTAACTTGTTCTGGCGAGGGGTCAACCACAAATAAATGTCCCTTTTCTCCAATTTCTTGGGCAATATCAAATGAGAAAAATCCACTGCCAGCACCTAATTCTAAAATTGTCTCTCCTATCGCGGGCGAGAAATACTCCGACATTAATATTTTGTCCTCTTCCCAACAGTTTGGAAACTGGGATAAAGCTAGCTTGTAAGATCGAGAACGCTCGGTAGAAAACTCAACACGATGAGACATTGTATTACCTATTTATGTTATGGGATTGTTATTATCAAGTAAATTTCTGCGTTGTACATTTCGAAATTGTTAAATATTAGTTTTCACTGTCATATTGTGAACCAAAACAAAATCGCTTAGAAATCAGCCAATAAGTAAAGATGTCGTATTGATCATACAAGACTAGGTGTGAAAGTATGGTGGTTGATGGGTGACTACGGAATATGGGGCGTGTTCTAAAATTGGGCTGTGACGCCGTTTTGTGCACTCTAATAATCCCAACCGAAAAAAGTAACTAGGATCCCGTTCGATGCAGCAAGTATTGAGTTGATCGGCAAAATAAATAAGCCTCTGATTTCTTTTAAAAAATTAAAATTCAGATGGGTATTTTCTTTAAACATTGTACTGTTATTAGCTTTGCCGGCTAGGTAAACAATCACAGCGATTCCGCTTCAACCATGCCTAAAGATTAAACACCTATACTTATACATCAGTTGCCAGTAAAGATAGGAGTGTGTTCATTGTGGAGGTGTGTTTTTCTATTGGTTTTCTTTCTGAGTGAGCCGGTTGAGCCGAGAGATAAAATTAATGCTGGCATAATACAACACAACGGCCTGATGAGTGACACTCTGGTGAAGGTGCTGTCGGCTTACATTAAAGTTTGTCTAAACCCAATAAAGACTGATCAAAAACAATAAAGTTTGATCGATTTTGGGAATTATTTTTAGTAAATGGAAGCAGGAATTGCCGCTGTCTTTACTAGACAGTCAATTCGCCACGTTAGAAATGGCGTCTGGCGATGAGAAATATGTTCACCTTATCGATGTGTCCAATGAGCTTGATATGGTTGTTTCTGATTGTGTTGAGGTTGGGAAGTCGTATCTCATTCAGTGAAAGGTGCTGTGGAGCAGTACAACAATACCTTACATAGCGGAAAGTACCGTTGGGAGGCTTAAGCATGAAAAGGAGCTCGAATAAAACTTAGGGTGCCTAATTAAAAAGGTCATGGGAAGATTTATGTGACCTAGGTATTAGGCAACGCCTTACTTACATGGGTACCACTAAATGTATCAGGGTCTGGATTTTAGCCCTTCCAAAATAGTCGTGGTCATGTCGCTATACAAATGCCTCAACAAAAATATGTTGGCTTTCTTCGTTGAACTTCTGGGTCCTATAGCTATCACCATATAAATTTACTTTAGAGAATCCAGATTCTTCCAGCATCGAGATAATTTGATCGGCAGTGACAGGTCTCCAAGTAAACTCAAACTCATATTTTTTCTCAGAAGCAATTTCCTGATAATATCCGAAGATCACTTGTCTTTGGTTGTGATCTATGGGGGTTGAACGACTAAAGCGAACATATTCTTTACCGGTGTAGATGCAGCGGCGATTCGGTCCTGCTCTGTATTCGTTAGTACCACTCAAACTTAGATAGCAGGGGTTGAGAAAGTCTATTAGTAGAACCCCTTTTGGACGTAAATGATGGTAGATATTAGCTAGAGTCTCGATCTGGGCCTGTTCATCTGCGATACATAGAAAACTATTGAACGCAATTATCGACATATCAAACCGCGTAAGCCCTAAATCAAACTCTTGAGAATTCGCTTCAGCAATATCTATTTGGTCTTTTAGGCTGTTCTCTAAGCACTTATTCTTAAGTAGGATCAGCATTTCACTTGATTTATCAATGCCAGTAATATGCAACCCCGACTTTGCTAAAGGGATGGCAATCCTTCCAGTACCGCAACATACTTCTAAAACTCTTTGAACGTTATGTTTTTGAGCGTATTCAATGAACCGTTGGAAGTCATAGCCTAATAGTGGGTACTCAGTGAAACAGGAAAGGTTTTCTTTATAAATAGGGTTTTCAGGATCAGGGTGGTCGCTATCATAGAATCTTACTATAGGGTCTAAAGCTAACACTGTAAAGTACCTCTATTAATATATTGGCATTAAGTCCTTTGAAATAAAATCTATGTGAGGTGCAATATCACCTAACCCTAAACCAATATGCGTTCCATATATGCCTTCATTAGAAACGGAATTAATACTCCAATCTGGATTTATGATATTTTTATTACATCCAAATGCAAATTCAGAAATCTCTCTACCAAGTTCGAATTCGAACATGTCTAATAAAGTGCTTTCTTTTCCGTTTAGAACAAGTGACGTAATTCTATTGTTATCTATAATTAGCTTTTTGGAGGTTGAATTATTAACTTTTTCGCATATTGTCGTTATTTTTTTGTCAAGATTCTCTCTAACTTCCCTGTTTACTGCTGCAGTCATAATGCCATCAAATGAAAATATTCCATTTATATTGTACCCAGAACACTTCTCATTCATGTTCACAAATGAAGCCTCAAAAAATTCAGGGACAGAATATAAAAAACCACGATGCATATTTAGGTCATGGTTACCAACATCAATTTCGTTATAAAACGAAACATTAAAGTCGTTTAATGAATCTTTCACATCAAGTCTACTGTTGTTTTCTACAAACTCATACGCATCGCCTCTGATATTAAGGATTTCAGGGATATTAGCACTAAGTAGATGATTAAATGTGTACTCAATGTTTTTTATGCTAGGTAGAAATTTCACAATGGAAAGAATACAGATGATGCTGTTTGTGTTTCCCCAAAGATTCTTTATTTTTTCTAGATATGAAAATGATGTAATGAGAAGGTAAATATTTTCGTAAGAACTAAAATCATAATTATCATAATGAACAACATTGAATCGATAAGATTTCAATGTTTTCATATAACTTACATCATCAACTACGATGGTAACTTCCCTATCACGAAATAGGGTGAAATACTCAATAACAGATAGGGAGTTTGTCATTATCAATACTCTTTCAGATTACCAAAAACTGTTTCTAGTTGATTTTCTAGTCTTTGCATCAACTGTTTTTAATTTTTTTGTTTTTTGTGTTTTCATTTTATTGCCCTTGTTTGATAGTAAGGTGGTTAGATAACGATTAATTATCTCCATAAACATTACCATTGGGAGGCTTAGTATGTAAATTGTCATTGAGAAATTGTTTTTGATCAATGTCAAAATAATTCTGTTACATTTTGAAATATTTTGCAGTGGACCTTATAAATATAATTACATTTGCTTTGATTATTCCAGGTTAAGTAAAGCATGGATTTTATGAATATCCGTGAATTTTGCGTAGAACTTAGAATAATAGGTTGAATTGATTGTTATTGTGACCGACAACACTGCCCTCCTTAAATGAGTTTAGAGTGTTGCCGGCTATATAGAAGAGAAATGATAGGCGTGACTTTCTGTTACCTAATTTGAAGTAACTGATAGAGTTACATGGTACAAATTAATATACCATTATAGTTTTCACGTTCATAAACTCATGAATGCCTTCAGCTGACAGTTCGCGGCCAAATCCTGACTCTTTAATGCCGGCAGACGAGGATCAGAGGCCACTTTGGTGTTCACAGCGCAGGCACCGACATGAATCTTTTCACGCGCAAGACGTTCACCTTTTTCTATATCTTGAGTAAAGACCGCGCCCGCTAAACCAAAGACAGAATCGTTGGCGATCCGAATTGCATCGTCTTCATCTTTTGCTTTGAGAACGCAGACGACTGGACCAAATAACTCTTCATGATACGCAGGGATGCCTTCTTTAACATCTACGAGCAAGGTTGGCTCATAGAAGTAACCGTCTCTTGAAAGCTGTTTGCCACCGAGTAAACAGGTTGCGCCAGCGCTGATGCTGCGTTGCACTTGATTATCGAGCTCATGCATTAGGTATTCACGAGCCATCGGTCCAATATTCGTTGACGGATTCATCGGATCGTTACACTGGTATTCTTGCACTTTCGCTTTCACTTTTTCAACAAAGGTATCGTAGATTTCGTCGACAACGATAAGGCGTTTAGCTGAAATGCATACCTGACCAGCGTTATCCAAACGAGACTCAATACATTGAGAGGCAGCATGATCTAAATCAGCGTCTTTCAAGATGACATAAGGGTCGCTTCCGCCTAGCTCTAGTACGACTTTCTTTAATGCGGTGGCAGCTTCAGCGCCAACAATGGCACCTGCTTTGCCACTTCCTGTGAGTGTCACGCCACACACCAGCGGATGTTCAATCACCGACTGAACAACGTCGACATCCACAACTAGACTTCTAAATAAGTGCTCTGGGAAACCAGCTTCAAGAAATAACTCTTCCATCGCCAACGCGGCACCTGTTGAGTTCGGTGCGTGTTTCAGTAAGGCTGCATTACCACCCATAATATTAGGCACGGCAAATCGCATTACCTGCCAAAACGGGAAGTTCCAAGGCATGACGGCGAAGATGATACCGAGAGGCTGATACGACACATAAGATTTGCTGTGAGCGGCTTGAATCACTCTTGGCTTTAAATGTTCTTCGGCTGCTTCAGCATAGTATTCACACAAAAAGGCACATTTTTCTATCTCTCGTAGCGCTTGAGCGATAGGTTTCCCCATTTCTTGAGTGATAATTTCCGCGTATTTTTGGTTGTTTTTCCTCAGTAGAGCAGCGACATTTAGCATCAACTTACATCGTGTTTCACCGTCACTATCACGCCATTGTTTCTGTGTTTCTCCTACTTCAGACACGATAGACATTACCTTGTCTTTAGACATGATTGGGTAGCTGTTCAATAACGTGCCAGTCGAGGGGTTGATGACATCCAATGTTTTCATAATTCGTACCTTTTTCTTTTAGAGCAATACGCCCCTGTATGAGCGTATTGGTTTACTGTCTTTATCTAGGCTATTTCACTGTATCGTTTAAGTGATGGAATAACTTCATGTTTTCACTGTAATCGACTGGAATGACGATCACGGTTGGTTTCGTCGTTACCGAGAATGCTTCTCGTAATGATGGGATGAGTTGGTCCGTCGATTCTAGTCGTATGCTGTGGCAACCAAAGGATTCGGCAACATTGGCTAAATCTGGGTTTTGCAGGCCAACATGCGGAGAGTACTCATTAAAGTTCATCTCTTGCTTCCATTTTATCAATCCGTAGTTGTGATCCTCCCAAACAAGAGTGACAAATGGGATTTGCAGATTTACGCCTGTCGTGAGAGTTTGAATACTTATCATAAAGCCGCCATCACCACATACTGCGACGACATTTTTTTCAGGGTGTAGGCGTTTGGCTTCGAGTGCACCCGGCATACTGCCGCCCATTGAGCAAAAGCCATTACTGATAAAGCAAGTTTTCGGTAAGCGTGCGCCATATTGCCGTGCAATCCACATTTTGTGAGCGCCAACATCACTGACGAGGATATCGGTGTCTTCCAAGGTGGAGCACAGATCTTGCAGGATACGCTTCGGCTTCATTGGAAAATGATCATCACATTTGTCGCTATCGAGATCTTGCTTGATGATTTGTTGAATATGTTCGAAGTAAGGCGATGGCTTGCTGTGTTGCGTGGCTAACTGGTTGTTCATTTGCTGCAAGATTGTTGGGATATGCCCGACTATTTCTAAGTTTGGCATATATTTCATATCGACTTCCGCCGTTCTCTGGGCTGATATGGATAATTTTATTTTCTGTTCCTGTGTTCCAACGCGCGGGTGGGTACTCGACCAAATCATATCCCACACAGATCACGAGGTCCGCTTCTTCAAAGGCTTCAATCACGAGGTCTTTCATCCCCATACCTACACAATGCAGAGAGCGAGGATATAGGTTAGAGATTGCGCCTTTACCCATAAAGGTATAGGTACTATAGATAGAAGATTTTTCCGTAAACGCGTTGAGGACCTGATCACTTTCGCTGACGACGGCACCATGTCCGACGAGTAGGATAGTTTTTTCACTTTTCTCCAGCAATTCTAATGCCTGCTGGATATGATGTTCTGAGGCCGAGATTTCCAGCTCAGAATCCGCAGGCTTGAGTGGCTGGGCATCTGTGTCATGTTTGGCGATATCTTCAGGCAATTCAATCAAAACGGCACCGGGGATGCCCGACGTGGCAATCTTAAACGCTTTAGCCACGACTTCAGGGATCACACTTGCGTCTCTCACCGTAGTGGATCACTTGGTGACTGATTTAAACATCGACACAGAGTCCATATTTTGATGGGACTCTTTGTGTAAGCGAGCGGTATCAGCTTGGCCTATAATGGCGATGAGAGGGGCGTTGTCCATGTTGGCTTGTGCGACACCTGTCAGTAGGTTGGTCGCTCCAGGACCTAAGGTTGCTAAGCAAATACCAGGGCTTCCGGTCAGTTGACCGTGCATATAAGTTTGATCGATTTTGGGAGTTATTTTGAGTAAATGTAAGCAGGAATTGCCCCTTTCCTATTTGGCACGCCGATCTGATAGCAATAAGCTCTGCCAAGTTTGGCCAACTTGAGGTAATCCGAACTTTAGGGCCGTGACGCCAAATGGTTTAGTTAGTTTGTGACCATTCTCTTTTAAATTGATTGAATGATGGCGTCTGTTGAAGTGAAATGTCGCTTGCGTTCTCAGACCAATCCTATCGTGAAGGATGCAAGCTTCACATGTCCAACTAATTGGCGTCACGCCCTGTGTGAGGGCATAGATACCGCCATAAAACACTTGTTATTTGCCCTTTATTAACGGATTAATTAAATCGAAGCGGCTTTCTGGTAAAACCTTACCAGAGGATATCCCAGTAATAGCCAAATCAAAACGTTCAACAAACTCATGAAGCTGCTCGTCAGTTACTCCTTTTAACCGCACAACGTCATTTTCATTGAAGTGAGCTGCCACCATAGTCCATACTGATTTTTGAATGCCAAGGATGCGTCCAACCAACTGTTTATCAATTTTATCCTCACCTCTAAGCCAAATGGCTAGTTCTACCAACGATTTATGAAGCTTCCAAAATTCAGTGACATTCCATTCGCAATATTCATATAACCTTTCAGAGAATGACCCCTCCCAATCCGGATGGGCCGAAGAGTATCTTTCTATTTCATATAAATTCATAAGTACCTCAAGTAACCAAGATCAACATAACCAAAACATGGACACGCATAAAGGCCATTTTTTGCCCCAAAGTTCGTCAGAAGCAATTTATTTGGCTCACTCGCTGTACTTCATTTGACTAACTTTTCCTCATACTAGTAAAGTGACAGAAAAAGTTGGGGGCAAAATAGTCAGCCCTCGTTTACAATTGATTTTAAAGGTGTTTAATTTTGTTCAAGCTTTACTATTATCCAAACAATGCTAGCTTAGCTCCCCACTTTTTGCTCCATCACTTAAAAGCAGATTACGAATTGTTGTTCGTCGATAAAAAGTCAAACTCTCAAAAATCGGCGGATTACCTTAGGCTGAATCCCGCAGGGCGTATTCCGACCTTAGTTGTTAATGACCAGCCAATTTTTTAAAGTCCGGCTATCTGCATACATATCTGTGAAATGCATCCGGAGTCGGAGTTAATGCCATCATTAGGGAATCCTGCTCGACCTTTATTTTATCAATGGTTAGCATTTTTAAATAATACACTGCAAGCTGAGCTTATGGTTCGTTATTACCCTCATAGACACACCAATGATGAGGCGACTATTCCAAATGTTGTCGCAGCGCAAGATGAGAGAATTGCAGACGCATTATCAATTATCAACGACCAACTAGAGAACAATGAATACTTACTTGGTGATACGCTAACAGCATGTGACTACTTCTTGTTTATGCTCGCGGAATGGTCGTTACCAATAGAACGCTCACCACTTAAGTATGAGTTTTTAGCTAGATACCTAAAGCGCCTTTGCTCCAACCCAACTATCAAAGCAGTTTGTGAAATTGAAGGTATAGATCTAGCACCATTGAAATCATACGCATAACAAGTGAAGGTCAAAAAGAGCTCAACCTTATGCTTAGTAAGAGCTTGGAAACTTAAGGGGTTAGGATAAAACACATCTGCCCCAAGCCTTCACAGGCCCAGACAAAAAATCGCTGATGAACCTTGTGCTATTCCCAAGTGAAATTAATGCGATTAACTACGCTTTTCTCACGAAAAGTGTCTTGTATTGGTCGTGCAGAAACTTATATGCCACCCTAATTCTCGCAAGACATTTTCACCTGACAACGGAGATTGTTGATTCTTAGAGCTTGTTCCTTTGTGGAGTAGTTTGCACTACCTAGCCAAGACTAGTGTAGACAGAAGGACTAGTGCCAAAACTACAACTAACAGCTTCATGAAGCTGAAGACTGGTTTACCTACTTTGCACTCATTACTATCTTGATATGTTCGTTTGAGTAACTCTGGTATGTAATTGTGGTAATTGTTCATTTTATCCTCCTTATGTTTGTATCCAGAGTCCTATATTGATACCTTAACTTCAACCTATGCATCAAAGTGGTCTTAATGTGATACTTTACAGGCATCATATTGATACTGAGGGAATATGAAGAAACTAGATACGATCATTTGTTCTTTGATTAAAAAACGATTGAAAGGTGTGGGGCTATCTTATAAAGACGTTGCCGAGCAAATGAGTATTTCGGAAGTGAGTGTGAAGCGTTTGCTAAACATGAGTCAGCCTCTTTCTACAAAACGCCTAGTTCAGTTGGCTGAATTGGCACAAGTATCTCTGTCTCAAATCGTGGTTGAAGCAGAAAAGTTAGCGAGTCAAATACCTACATTTACAGCTAACCAAGACAAGGCATTTTGTGACGAGCCAGAGCTCTATACCGTATTTTCAGAGATTTGCGGTGACGTAAGACCACAATTTCTGATGAAAAAATTTCAATTGGATGAAGCATCATTATACCTCTATTTAAGAAAGCTAGAATCAATAGGCCTTATTGAGATAGTAAGGGGATGTGAGTTTAAATTATTGGTCTCTAAGCATATTTGCTTTTCAGATTCGAATCAGTTTCCAATGTATTTTAAAAACCAAATTATCGATAGTTTAAAAGAGCAAGTACAAAACATTACGTCTGACGATGCCTATTTTATTACGGCTAAATTTAGGCTTACGGAAGAGGAGTTCAAGCAGTACAACACAAAACTTGAAGAACTAATGCTTGAGCATCTCAAAATTACTCTGGATAGAGACCAAACGACAATCAATACATCTGAATATACGATTGTAGACATGGGTGCCAAAGGTGCATTTCATCCAGAGCTCATGCAGCCAAAAATGCATAATGCGGCTAAGTAAATGATGTGGAGCACAGAGTTGGCAGCTTTAACTTAAAGCTGTCCAAAAATAAGCTCAATCTGATCATACTTTATTGTCGTCGTTTAAGCTTATTCGTATAGCTCTACGAGAAAAACGATCAAACTTTAATGCCCTTGCGCCTGTTAATCGCTCAAAACTAGGCTCATTCGATCAGACTTTATTGTCTACCGACAGGTGTCATGACCGATATCGTGGCGGCAGCTTTTAACAATCAAGATGTCGACGTTCGGAGTTGAATTCAGGTCTTCACGTTGCTGGCCTACAAGCCCAAATTCATTGCTATACTAAAAGCACTGTTAAAACACACGAGTCCCAACAATGGTTTCGCGCAATATTCACGGCCTGTGGTCTATGCACTTTAAGGAAAGGATTCTGTACTCAAAAGTGACCGGGGGCATTAACACCGAGATGAGTATGGCTTGGTTTGAGGACATGAAACACCATATTCTCACATCGCCTGATGGTGACGGCAAACCTTGGGTATTGCTTAACGATTGTCGGGAGATGCTTGGAGCGGCATTGGATGCATGGGAGCCCATCAATGAGATCACTGAATGGGAGCAACAGCACAACTGCCTACTCATTGCCGTGGTTATATCAACCCAATTGCAACAGTTTATGGTGAATGCTGAATTAGGTGAACAACTGATAGTGCAAACCTTCTTAGACTACGAGAAAGCCCATTTATCCTGCCTAGAAAAATTGAGACTAAGTTCACAATAACTATACTGATAGGCATACATTCACAAGCGTAGGGTTGCTGTCCTAAAAAATAGGAGGACTACCCTTACAAACCGGAGCCTAGGATGAAGAGTTACACTGTCCTTTTATCGACGCTCTCTCTATGTTTTCCGATACTCAGTTATGCAAGCACTAATTGTGAAGACCAGATAACCGTGCTTTATCATGAAAGAACCCCATATGCGATAACCACCAGCTCCTCAGTAGACGGGTTGACCGCCACTCCGGCTAAACATGCATTTCAACAAGCTGGAGTCGAATTCCATTGGCAGAAAACACCCGTAAAGCGCGAGCTTTTACTGATAGAGAACAACATCGGATGCCTATGTTCAATTGGTTGGTTTAAAAATCCAGACAGAGAAAAATTTGCAAGGTACACAGATTCCATATATCAAGATAAGCCTCAAGTAGCCATAACATCAGCCCAAAACGAATCATTGCAAGCGGGGTTACCTTTACGGGCTGCTTTCAATAATAAATCGCTTGCCCTATTGGTTAAAGACGGCTATTCATACGGAACGTTTATAGACCAAGCTATCGAACAGTATCAGCCGATGCGAAGCAAAGTGTTATACGACAATCTTAAAATGTTATCTTTAATTTACCATCAGAGATACGATTACTTCTTCATCGCACCGGAGGAAATAAACTATTTGATTGCCTCATCCAAGTTCAAGAATAGTGATTTTAAAATCGTGCCATTTAACGATATTCCTGATGGCGAAAAGCGTCACATTATATGCAACAAAAATGTTCCTGAGGATACTATTAGACGGTTGAATTCAAATATTCCCACTTCACCATGAGGCGTGTTCAACGTTCCTGAAACGGGTTCGAGAGTCAAAAACAAGCACTGCTACAAATCTGACAGCACCCGGGTAAAGTAACGCCCACACAAACGTAACTCGCATGTTGGCCAATCATCTTATAGCGCTTGATTGTTTCGTGTATCGCGCATGGAGACCAAAAGAAGATGACGCTGACCACAAGAGTCAGCAATAAGAAAGCTAATATCGTTATCATGGCAATCTGCAAAAGAAAGTCGGCGAACACTAGATTATCCATTATTGTTATTTCCCATTACCCTTTATATTAGTATGGTTATCTTTCATTAGCCTTTAATTTGTTGTGGTTCTTTTGCATTTTCCAACTTCAGCTCTACAAACCTAATTCCCATCAGAAAATACCGGGCAAGGTAGCGTCAATGCCTGCTTTTACATAGGAGTTCTCATTACAAGTTCTTCGTTACAAGCTATTCGCTAAGAATTGACGTGAGTACATGAAATAGCTTGAGGATAAATGGAAAAAAGACTGAGCATCGTCATACGGCAGACAATGCACAGCCAAGGGGAGTCAGTGCTTGTCTATCTTCCTCTACCATCCACCATCACCAGAAGCGTCTTGGAAATAATGGACACATCCGTTTTAAACCAACTGCTCAGAGAATGAAGAGACATAGCGTAACTGTGGTCAAAACCCACTTTTTTTCGTACATCGTCGATACAACTGTCATAACCTTGATGGACTTGAGCTAAACCGGTGATGCCAGGCAACACTCCGTACGTACGGTCGGAAAAATACGGGATAGCATTTTCCAATTTGCTATAAAAACTGGGGCGCTCTGGCCTAGGGCCAATGAGAGACATTTCTCCTCTAATGACGTTAATAAGCTGAGGAATTTCATCAAGTCTCGTTTTGCGTAAAAAGCGTCCAACGGTCGTAATACGAGGGTCATCTTCAGTTGCCCACACAGCACCTGTCACCGCTTCGGCATCTGAGTACATAGTGCGAAATTTAATGATTTTGAAAAGCGTCATTTGCTGGGGCGTCGACTTCCCCACTCGCAGCTGTTGGTAGAGGACCGGGCCTTTAGATGTACATTTGACTGCCAATGCGATAAAAGGAATCACAGGGAGCAGAACAAATAAGCCAACAATAGATCCGACGAGGTCGAGCGAGCGCTTTGCTATACCAATTGATACTCGGGTAGATTTATATTTAGTCATCATCAGTTCCTTAACGATTTACTCGTGTCCAACGTCCAGATTCATAACCCAGAAGGTAGCGGATGCCACCAATGAAGTTGACGCAATGTCCGGCAACCAAATAGGTTAATAAGCGGCAGATATTAAAATCAAAAATAGAGGGGAACAGACTCGTTACAACGGCTGTTCCATAAACAATGCATTGCAGCACCAGCGCGGCCATGAATATAGGCAAATCCATTAACGCTATTGAGCACGCTAAACAAGTCAGCATCAGATATGGCGTGATTAACCTAAGCCCTTTTCCAGACGCAAATGCAAACGCCACGCCTCGATATCTAGGTAAAAATAGTTCCGCTAAGCGAATGGCTTGCTGCATATTCCCCGCTGAGATTCGCAATCTTCTAGCTAGGTCGTTTTGCAAGCGAGTCGATTCCATTTCCAGTGCGATCATGCGCTGTTCGTGCTGGACCACATACCCTTTCTGGATGATCTCCATTGGCACAACAAAATCATCATTAATTGTGCTTGGATCTAGAGGGGAAAATAAGTGGGTTCTCAGCAGATATAAGGCTCCATGGGCACCTAATGTTGAACCCAGTGCAGCTTCACATTGCTTTATTTTGCTTTGATACTGCCAATATTTGGCTTCGCCTTCGTTCATGGTGCTGAGTATGCGATAGCTACTGTTCACCACACCGACTTTTGGGTTCAAAAAATGCTGCTCGGCAATTAACAAAGCGTCGATAGAAATAAGCGCCGACACATCGCTCAGGGCTGTAATGTCCGTGTCGATGGTGAGCATTTGTTCATTCAATACCGCAATTTTGCCTCGGTTGCATGAAAAAACTCTGATTTCAAAATGTATGTCGCTGCATGCCGCTTCTTGAATGGTCGACTCTGCTACCTCTACGGTACTGTCTGTACAACCATCGCAGGCGATGATGATCTTCAGCCTATCTCTTGGATAGTCGAGCATGGCCAAGTTGCGAATTTTATCGGCTATCCAGCGTTCTTCATTGTGTGCTGGAATCAAAACTGTGATGCTTGGGCGCGCCCTATCTTCACGGCGTTGACGATAACCCCGATGCACTCGCTTCACGTCCTGTTTGGGGTTGTGGCGAGAATACCAAACCAAAAACAGTGGATATCCAAAGTGATGATAGATAACTAACAAACCGCTGCCGATACACAATGAAACCAAGATCAACTCATTCATGATAATGCCTCCACCGCAATCGCATGATACGCATCGCTCATATGGCGAATATCATATTGGCTACTCACAAAATCACGCGGGCAAGCGACTTGATTGTTGTTCAGCGCTTTTGATAAAGCCATCGCCAACTGAACCACATGCCCAGACTTCACCAATTCACCCGATTTAGGGCACAATGTCTCCGGCGCAGCGCCCACATCCGTTACCACCGCATTGGTGTTGCAAGCTTGGGCCTCCAAAGGCGATAAGGGAAAACCTTCCATCCGAGAAGGCATGCAAAAAGTATCTAGAGCTTGGTAAAAACTGGGCATGTCTTCGACTAGTCCGAGAAAGCGAACCTGCGATTCGATACCCAGTTGCTGCGCCAGTATTCGCAGTGTTTGGTGTTGGCTGCCCTCACCCGCTAAAACAAGTAGCGTAGAATTCGGCAGCAGTGTCAGCGCCTTCAGCAATACATCTTGACCTTTCACCTCTTCCAATCGGCCTGCGCAACCGACAATAGTGGCATGCTCAGGTAAATTAAACTTATCACGAGCGAGGACTTTATTGCCGGGACGAAAGATTTCGCAATCTACCCCATTTTTTATAGTGAGCATATGTGGGTATGAAAAATACGTCTTGAGTGCTTGGTAAACATGGTGAGCATCCGCAACCAAGACTGGCTTTATTGCCTTTAATGCCCATTTTTGTAATCGACGGTGCTTTGTATTGCTTAAGTGCCAAGCATCATGTTCTGTATGAATACGGCAAGCGACACCAGACAAACGAGCCGCACACCCAGCATATAGTAGGGGGCCTATATGATGGGTATGCACCACGTCTGGTTTTACGATAGAAAATATTTTCGCCAACAAAGATACGATACTGAAACGCACACCGGAGCCCTTCTCCAAGAACATGATGTTATCGCTGTAGCGTTCGAGTTTTGGCCAACGACAAATGGACTCTTGTTTACTGCCTTCTAGGCTGATGATCATCGAGTTCACTTTTGGAGGGGAAAACTTCAGTAAGTCGAGCGCCAAACTTTCTACCCCCCCCGGAGCAAGATGCTGTACAACATGTATCACCGTCATTCCCTGCTTAGTCTTGTCCTTCATGAAAAACCTCAATCGCATTACATTTTGAAATCTTTCCTTGATAGAGCAGGTTATGTGCCAAAAAATAACCATATAAAATACAATTAGTTAACATGGGTAGTAGCGTATACACAGAGATTTACGATTTTGAGAGTCTATCTGAATAACAGATTGAAAATAACGAGTAGATTCGACCAATAATGCCTGAATTCAGATAATAACTGCGTCATTCATAGAAAGGCGTAGGACAGGCAGACAGTCAACACCGTTGAATCTTAAAGTCTGGAGGGGATAGATTAATAGATGAGTCCATGATCTCAGTATTATAGCGTTCACCCTTTATAGTAAATCGTCATTGAGCCATGAAATATTCGGGATACACTTTGCCCACGCTTTTACTTGCGGTAATGACTCTACCACTCGCGTATAAAAGGAAGTATATTGGCTATCCGTGCGCCCTGTTCCATCAACCTTAGTTGCTGTTTTAAACAAAGTGCTTGAGCCCAAAAGTCTTGATCTAACGTCTCGCGCAATGCCACCCCAAAACGGCTTAACTTGGCATTAAACTCGAAACTGGTGCGGGACAAATAACATGCGAATCATTATTAAATGCCATTTTTGATTCAGTTTATAGAAAGCCGGCGCTCACGAACGCCGGCTTAGAGAATAATTCAGAATCAAATATTATAAAACTAACTCACTTGTACAGAAGGAGCTGATTCAGACGCCTTGCCTCCTTTACGCTGCCAGATTTGCTCCAATTCTTCTAACGATTTTCCGCGTGTCTCTGGCACCCATTTGGCGACAAAAATGATAGTGACAATGCCAAATGCGCCATACAACCAGAATGGAAAACCGCCATGATACGCTTGATGCAAGTAGGATGATTTCGCGTTCATCATTGGAAAGGTTTGCGACACAAGGTAGTTCGCAACCCATTGGGCAAATACAGCAATTGATAACGCTTTCGAGCGGATATTATTCGGGAAGATTTCCGACAGCAACACCCAAGTCACTGGCCCAAGCGATAAAGCAAAAGCGGCAATATAGCCAAGAACAAAAACGATGAGATAACCGCCCACGGCATGCATGTAAGCAGCGGTGCCAATGGCAAACATCGAGACAGCCATAATGCCCGCCCCAATCATCATCAACGGTTTGCGACCAAATTTATCCACGGTAACAATGGCAATAACGGTAAACACTAAGTTCACTGCGCCAACCATAATGGTTTGTAGCATCGCCAGATCGGTACCCGATGAGGATAGGCTCTTAAATATCACAGGTGCGTAATACATAAACACGTTTATGCCTGTCACCTGCTGCAATATGCTAAGCGCGATACCAACAAACAGCACACCAGAAAAACCCGATTTCATAATGCTGACTTTTTTGGTATTCGACACCAACGATTGTTCGATTTCTTGCCACTGCGGTTCAATGTCAGCGCCTTCGTTGATTTGACATAGCAAATCTTTCGCTTCGTCTTTACGGCCCTTCATTGCCAACCAGCGTGGGGTATCAGGAATGAACATTAACAAAATGAAAAATACGCTAGCCGGTACGACACCACTAGCAAACATCCAGCGCCAGCCAATCGCATTGAGCCAAGCATCGTCTCCAAGCAAGGCGATGCCATAGTTCACGAAATAAATAAGCAACATGCCAAACACAATCGCAAATTGGTTGCACGATACTAACGCACCGCGCTTTTTCGGAGGTGCAATTTCTGCGATAAACATCGGTGACACCATGGAAGCAATCCCCACCCCAATGCCACCCACAATACGGAAGAACACAAAAGATTCGAACGAAAATGGGAGTGCCGTACCAATCGCTGAAACAAAAAACGCCACAGCGGCCAACAGCAGAGCACCTTTTCGTCCATACTTGGTGCTCAGCCAGCCTGCAAAAACGGCGCCTATCACGCAGCCAATCAAGGCCGAAGACGCACCAAAACCTAATTCAGCTGGCGTTAAATGAAAATAGACCTGTAATGATTCAGCAGCGCCCGCAACCACTGCAGTATCATAACCAAACAACAGCCCCCCAAGCGCAGCCACCGCGGTAATAAGAAGTAAATTTGTCGACTTTTTCATTCAATGTTCCCTGTTTATGATTTAAACCCATTGTGGAAAATTGCCAGTCAGAGCTGTATTACGTAAACCGTCATTGATATTGCTAAAACTGTCATCTGTGATTTTCAGCGCCCCTAGAATGATCGCAATGTGAACACGATCGATAACTGTCAGCCATGCCCCTTACACTTCACCTCTCACGCAGATTGTCCATCCTTTCTGCCATGAACTATCTGATAATTGACGACAAAAACGCAAAAAGGGCGACATATTAGTGTCGCCCTTTTTAATTCTTACTGCGTATAAATAGCGTTACGAGAAAATCATTTGATTGACAAAGTTTTCCAATGCTTCTTGACTGCCAGTGACTTCTTTAGGGTTGAGATCATGTTGCAGTGCATAGCTGGCAATATCTTCTAGCGAAAAGTTTTTATTGAGAATATTAGATCCCAACTCACCATTCCACGCACTGTAGCGATCAGCAACATTGTTTGCCAAATAATCGTTACCGATCATTTTAGCCGCTCTTTCTAACGCCAACGCCATCGTATCCATGCCACCGATGTGACCGATCAGCATATCAGCTTCTGTTGTTGACTGACGACGCAACTTAGCATCAAAGTTCAAACCGCCAGTGTTAAATCCGCCCGCTTTTAGAACTTCGTACATCACTAAAGTGTTTTCTTCGACACTATTTGGGAACTGATCGGTATCCCAGCCCAGCTGCGCGTCGCCGCGGTTTGCATCGATAGAGCCAAAAATACCCAACGAGATCGCAGTCGCGACTTCATGCTGGAAGCTGTGACCCGCCAGCGTCGCATGGTTCGCTTCAATATTGACTTTGATTTCATTCTCAAGACCATACTGCTTCAAGAAACCATAAACCGTCGCCACATCATAATCGTATTGATGCTTGGTTGGTTCTTGAGGTTTTGGCTCAATTAGAATTGTCCCTTTGAATCCAATCTTATGCTTGTGCTCCACCACTAACTGCATCATTCGACCAAGCTGTTCACGCTCTTGACGAAGATCAGTGTTTAACAACGTTTCATAGCCTTCACGCCCACCCCACAACACATAGTTCTCTCCGCCAAGACGATGAGTCGCGCTCATTGCATTGAAAATTTGTGTCGCGGCATAAGCAAAAATTTCTGGATTCGGGTTGCTGGCTGCACCTGACATGTAACGAGGGTTTGAAAACGCATTGGCCGTACCCCAAAGTAACTTAAGGCCCGTTTCATCCTGTTTCTTCTCTAGATAATCGACCATATATCCGAAGTTTTCGATGTACTCACGTAGGTGCCCGCCTTCAGGAGCAACATCGATGTCATGAAAACAGTAGTACGGTATATTCAGTTTGCTGAAAAATTCAAACGCCGCATCCGCTTTGTTAGTGGCGATCTCCATTGGAGAGCTACCTTTTAGCCACTCCCTTTCATACGTCGCGCTGCCAAATGGGTCAGTCCCCAAACCGCAGAAGTTGTGCCAATAACAAGCAGAAAAACGCAGGTGCTCGGCCATGGTTTTACCCAAAATCACTTTCTCTGGATCATACGCTTTAAACGCTAATGGATTGTGTGACTCTTTGCCTTCAAACTGAACTTTCTCAATATCTTTAAAATATTCCGTCATGACTTTCACCGATTTATGTTGGGATGCAGACATGCTAGCGCAACCAAATTTTCCAACAATTACGATAATTGCCAATCAAGAACGCCACTGTGTTTAATGTGCGACGGCTCTCTTTTATTTGCTCTAAGTAGTGTGCAAACGTTGGAAAGTTTTCAGATCTTATAAGATGGGTGAGGCTGAACCCGTTGGTGACGTACGTAACTTCTTTTTAAGTGCGGATCCGTTAGAAGCTATAGCTTAGAATATATAGGTACGAATCGCACAAAGAAACATTACTACCGAAAATAAAAACTGGAGTTGCTCCTTCCTCAATTTTATCACCCATTTTGCAGCCAGCTTAGAACTGAGCACTGCGATAGGAGCCATAATCACGATGGCGGGTAAGTAAAGGTAACCTATCTGGTACTGGGAGTTCGGAATAGAAACAGCAGGGGTCCTCAGCATTCCAACCACAACCAATATGAAAGAGACAGAGCTGCTCACCAAAGATCCCATCATACATGCCGAATTCACATCTACGCCTCTATTCACCAATGAAGAAACCGTCAATTCATTACCGCTGACACCCAGCAAGCCAGACACCACTCCAATTTTGGCGCTCATTCGTTTAGATAGGGATTTGTGGTTATCTAAGAGCTGAGTTCGCTCGGGCAGCATGCTATACCCAACTTGCGCCATCATCGATGCAAGCATGACAGTAACATATCGTTCCGGTATCCAGTGTGAAAAAGCGGCGCCAACAAGCAGCCCCGGGCTTAAAATGGGCACAATTTGTTTGTACAACGTCCAGTTTAGGAGTCCTTGTTTGTGCTGCAGCCAAAGAGAAAAGACTTTGCTGACTAACGAAATGGCCAGAGAAGTCGTGGTCGCGTAATGCAAAGCCACTTCACTGTTTCCCATCATGTGGGAAAAAAACACCAACAAAACTGGAATTAACACTAGGCTAGCACTGCCGCCAATCAAGCCAACTAAAAGGCCCGCAACAAGAGCCATAAGGCCTAAATCAAGAAAAAGCATACATTGTCTCCTCTTTGAGGGAGTTTCATAGGGAAACTTCTCAAATAGAGTAAAATTTTCAAACGTTATACCCGAGTAAACTCAGAGATGCATAGTGATGAACAGTATTCGCCCATCATGAAACCGAATGAAAAGAGAGTTAAAATTTTAGAGTGAGATGAAATCTAGAATTTTAGAGACAACTAGGGGGCATCAATTGTACTAACTCAGACTTGATCTGACAGTTACCCACTTTTGACTTGGTGCCTGTCAGGTTATATCTGGTCTAGATTTTTTTCAGCCCAGATTGATTTCCCATCTTCTAAGGTTGCAGCTGGCGTTCTGCCACAGCACATTTTCCCTTGATGGGTACGATGATTGTTGTAGTAGTCCATCCATTCGTCCAGATCTTTCTGTAACTCTTCCATCGAACCGTACAGCTTCTTTCTGAACGTCACTTGGTAGAACTCATTCAATATGGTCTTGTGGAAGCGTTCACAGATACCGTTTGTTTGTG